>NZ_JBKDRI010000180.1:0-11859 GCF_046341535.1 Acidovorax sp. | reverse complement strand
TTACGATATCTCCAGCCAGGAACGCATCGTCCGCGGACGGATGCCGACCATGGAAATCGTCAACGAGCGTTTCGCCCGGAACTTTCGGATCGGGCTGTTCAATTTCATCCGGCGCAGCCCTGAAATCTCAGTGGGAACGGTATCGGTGCAGCGTTACAGCGCCTTCCTGCGCGAACTGGCGGTCCCCACCAATTTCAATATTCTCGCCATCAGGCCGCTAAGGGGTAGCGGGTTGATTGTGTGCGAACCGTCCCTGGTGTTCGGCATCATCGACACGCTGTACGGCGGCGTTGGCAAGTTTCAGACCCGCATCGAGGGTCGAGATTTTTCGCCCACCGAGCAGCGCGTGATCAACCGCCTGGTCGATGTCATCTGTGCCGAATACAAGAAAGCCTGGCAAGGCATCTACCCGCTCGAACTTCACTACCAGCGCTCAGAGATGCAGCCGCAGTTCGCCAATATCGCAACCCCCAGCGAAATCGTGGTCTCAACGGCTTTTCAGTTGGAGATTGGCGACCTGTCAGGCGCCATTCACATCTGCATGCCGTATGCGACGCTTGAACCCATCCGCGACGTGCTGTATTCGTCAACGCAGGGCGATTCCATTGAGGTGGACCGGCGCTGGGTGCGTGTTTTGACGCGTGAAATCCAGGCAGCTGAGGTGACGCTGGTGGCTGAGCTCGCGCGGGCTGACGCTACGGTGGGGCAACTTCTTGCGATGAAGCCGGGGGATTTCATCGAACTGGACCGCGAGCCTCGTATACGTGCGTCCATTGGCAGAGTCCCCATTTTTGAATGCCAGTATGGCACCCACAATTCCAAATACGCCATTCGTATCGAAGAGTGCCTGCGCACGTCCGACATGAGCTGGCTGGGAGAAAAAAATGTCAACTGAAGACAACGGCAAAGAAGCCGGAGCAGACGATCCGTTTGCTGGCTGGGCCGAGGCGCTGGAGGAGCAAAAAAGCTCGGATGAAAAGCCCGCTGGAGCCGAGCAGGGTGGACCCCTGTTTGGTGAGGCCATGCAGCCGTTTTCTGGTACGCCAGACGGGTCTGTCAACGACATCAACATGGTGCTTGATATCCCCGTCCAGCTGTCGGTGGAGCTTGGGCGTACCAGGGTTCCCATCAAGTACATCCTGCAACTGGCCCAGGGCTCGGTGGTGGAGCTCGACGCGCTGGCGGGCGAGCCAATGGATGTGCTCGTCAACGGCTACCTGATTGCCCAGGGCGAAGTGGTGGTGGTGAATGACAAATTCGGTATTCGCCTGACCGATGTGGTGACCCCTTCCGAGCGTCTGCGTCGGGTCAGCCGTGGGTAGCGCAAGCATCACCCAAACCCTGCTCGTCGTGATCCTGTTCGTCGGGGTCATGGCGATGTTGCCCTGGGCCGTTCGCCGGTTGCAGCAACGCCATGCGATAGGCGGCTTGGCTCCCGGTGCGGCCTCGAAAGTGGTGTCGGCGGTGGCTGTGGGGCCGCACCAAAAAGTGGTGACGGTGGAGGTGGGGCCCGAACACGCCCGCACCTGCCTTGTGATCGGCGTAACTCCGCAGCACATCACTTGCCTGCATGTTTTGCCCATGCAGGCTGGCATCGCTGCTCCCGCTGCGCCTGTGGCATCAACGTCGTTTCAGGCCGAAATGGCAGCTGCCGCGCAACGGGCGCAGGGAGCCGGGCATGTCTGAACGACTGGCATGGGCTCGGCGATCCGCCGCGCTTGTGGGCGCTGCGGTGCTGTGGTCGCTTGTGTTCCCGGGCTCTGCCATGGCGCAGTCGGCTGGCGCATCGTTGCCCCTTGTGGTTGCAAGCGGCCCGTCGGGGAACAGTTACTCGGTGCCCATTCAGACGCTGCTGTTCTTCACGGCCCTGTCGTTTTTACCCGCCGTGCTGTTGATGATGACGGGCTTCACGCGCATCGTGATCGTGCTGTCTCTTTTGCGGCAGGCGCTCGGCACGCAGTCTGCGCCTCCAAACCAGGTCATCATTGGCTTGTCGTTGTTCCTCACGTTCTTCGTCATGGGGCCAACGCTCGATCGTGTGTACGAGGATGCTTATGTGCCGTACACCAAAAACACCATCACTTTCGAGCAGGCGCTAGAGCGGGCCGAAGCGCCCATGCGAGGTTTCATGCTCAAGCAAACGCGACAGTCTGACTTTGCCCTGTTTGCCCGGCTTGCCCGGCTGGACCCGCAGGTGACTGCTGAAACGGCACCGCTGCGCGTTCTGGTGCCGGCCTTTGTGACCAGCGAGCTCAAATCGGCATTCCAGATCGGCTTCATGATTTTCATCCCGTTTCTGGTGATCGACATGGTGGTATCCAGCGTGCTGATGTCCTTGGGCATGATGATGCTTTCGCCGGTGCTGGTGGCCCTGCCCTTCAAGCTCATGCTGTTCGTATTGGCAGACGGCTGGAATCTGCTGATCGGTTCCCTGGCTGCGAGCTTCATACCCTGAAGGAGAGCCCGCATGTCCCCACAGATGGTGCTCACGATCGGTCACGATGCATTGACGCTGCTGTTGATGATTTCCATGCCTGTGCTTGTCGTCGTGATGGCTGTTGGGCTGGTGGTCAGCATTTTTCAGGCGGTCACCCAGATCCATGAGGCCACACTGGCCTTTGTGCCCAAGCTGATTGCGGCCATGGTGGTATTTGCCATCGCGGGCCCCTGGATGCTCAGCTCACTGGTGGACTTCATTCGCCGCACCATCGAGTCCATTCCCTCGGTCATTGGATGAGCCGGTGCCATGCAGTTCAGTCGAATGAACGACGCCTGCGTCGAGCTTGCGACACCACGGCGCCAGGCCCCTGATCGATCGATGCTCCCGGCTCATCGGGTAAGAGGTGGCCGTTGATTTCGTTCAGTGAAGCGCAGATTGCGGCCTGGCTGTCGCCCATCATCTGGCCGTTTTTGCGGGTGCTCGCCGTCTTCTCTGTGGCACCCGTGTTTTCGATGCGTGTTGTGCCCATGCGGGTCAAGATCGGACTGGCGTTTCTGGTTGCCCTGTGCGCCCAGGCGATGCTGGTGAATCAACCCGTTGTCAGCATCACAGGACCCGATGCGCTGGCAGCCGTCGCGCAGCAGGTTGCCGTCGGGCTGGCCATGGGTTTTGCGGTCCGGCTGGTCTTTGCATCGGTGGAATTGGCCGGTGAAATCATTGGTCTGCAGATGGGGTTGAACTTCGCATCGTTTTTCGATCCTTCCTCCAACGCCCAGATCAGCGCCGTGGCACGTTTTTTTGGGCACATGGCCACGCTGCTGTTTGTGGCGATCAACGGACATCTTCTGATTCTGATGGCGGTCGTCAAGAGCTTTGACCAGTTTCCTGTGACGGGGAACTTCCTCCAGTCTTTGTCCAAGATGCGCCTGCATGAGATCGGAACATCGCTTTTTTCGAGCGCGCTGTGGATTGCATTGCCGATGATCGCCTTGCTGATGTTTGTCAATTTGACCCTTGGCATCATTTCCAGGGTTGCACCGCAAATGAACATTTATGCGGTCGGTTTTCCTGTGACCTTGACCGTCGGCATGCTCGGGATCGCAGCAACGCTCCCGATGCTTGAACAGCCAGTGCTGGCGTTGATGCGCCAGGCGATCGATCTGTTCGCTGCACAGCGATAGTGTCCCGGGTTCGGCCTCGGCGGCCTGATGGCGTTAAGGAAGCTCTGCAAAACCCTCGCGAGGATGCGCTGGTGCGGATCGGGATAGGCCACAAGGCGCTTTTTGCGGCCAATAGCATGGCTATTGGCAAGAAAAGCAACGCCGTGGACTACCCGAGCCCGCGCCAGCGCAAACCGCAGGGAGTTATGCAGAGCTTCCTTAAGACTCTGCGGAGCCATTTAAAACGAAAGACCGCAGGGCGGTACCGGTGCCCTGTGTGAGTGACCACCTTGCCCCCACACGGGTGCCCGCCAAACCCACTGACGTCTTGTCTGCGCCCCGACGGCCACTACCAGATGGGGCGTTATCAACCAAGGACTCCCAAAGTGCTTTGTCGCAACTGCAGTGTCCACCCGAGGTCAATGCTATGGTCGCGCTGCGGTTCGCCCCGCATCAGGTTGAGCAGCATGCTGGCCGCGTTCGTACCAATCTCGACCCGTGGTGTGCGTACGGTCGTGAGCGGGGGCCACATCTGAGCGCTGCCAGACAGGTCATTAAAGCCCGTGATGGCTATTTGCTGCGGTACTTTGATACCCAGGCGCATTGCGGCAAGCAAGCCACCTTGGGCCAAGTCATCGTTACAAAAGAAGATGGCATCAACCTCCGGGTGTTCTTGCAGCAGGGTTTCCAGCAGTTCTCCACCCAAGGCCAACGATGATGGCTTGGGGTTGAGCAACTCCAAGGCGGGGTCGTAGCAACCGGCTGCCGAAAGCGACTGCCGGTACCCTTGCAGTCGCTTCATCACGCGTGGGTCTAGCTGGGCCGCAGCAAACGCAATGCGCCGCCGCCCGATTTGCAGCAGGTGATCTGTCAGCGCTTGGCCTGCCTCCGTTTGAGAGAAGCCCACGCAGTACTGTGCGGGGTCTTGCGATGTTTCCATCAAGTGCACACAAGGCACGCCGCTTTGTTCGATGAGCTTGCGACACTGCGGTGTGCGATCAAATCCGGTCACCAACAAGCCCGCAGGGCGCTGCGTCAGGTAACTCGTGAGCAATGCCTCTTCTTCCTGTGGCCGGTAGTGGGTCACCCCGATCAGGATGTTGTAACCCGCCGGATATAGCGTTCGGTGCACTGCCTCCAGCAAATCAACAAACAAGTTGTTGGACAATAGAGGGATGAGGACCACCACCGTGTTGCTTCGTGCGCTGGCCAGCGCACGAGCAGCCGGATCTGGCACATAGCCCAACCGAGCCGCCGCCTCGGCAACCCGTTTGACCAGCTCTGCGCCCACCCGCCGCTCGCCACGCAAAGCGCGCGAAGCAGTGATGCGGCTCACCCCGGCAGCTTCGGCCACATGATCTAAAGTAACGCGGCCAGAAGCCCTGCTTTTACGTGGCGTCGCACTCATACTGGTACTTTCCCTGATTGCTGGCGTTGGTTGGATTCATTAGGATAGCGCTATCTTAATGCGTCCTTTCCAATTTAACAATAATAGCATTGCACAGTACCTTCGTAGTCTTGTGCGATAGCTGGCATTTTTTTGACTCAATTTAGATAGCGCTATCCGACATATGAAATCAATCGAGATCGTTGGCAGTGAATGCTGCTCAAAGCAGAGCAAGATAATGTCCAGAGAGCGCGCAACCGTTTTATTTTTTCTTTACAGATAGCGCTATCCAAAATGAAGTCAATTGTGATGATGGGCGTTGCTGGTTGCGGTAAATCAAGTGCCGGGCTTGCTTTGGCCAATGCTCTTGGGCTGCCTCTGATTGAAGGTGATGCATATCATCCGCAAAGCAACATCGACAAAATCCGCCAGGGCGTGCCGCTGACAGATGAAGATCGCACCGGCTGGCTAGACGCCTTGGGCGGCGAACTGGCGCGACACAGCGATGGTGCCGTGCTTACCTGCTCGGCGCTGCGTCGCAGCTACCGAGACCGCTTGCGCGAAGCATCAATGGGACTGCGCTTCGTGTTCTTGGATATCAGCCACGAACAGGCGCTTGAGAGAGTTACTGCCCGCGCGGGCGAGCACATGTTTCCCCCCGTTTTGGTTGCCAGTCAGTTCGCTACCCTGGAGTCACCGATCGACGAGGCGGGCGTTTTGCATATCAATGCCACACTGCCGGTGGATCAAATCACTCAGCTCGCCTGTGCATGGCTTCGCTCTGAAACGCAGCAGGAGGAGCTATGAGCGATCTCTATCAAAAAATATCCGACGCGCTGATGGCCATTTGCCTGGCGATCATGGCCGGTTCCGTTTTTATCAATGTCGTCATGCGATATGGTTTTGGAAGCGGTATCGCGGCAAGCGAAGAGCTGTCACGGCTGCTTTTCGTATGGATGGTATTCATTGGTGCGACGGCGGCCTATCCAAAAGGCGAACACATGGCATTTACTAGCCTATTGAAGCCGCTGCAGAAACCAGGCAGGGAAGCACACCTCAAAATGACTACCCGAGTCATACACGCATTGGTGGTGGTGAGTTGCACCATGATGGCCTGGGGTGCCTGGCAGCAGGTGATCGCAAGTATGAATAACCGAAGCGTGGTCGTGGGTTACCCACAGGCGCTACTGCCTTTGCCGGCATTTCTATGTGGCTGCACCATTGGCCTGATGGCGCTGTACCAATTGGTGGTTGGAAAATCGCTGGACCACGGTCATGTACATGACGTCGAGTGACCCCAGCGAGCAGATCAAACAGAGCAAAAATCACCATGAACCAAGGTTTGGTTACTTTCGTATTCGTAGCAGGAATGCTCGTCTTCATGGGCATTGGGATGCCCATGGCGTTTGCACTCCTGCTAACAGGCGCATCCATGGCGTGGGTGCTTGGATTTTTTGACACGCAGTTGCTGGCCCAAAATATGGTGGCGGGCGTAGATAGTTTTGCCCTGCTGGCCGTACCGTTTTTCATATTGGCGGGCGAGCTGATGAATGCGGGCGGTATTAGTCGACGCATCATCACCATGGCACAAGCGTGGGTAGGGCACATTCCTGGCGGCCTGGGCTATGTGACGATTGGCGCAGCCATTTTGATGGCAAGTATGAGTGGATCTGCCTTGGCTGACACCGCAGCGCTGGCGACTATTTTGCTTCCGATGATGCGCGCCCACGGCTACCCCATGGCGACATCAGCAGGTTTGATTGCGTCCGGCGGGATCATTGCGCCCATCATTCCGCCTTCCATGCCTTTTGTGATCTATGGCGTAACCACCAACACGTCCATCTCCTCGCTTTTTCTTTCCGGGATTGTTCCAGGTTTAATGATGGGAGCTGGTCTGATCATTACCTGGAGAATATTGCTGCGCAAGCTGGATTTGCCCGCAGGCGAAAAGTTGCCTCTATCAAGCCGTCTGCGCGAAACAGCAAAGGCATTCTGGGCGCTACTCATGCCTGTGATCATTATCGGAGGCATGAAGACTGGCGTTTTCACGCCGACCGAAGCGGCGGTGGTGGCTGCAGTGTATGCCCTTGTCATTGCCTTCTTCGTGCATCGCGAAATGAAGCTCTCAGACCTGCATGGAGTTCTGGTACGTGCAGCTAAAACGACCTCGGTGGTGATGCTTTTGTGTGCGGGTGCCCAGGTTGCGAGTTACATGATTAGCTTGGCAGATTTGCCAGCCACCATGACCGGATGGCTGGGCCCACTGATTGAGTATCCAATCTTATTGATGGCAGTCATGCAGATTTTGCTGGTAGTAATCGGCACTGCACTCGATCTTACCCCAACGATCTTGATCTTTGCCCCAGTGATGCTTCCGATCGCGGTCGCCGCTGGAATTGATCCGATTTATTTCGGCTTGATGTTCATCCTGAATGGATCCATTGGACTAATAACGCCACCAGTAGGGACAGTACTCAATGTGGTCGCCGGCGTAGGACGAATGCGTCTAGACCAGGTCATAAAGGGAGTGAATCCATTTTTAGCAGTGTATTGTGGGCTGCTGATACTGCTCACGTTATTCCCTCAGATAGTCACATATCCAGTAAAGTGGATGCGATAGCGCACTGAAAAGTGTTTTACAACAACCCCTGTATTTATCAGTTTTTAACCAGGAGACCTTAATGAAAATGATTCGACGCTCACTCATCGTTGGCGCCGTGGGTATCGGCTTGCTCACATCTGGCCTTGCCCAAGCCCAGGACATCAAGCCGCGCTTGATCCGGTTTGGTTATGGACTCAACGAGCAATCCAATCAAGGCCGTGCCGCAAAAGTACTGGCTGATGAAGTGGAAAAACTCTCAGGCGGCAAAATGAAGCTGCGCACTGTAGGTGCAGCCGCTCTCGGCTCTGACGTGCAAATGCAGCAAGCGCTGATTGGTGGCGCACAAGAAATGATGGTGGGTTCAACGGCCACCCTGGTCGGCATCACCAAAGAGATGGCGCTATGGGACACGCCTTTCCTCTTCAACAACACCCAGGAAGCCGATGCCATTTTGGATGGTCCCATTGGCGACAAGGTGCGCGCGAAGCTGGAAGAAAAAGGACTGGTTGGCTTGGTCTACTGGGAGAACGGGTTCCGCAACCTGACCAACAGCAAGAAGACTGTTGCCAAGCTCGAAGACTTGAATGGTATCAAGCTTCGCGTCATGCAAAACCCCGTTTTCTTGGATACTTTCAAGTCGCTGGGTGCCAATGCAGTTCCGCTTCCTTTCTCTGAACTCTTTAGCGCACTGGAAACTCGCGCTGTGGACGGACAGGAAAATCCTTTCAATACCATTCTCTCGAGCCGCTTCTACGAGACCCAGAAGTATTTGACCGTTTCAAACCACGTATATAGCCCGTGGATTGTGCTCGTAAGCAAGAAATTCTGGGATGGCCTCAGCAAAGACGAGAAAGATGTGTTGATTAAAGCAGGCAAGACCAGCCGAGACTTTGAACGCAAAGACACACGCGCCGAAGCAGCCAAAGCTCTGGAAGACCTCAAATCCAAGGGTATGGAAGTAACCGTGCTTCGCGCCACTGAAGCAGGGCGGATGCGTGAAAAACTCACCACGATCAATGCTGCCATTGCTGTGAATGTCGGTATGGATCTGTGGAGTGAAACACAGGCGGAATTGGCTCGCATGCGTAAATAATTCATTTGGAGTCACCCGCCGGGTGACTCCCGTCCACCAGAAGAGGTAATGCGTATGGCCCTGACAAACGTGAAGGTATCTACCCAACTCACCTTGCTGATCGGGTTCCTGTCGATCATTTTACTGGCAATTGGTGGAGTGGGTCTTTATGGCATTTCCGCGTCGAATGCGGCGCTACGATCGGTCTACCAAGATCGAACCATCGCACTTGGGCAACTAGCTGATGTTCAACAGGGAATGCTGCACAATCAGATTAGCATTGGCATCATGTTGTTGGAGCCATTGCCGGAGCTTATTTCCAAACTTAATACAAAAATCGATCTGGAAAAATCTCGAATCGATAAAGTTTGGGAAGCATATGTTGCCGTGCCCCGTAAGCCCGAGGAAGAGCGAATCGCCAAAGAGTTTGTCGAAAGGCGCGCAAAGTTCGAAGAAGAGGGCGTCAAGCCAACAATCAAGGCCTTGATATTAAATGACCCCAGCAAGGCGGTCGACTACGGGTTGAATAAAATGCCGGCCCTGTATGAAGCCACCCGGGAACATCTTGCTGCATTGGTCAAAATTCAGATGGACGAAGCGCGAAACGCTTACAACGCAGCAGAAAAGCGCGCCGAAATCATTTTTTGGAGCTCAATCGCGTCGGTAGCGGTGGGCCTCATTTTGGCTGCGTTGGCTGGATACCTGCTGGCGCGGAGTATTTCTCGTGCACTCCATCAGGCGGTTGATGTTTCCAACCGCATTGGTTCGGGTGATCTTACCCCCCATATTCCGCAAGCGGGGCAAAATGAAATAGGAGCGCTGCTTGACGCGCTACGCAACATGCAGAGAGATCTGGTGGGCGTCGTTTCAACCGTGCGGTCAGGTTCGGAAGGCGTGGCAACAGCCAGCACCGAAATTGCGGAGGGAAATAATGACTTAAGTATCCGAACGGAGCAGCAGGCGGCTTCTCTGGAAGAAACTGCTTCCTCCTTGGAGGATTTGAGTAATACCATCAAGCAAAATGCTGATAATGCCAGTCAGGCCAATTTGTTAGCTCAAAGTGCCAGCGCGGTGGCGATCGATGGCGGTAATGTGGTCAACCAGGTGGTTGAAACGATGAAGGACATCAATGAATCGTCCAATCGCATTTCAGAGATCATCAGTGTGATCGACGGCATCGCATTCCAGACCAATATTCTTGCCCTCAATGCGGCGGTTGAAGCGGCCCGAGCTGGAGAGCAGGGGCGTGGTTTTGCGGTGGTTGCCTCTGAAGTGCGCAGCCTTGCCAGCCGATCGGCAGAGGCCGCGAAGCAAATAAAAACGCTGATCGGCGCAAGCGTCGTGCGAGTCGAACATGGCACGCGCCTGGCTGACAAAGCTGGTGCCACCATGGTTGAGGTGGTTGGATCGATTCGACGAGTCACAGACATCATTGCCGAAATTAATACGGCAAGTAGCGAACAGGCTTTTGGTGTGCAGCAAGTAAATGCTGTCGTGAGGCAAATGGATCAAACCACTCAGCAAAACGCTGCACTGGTTGAGCAGATTGCTGCCGCCGCGTCAAGCCTGAAGGTGATGGCAGACGAGCAGGTTCAAGTCGTGGCAATTTTTTCTTTGCCTCACGTTGACGTTGTTCAATCGGCTGGTAAAAAGCAAAAACTTCTACGTCTGGCAGGCGGAGTACGATGAAAATACAAAAATGCAGTTGGCAGGTTTGCGTACTGCTCTTTCTGCTTTCTATCAATGCCCTGACCGCTAATGCTCAGCAGACGTTGAAGGTTGGGATAGGTCTGTCTGCGGACTCTGTCCAGGCAAAAGGCGTGCAGGACTTTGCCAAGCGGGTGGAAAATTATACCAACGGCAGCCTCCGTATTGAACTATTCGCTGGCGGCGCACTTGGCAATGATCTCACCATGATCAAGGCGCTGCAGGAAGGCCGTCAGGATATGACTGTGCCTGACAGTTCTACGTTGGTGGGGCTGGATCACGGCTACTCGGCTATCAATTATCCGTTCACGTTTATTAGTGAACGTGAGGCCCAGGCTATCCTCGATGGGGCGTGGGGACAGCGATTATTAGATCAGTTGCCCAAACATCAGCTCATTGGGCTGGCCTATTGGGAAAATGGCTTTCGCCAAATGACCAACAGCCGCAAACCAATAGAAAGCATGGCTGACTTTAAGGGTTTGCGTATGCGAACCATGCAAAACCCGATGTTGGTCGATAGCTTCAATCGGCTTGGTTTCGAGGCGGTTCCGATGCCCTTTCCTCAAGTTTATGAGGCGCTGAAGACCCAAACGGTGGATGGGCAGGAAAATCCGCTGCCCACGATACTCTCGAGTCGGTTTTACGAAACTCAAAAATATCTGACGCTGTCGCAGCATGTTTACTCCGCGTTTGTTCTGCTCATATCAAAAGCAACCTGGGATAAACTTAATCCACAGCAGCAAAAGGCACTCCAGCGAGCCGCGTTGGAGTCTCGCGACGTACAACGTGCATTAAGTCGTGAAGCCAATTCGAAAGCATTGGCCGAGTTGAAGGCCAAAGGAATGGTGGTCGCCTCTCTGCCAAGAGCTGATATGGAGCGAATTCGTAATCGCTTGCGCGATGTCATTGAGAAGTACAACACCGATATTGGTCTGCGCACGATGATAGATTTATACATAGAGTTGGGGGCCATGCGTACGGCTGCGGCAGGTGGTGCCAACAAGTGATTTGGTTGGAGCGCTGCCAGTTCAAATAGCCTTAACTGTAGATTTAAATTCGCTGTAATTTTGCGTGTGTAGTTCTCCACTTGTGGGTGCTATTTGTACGGTTTTTTGACGGATTCCGATTGTATTTTTGATGGACGTTGAGCTTCTGTTGGCAATTGCCGAAGCACTCATTTTGTACACGCTTCTATTAAGTCGCCCCTGATTTATTCAATTCAAGCAGCAACTGACGCGTAAGCGCCCGCTCGACGATGCACACCTCGACAGCGGCGGGCCGATGACCAGGTCCTCTGAGCCTGCATGACCCGCACCATGGCCTTCACCAACCAAGACAGGTCCAGGACGCGGGCCTGTTGCAGGCACAAAAAAATCGACCGCAAGAAGGAGACCCCCTTCTTGACGATCATGCGCAGCAACCACCGGATGTTGTAGCCCGCAGCGCACAGCACCGCATGCAGCCGGTCACCCTGCTCACCCTTCAAGTGGC
>NZ_JBKDRI010000179.1:0-3038 GCF_046341535.1 Acidovorax sp. | reverse complement strand
TCACGCCCTGCGGGTGCTCGATGCGAAAGCCGATGGAAAACGGCTTGGCCTCCATGGCCACGCCGCGCTGGTACAGCATGGCGAACGTGTCGCGTGAGCTGTGGCCCAGGGCCATCACCACATGGTCGGCGCGCAGCTCGCAGGTCTCGCCCGTGGCCTGGTTTTGCACCTTCAGGCCGCGCAGGTGGCGGCTTGCTCCGGTGCCTTCCACGATCACGTCGGTCACGCGCTGCTCAAAACGGATCTCGCCTCCCAGCGCAATGATCTGCTCGCGCAGGTTCTCCACTACCTTCACCAGCTTGAAGGTGCCGATGTGCGGGTGGGCCATGTACAGGATTTCTGCTGGCGCACCGGCTTTGACGAACTCGTTCATCACCTTGCGGCCCAGGTGGCGTGGGTCCTTGATCTGGCTGTAGAGCTTGCCGTCGCTGAAGGTGCCCGCGCCGCCCTCGCCGAACTGCACATTGCTTTCGGCATGCAGCACGCGCTTGCGCCACAGGCCCCAGGTGTCCTTGGTGCGCTCGCGCACGGTCTTGCCACGCTCGAGCACGATGGGCTTGAAACCCATCTGCGCCAGCACCAGCGCGGCAAAGATGCCGCAGGGTCCAAAGCCCACCACCACCGGCCGCTGCGGCAGATCGGCAGGCGCGTGGCCCACCGGGTGCCAGGCCATGTCGGGAGTGGGCTGGATGTGCGGGTTGGCGGCAAACTTTGCCAGCAGGGCGGCTTCGCGCCCCGGCTGCGCCAGCGTCACATCGACGATGTACACGGCCAGCAGGTCGGCCTTGCGGGCGTCAAAGCTACGTTTGAAGACATGCAGGTGGGCGATGTCTGCGGGCGCGATGCCCAGCAGTTGCGTGACAGCGGCGCGCAGAGGCGCATCAGGGGCTTCGGCCACGGTGAAGGGCAGCCGGATTTCGGAGAGGCGGATCATGGTCTTGCAGGCCCGTGGTTATCGGGCGAATGGCAATGGCAACAAGCGTCCCACATGATACGGGCAGTGATGCGCTGGCGTGCAGCCGGCGCCCGGGTGCGAGGGCGCTGGGCCGCGGCGGTGTGCAGCGCGGCGCGGTGCCCCGTGCAGGCTTGGTGAGCGGCAGCCCCGTCAGGCGGGCAGGAAGCCTTCCACCGAAAGGTAGCGCTCGCCGGTGTCGTAGTTAAAGCCCAGCACGCGGGCGCCTGCGGGCAACTCGGGCAGCTTCTGTGCAATGGCCGACAGCGTGGCACCCGACGAAATGCCCACCAGCATGCCCTCTTCGCGCGCGCAGCGGCGGGCGTATTCGCGGGCCGCCTCGGCTTCGACCTGGATCACGCCATCGAGCACGCTGGTGTCCAGGTTCTTGGGCACAAAGCCAGCACCAATGCCCTGGATGGGATGCGGCGAGGGCGCACCGCCCGAGATCACGGGCGAGGCTGCAGGCTCCACCGCAAACACCTTGAGCTGCGGGAACCTGGCCTTGAGCACGCGTGCAGCGCCGGTGAGATGGCCGCCCGTGCCGACACCCGTGATGATGGCATCGAGCCCGTCGGGAAAGTCGGCCAGGATTTCCTGGGCGGTGGTGCGCACATGGATGTCGATGTTGGCGGGGTTTTCAAACTGCTGGGGAATCCATGCGCCCGGCGTCTGGGCCTGCAGCTCCTGCGCGCGGGCGATCGCGCCCTTCATGCCCTTTTCGCGCGGCGTCAGGTCAAACTGCGCGCCGTAGGCCAGCATCAGGCGGCGGCGCTCGATGCTCATGCTGTCGGGCATCACCAGGATCAGCTTGTAGCCCTTGACGGCGGCGACCAGCGCCAGGCCAATGCCCGTGTTGCCGCTGGTGGGCTCGATGATGGTGCCACCGGGCTTGAGCGCACCGGACTTTTCTGCGTCTTCCACCATGGCCAGGGCAATGCGGTCCTTGATCGAACCGCCAGGGTTGCTGCGCTCGGACTTGACCCACACGTTGGCAGCAGGGCCAAACAGGCGGTTGATGCGCACGTGGGGCGTGTTGCCGATGGTCTGCAGAATGTTGTCAACTTTCATGGCGTCTCCTGTTGATGTGAGAAGGGGGGGAAGATTGCGTCCTTGCGACCTCGGAGTGTTCCGAAAAACCGTTCGGGCTGAGCGGGTCGAACCCAGGGCGCGCGCGATGTGTGGCGCTCCTCCTGTTCGGCCAGCCCACGGCAACCCGAATTCAGGGGCTGGCACCGCGGTTCCACACGCATTTTGAACCACTTGTTCTACAGCCTTGGCGATATCGATATACCCCACCCGTGCACCGAAGCTGCTGCATCTGCACCCCGCTCATTTCGCGGCTGCCAACGGGCGTATCGCCACCCGCATGGCCCCTTCCACAGCGGTGATGTGCACCTGGACGGGCAGGCCCAGCGCAATCGTCTGCGCATTGGTCGCCGTGTGCTGCGTCACCTCGCTGCAGGTGTAGCTTGTGGCCTGGCCGCTGCGCCACACCGCCAGGGCCATCGGCAGCATCCACTGGTCGGCCAGGTGCGGGCCCAGAGCGCCTTTGCTGCGCTGGTAGGCTCGAATTTCGTCCACCAGCCGCCTGGCGACTTGCTCCGCCGACAGGCTGCGCTCGCCCAGCTGGAAGAACACCTCGGTGATGTGCTCGTACTCCAGCGTGGCAAGCAGTGCATTGCCCGGGCCCTCGTTCTGGCGCGTGGGCGGCTGGCGCAACTGGCCCGCCTCGAGAGTCCAGCCCATGCGCTGGCCCAGCGCTTCCAACTCTCGGTGGGGAATGTTGCGGGCCAGGCCGGGCGCCAGCGCCTCTGCCCAGCCCTTCAGCAGCGGGCCGCGCTCTAATACATCCACTGGTACCAACAGCTGGCCGGAAGGCGTGATGCGCGCCACCAGTTCGCCGCCCCCGGCAGGAAAGAAGCCGCGGCGCTGCAGTTGCAGGTCTAGCCCGGATATTTCACCGTCCTCCGTAAAAACGATGACGGCATGGCCCTTTGAGTGCGCGTTTATCGAGGTGTAGAAACTTGATGAACGAGCGAGCCATGCCGAATCCAAACTGTACCGAACAAACTGAACTCGATCT
>NZ_JBKDRI010000178.1:0-11309 GCF_046341535.1 Acidovorax sp. | reverse complement strand
CAGTGGCAACAGGGCCGTGAATTTATCGCGGTAAACAGCGCCAAACATTGGCAGGTAAAAAACGCTGCGGTTCAGCACGGTTCGGACCTGGGCCTTTTCATAGCCAGGTGCTTGTCGGCTTTGCTGCGCTTGGGCTTGCGGCGTCAAAAAGGCCTGGGCAAGCAGCAGGCCGCCAACGCACCAGATTGCATGTGGTTGATAACGCATAGACAGCTTCTCCCCAGGTTGTGTCGTTCGTTATTGAGTCGGCACCTTTGAACTTGAACCAGCCGTTCGGGCTGAGCCTGTCGAAGCCTTGCGCAGAGCTTCGAACCGCATCAACGCATTCAAGTTGGTTGATGCCGACTCAATAGCAAAGCGGTTTTGGCTCGCCCGCTGATTCCCGCCGGACGGTAACGCCCCTGCCAACGCGGCGCGACAGGGTGCGCGGTGTTACGGTTGCTGCCAGCCCATTGTGGCTCCAAAGCGGCATGAAGTGTTTGCGCGCGAGCGCAGGCTACCACGGTGATTCGAGCGGTGGCACACGCCGGGCTGCACCGGCTCACGCGGAACCTTCCGCAAGCGCCCCGTATCATTACCCCATGCGGCGCGGTTTTTATTGCTTGATGATGCTGGTGCTGGTCCTGCGCGGCCTGACCGGCACCGCCATGGCGGCGGGCATGGTGCCCGCAGCGAAGCCTTGCGCGGCGCTGGCTGTGCTTGACACGGCGCATGGTTCAGGCCCTGTTGATCATGGTGCCGGACACGGGCACGCGCCGTTGCCCTTGGACGAAGGTGCGCCCCACGCAGCGGCGCACGCACTGGGGCACGGGGGCCAAGCAGCCAAGGCGCCCTGCCACGGGGCAGACCATGGGGGCTGTGCCCACGCTGCCCCCGAAAGCATGGCCTCTGGGCAAGCCCAGGGCGACAGTACCTGTTGTGCATGCGACATCTGCCATTCGGCCATGCTTGCGCTGCCCATCGTGCTGGCTGACGTGCCTGCCCGTATCGGCGCATCGCTGCCCGATGCCAGTGCCCGGTTTCACAGCGCTCCTGCCACGCTGGCCTTCGAGCCACCCATCGGCTGATCCCCTGACGCCCAAGGTGCGTCTGCACGTCCCTGACGCCTCCTGTGAAGCCGTCCGGGTTGCAGCGCAGTGCCTCGCTTTTTTGTCCGGAGATCGCCATGCGCATCCCACTTTGTTTGACCCAGTTCCGTTCGCTGAGCCTGCTGGCTGGTCTGGTGCTGTTGACGCCAGCCGCAGCACTGGCCCAAGGCAACCCGCCGACGGCCGACACCAGCCGACCGCCACCATGGACCGATGCATCCCTGGCCCACGCGCCTACCGCGCCCTTGGTCTACATTGGCATGGTGCCGCAGACTTCGCTGGCCGACGCAGCCCCGTCGGCCACGTCCTGGCGCGAATCGCACAGTGCCGTGGCCTCGTTTCCGCGCGGCCACGCAGACATCGTGGCCTGGGAAGCCCGCAACATCGCCCAGCCAGGCGCGGCAGCCCCGCCCCCGTCGCCGGTACCTGCCACGTCCCACGGGGGTCACGGCCATCACCGTGCCCACGCTGCTGGCGACAAAGCACAGGCCAGTCCCCATGAAGGTCACGGGCCCAAACCCCATGACACGCAGACCGCAGCGCCCATGCATCGCCATGGCCACACCGACCATCACCCATCCGGGAGCCGGCCATGAGCGCCACATGCACATCACGACCGGTGCAACACCGCAGCGCGCGCCTGCCACTGCTGGTGGCGGCCGCCGTGCTGGCCGGTTGCGCCAGTGTGTCGCCCGATGGCCTGCGCGGCGATGTCGCCCAGCTCACGGCGGGCCGCACCGCCGGGGTGCAGGCGGCGCTGCCAGCCACCGACACCGCCGCGCGGGCCCAAGCGCACCAGTCCATCCAGGGCTGGCTGGCCAAGCCGCTGACGCAGGACGCGGCTGTGCGTATTGCACTGCTCAACAACCCCGGCCTGCAGGCCCGGCTGGCCGCGCTGGGCATGGCCGATGCCGAGCGCGTGCAGGCCATCACCCTGCCCAACCCGCACCTGAGCCTGGGGCGTTTTGCCAACAGCCATGAGCGCGAGATGGAACGCACGCTGGCCTTCAGCCTGCTTGACCTCATCACCCTGCCCTGGCGTGCAGAGCGCCAGGCCGAGCGCATGCAATGGGCCACCTTGCAGACGGCGCAGGATGTGGTGACGCTGGCGGCCGACGCCAGCCGCGCGTGGCTGCGTGCCGTGGCCGCCGAGCAGGTGGCTGCCACCCACGATCGCATGGTCGAAGCGGCAGAGGCTGGCACCGAGCTCGCCCGCCGCATGGCCCGCGTGGGTAACTGGAGCCGCCTGCAGCTGGCCCGCGAACAGGCGTTGCTGCACGACGCCCACAGCCAACGCGCACGCGCGCGACTGGCGGCGGCCACGGCCCGCGAGGACCTGAACCGACGCATGGGCGTCTGGGGCACACAGGCCCAGTACACCCTGGAGACCCAGTTGCCCGCCCTGCCCACTGCCGAGTTGCCCGCCGAAGGCATCGAGGCCACCGCGCTGCGCGAGCGGCTGGATGTGCAGGCCGCCCGCCGCCAGCTCGACACCCAGGCCGCGCGCCTGGGCTGGAGCCGCGCGGGCGCCGTGTTTGGCGACGTGGGCCTGGCCTACCAGCGCAACACCACCACCGAGCGGGGCGGCGCTCACCGCGACATCACCCGTGGCTGGGAGCTGGAGCTGCCTGTGCCGTTGTTCGACTGGGGTGGTGCCGCACGCACCCACGCCCAGGCTGCGGTGGAACAGGCCGCCGCGCAGTTGCAAGATACCGCCGTGCGCGCCCGCAGCGAAGCGCGCAGCGCCTGGCTGACCTACCGCACGGCGCTCGACCTGGCACGCCAGCAACAGACCGAGGTGGTGCCCCTGCGCCAGTTGATCAGCGACGAGACCACCCTGCGCTACAACGGCATGCTGGCCAGCGTGTGGGACATGCTGGCCGAGGCCCGCAACAGCACGCAGGCAGTGGCCCACGCCATCGAGGCCCAGCGCGACTTTTGGCTGGCTGAAACCGATCTGCAGCTTGCCCTCACGGGCACATCGCCCGGCGCGCTGAGCAGCCTGACCACGGGCAGCGCCGCGCCCACCACACCCCAAGGCCACTGACATGCAAAGACGCCATTTTTTCACCGGCGCTGCCACCGCCGTGGCCGCAGCCTCCGTCAGCCGCGTGGCGCTTGCCACGCTGCCCGAGCCCGTCATCCAGACCAGCGCCGACACCGCCCCCGCGCTGCAACCACCGACCGGCCGCCCCTATCACCCGGTGGTCACCCTCAATGGCTGGACCACCCCCTGGCGCATGAACGCAGGCGTCAAGGAATTCCACCTGGTGGCCGAACCCGTGGTGCGCGAAGTGGCACCCGGCTTCATGGTCAACATGTGGGGCTACAACGGCCAGAGCCCCGGCCCCACCATCGAGGTGGTGGAGGGCGACCGCGTGCGTATCTTCGTCACCAACCGCCTGCCCGAACACACCACCATCCACTGGCATGGCCAGCGCCTTCCCAACGGCATGGACGGCGTGGGCGGGCTCAACCAGCCCGCCATAGCGCCGGGCAAGACGTTTGTGTATGAGTTTGTGGCGCGCCGCCATGGCACCTTCATGTACCACCCGCATGCCGACGAGATGGTGCAGATGGCGATGGGCATGATGGGCCTGTGGATCACCCACCCCAAGGGCAACCACCCGCAGATCGCCCAGGTGCAGCGCGACTATGCCTTCCTGATCAACGCCTTCGATGTGGATCCCGGCAGCATGACCCCCAAGGTCAACACCATGCTGGACCACAACATCTGGTGCTGGAACAGCCGGGTCTTCCCCGCCATCAGCCCGCTGGTGGCGCGCTTGGGCGAGCGCGTTCGCATCCGCATGGGCAATCTCACGATGACCAACCACCCCATCCACATCCACGGTCATGAGTTCAAGGTCACCGGCACCGACGGCGGCCCGGTGCCCCAAAGCGCGCAGTGGCCCGAAGTGACCACCGACGTGGCCGTAGGTCAGATGCGGCAGATCGAGTTCATCGCCGACGAGCCCGGCGATTGGGCATTTCATTGCCATAAAAGCCATCACACCATGGGTGCCATGGGGCACAACGTACCCACCATGATTGGCGTGGATCACCGCGGTCTGGTGGGCAAGATCCAGAAGATCGTTCCCGACTACATGGTGATGGGAGAGCGTGGCATGGCCGACATGGGCGCGATGGAAATGCCCTTGCCGGACAACACCTTGCCGATGATGACCGGCACAGGCCCCTATGGCCCGCTGGAGATGGGCGGGATGTTCACCACCTTCAAGGTGCGCAGCGACCAGCCCGCAGGCGACTACCGCGACCCGGGTGACTACGCGGCCCCACCCGGCACCGTGGCCTCCGAGTGGCAGGGCGCACCGGCCGCCACGCTGCGGCCGGTGCGCACCCAGACGCCCGGCACCGCACCCGGCGCAGCCACGGTACGCAAACCCGCGGCCAGCGGCCACCAGCACTGAACCCGGAGCGAAACCATGAATACTACTAACTTGATAGCAACAATAGCCCTACTAGCGTGCGCAACAGGCGTTTTTTCTCATGAAAAATCACCACACCACGCACCCAAGGCGGCCCCCATGAAAGAGCAAAAGGAATGGGGCATTGCTGGTGACGTGAAGGATGTGCGCCGGACCATTGCAATCCGCATGACCGACGACATGCGCTTTACCCCGAGCGCCATCACCGTGCACGAAGGCGAGACCGTGCGGCTGCGCGCGCAGAACAAGGGCAAGGTGCTACATGAAATCGTGATCGGCACCCAAGCCGAGCTGGCACAGCATGCCGAGATGATGAAGAAGTTCCCGGCCATGGAGCATGACGAGCCATACATGGCCCATGTGCGCGCTGGCGGGCAAGGCGACGTGGTGTGGCACTTCAACCGCCCAGGCAGCTTCGACTTCGCCTGCCTGATCCCAGGCCACTACCAGGCGGGCATGACCGGCACCATCACCGTCCTGCCGCGCAAGCCCTGAGCGCGGATATGCCCTTTCGCTCATGGAAGCTCTGCATAACCCTCGCGAGGATACGCTGGTGCGGATCGGGATAGACCACAGGGCGCTTTTTGCAGCCAACAGCACGGCTATTGGCAAGAAAAGCAACGCCGTGGACTGCCCGAGCCCGCGCCCGCGCAGACCGCTGGGAGTTATCCAGAGTTTCTTAACGTAGACTGACTCAGGACCATGCCATGACACACACGACCATGCCCTTTGCGCACGCGGCAACGCGCGTCCGACTCAACCGCCGCGCACTTATCGCTGCCATCCCTGTGGCTGGCATGGCGATCGCCATGCCAGGGCTGTCACGCGCAGCCGCCCGCACGTCGATGGAAGTCTGGAAAGACCCCAACTGCGGCTGCTGCCATGACTGGGTTCTGCACATGCGCGCTGCAGGTTTCGACGTCACAGTGCACGACACCGGCAACCACGCCGTGCGCGCCCGCCTCGGCCTGCCGCAACACCTGGGCTCCTGCCATACCGCGCTCGTGGGCGGCTATCTGATCGAAGGGCATGTGCCCGCAAGCGATACGCGTGCACTGCTGACGCAAAGACCAACAGCGCTGGGCCTGGCAGTGCCGGGCATGCCCGTTGGCTCGCCCGGCATGGACGGCCCGGAGTACGGCAATCGCCGCGATCCCTATAACGTGCTGCTGGTGGCGCGCGACGGCAGCACCCAGATTTTCAAGCGCTACAAGGGCCAGGCATCGCTATGAATCACCCTGTTCTTCCCGCCTTTTGCTTTGCGCCCGAGCGCCAACGCACGCCACGCCGCGCAAGCGCGGTGGCACTGGTGCTGGTTGGACTCATGGGCCCAGCGATGGCAGTGGCACAAGCCGTGTCCGCCACACCACCCAGCGCCCAACCGACTGCGACTGGGGTCGCTCCTGCTACGCAAAGCGATCTGAGCGAGGGTGAGGTGGTCCGATGGGATCCGCGCACCGGCAAGGTCACACTGCGCCACGGCCCGATCAAGAACCTGGACATGCCACCCATGACCATGGTGTTCCTCGTGAAGGGGGCCGTACCCACCACGGCCCTCGCGCCCGGGTCCAAGCTGCGCTTTCGCGCGGAGCAGCAGCAGGGCGCCTATGTACTCACCCACATCGAGCCAGCGCCTTGACGCGCTGGCCCAGCGCAAGACGACGCCTCACCTGTCGTCCGCATCCTTTTGGGCCTGATCCATACTGTTGAGGACGGCTGCGCGCGCCACGGCATCAAGGGCACCCGTGACCAATGGCTCGCGGGCCACAATGCGCAGGCGCCCTTCGGCCACCAGCGTGTCGCGCACGCGGCGGGTCATCGAATAGATGCTGCCATCGCCCTGTTTGAACAGGAAAATCGTGCCTTGGGCACTGCACCAAGACAACTGGGACCGCGTGATCCCCTGCTCGTTTTCCATTTCCACCCAGGTCCCCACCGCCCAGTCAGCCGACGCAACGCCATCGTCATCGCCTTTCTTACCCGAAAGACTGCCCGGTACGCTCCCAAGGTCTGGCAGTTCCACAAAGCCGGATGCTTCCACCTCTTGGGGCGCCAGCCAGGCGTCGCCTGGCAGCGAAAGCGCGCCACCGCCGACCATGCTGCCCGCATCTGTGCCCACGGGGAGGGCATCTGAGCTGATCTCCCCCTGCGCGGCATCTCCCGCCGGCAGGTAGCCGGCCTGCAACACCTGCATCAGCCGCTCCATGAAGGCACTTGCCTGCTGGGCCGGGAACTGGATGATTCGCAGACCACGCCGGATATCCGCCAAGAGCGTGGGGATGGTCCGCGTGAGCCGCGCCGGATTAGCCGCCGCAGCATGCGGTGTGGCAGCCCAAAGCAAGGTCGCCACCACGGCCCGATACCCGCCAGGATCGGCCTCACCGCTGCGATCGGACATGCGGGCCTCCGCGAGGACCTGCGACCATGGGCCCAGGATGAACTCGCGCACCTCGGGCGAAACGCCCTGCATGCCAGCTACCGTCAACATCTCGGCCTGCAGGTTGCGCGCCAGCAGGCCCCGCTGCTCCGCATGCTCCAAGGTCTTGACCGCCGTATCGCGCTGAGCCGCCTGTCGGCCCTGCCCAGCGCTCCACATCTGGCTCATCTGCGCCAAGGCCGATTCAAAGTGCGCCGCCTTCACAACGGACAGCGTCATAAAGCCCTTCAATGCCTTGCGCACCGGCCGAAAGAATGCAACGAATCCGCTGGCTTCGCTGTCCGTCCATGCCAGGCTACGCTTGGTAACCTCGTCGATAAAGCGTCTTGCGGGGTGTTGGCGATCGCTGAAGAAACGCGCATCGTGGCTGACCAGTCTGAGCAGGATCGGCTCCAGGTCACGCAGCGCACCGCGCACCGGGGGCAGCAGGCGCTGGTCCCGGTCGAGGTTCTCCAGCATAAGCAGGACGACCTCACGGGCAACGGTCTGGCGCGTGCCCTCGGAATCCTGCCCCATGCCCTCGCGGAGCGCCGCGTGCCCCTCGCCCGGAGCGCGGCCTGCCTGCACGGCCAGGCGGCCCAGCACCTCATCGACCTGCTCCGATCGGTCAAGGGCATCCAGCGCCCCCGGCATCGTGGCGGGAAATTCGCCCGGCGGTCCCTCGCGGGCGTAGTCCGGTGCATCCTCGCCCATGTCCAGCCCGTCGAATTCCTGCGCAAACCGCTGCGCAAACGCCGCTACCCGGTCTGGGTCCTGCGGCACGGGCAGGGCTGCCGGAAACACTTCGTCGTGCACCAGCAGGTCATGCAGGCTGGCCGCAGTGAGTACCGAAGGAGCCGATAACGGACCCTGCGGCTTGGTCGCCCTGGCGGTGGGGTCCGCCGACTCGGGCAAGAAATCGTTGGTGGAATGAAAACCAGAGGCCGGCACTGGCCGAGCGCCTTCGATGGAAAAGCTCGCCGGTCGTACCCCCTGCTCACGCAGGAACGCACAAATCCTGTGGTACAGCATTTCCAGCTCCCGCCCCAGCGGGTCGCACACATGCGTCATCCAAGCCGCACGAATCCCGGTCGACACCCCCGTGGCCGACATCACTTCCTGTAGCACCCGCAAATAAACCTGAGGGTGCAGCGGATTGCGCTCAGGCTGTACTGCGCGCAAACCCATGACGGTGCAGATGAGAGGAGTAAGCTCTGACAGCGCAGCATCGGCCTGATTGAGAGCCATGCGCTGGGCGCGCGCCACCTCGACATGGTCGTGAACCTGCCCTGCATCGAGCAATTCAAGCTCGTCAAAACGCAAATCGGTCAGAGTCCGCCGACGCACAGGTGCGCCCTCGGCTTGCACATTGTCGATGGACGTGCGCAAGGCAAGCCCAAACGCGTCAATCATTTGGCGCTGCTTCTCCTTGAGCAGGGTCAGGGCCTGGACAACGGTGCGTCGCTCCGACGCATCGCGCAAGCCAAGCTCTTGCTGCTGAAGCTGGTAACGTGCGTAGTCGAGCAGCTTCTCGATCAGAATTGGAGACTCCCGATGGGCTAACTCGACGCACTGGCGATACAGACCGGCGTGATCGACTGAATTGACGTTGACAAGGTGGGAATTCATGGGTCGAAATAGCGCAACAAGCCATTAAACGGAACTATTTTTTCACTTTTAACGTTTCGTTTCTTCTGTAACGCGTGATCAAGTGTGGTTTTTTCACGATCCAACGTGCAAAACGACACCAGATGAGTGTCATGTGCCGGCGATGTCAAGCGCGGGAGCTGCATGACGGCAGCGACCAAGCCCGGCCAGCCCGCATATTGCACCAGGTCGATCTTCCCTGTCCCGAGGCGCCCCATGCATGCACACTTTCCTGGCTTCGAGTGCCAAATCCAATGGGGCTCGGGCACAACCCTGGTGAAATATACGGGTTCGTCACCAGTCGTCAACATAATCCCTGCATGAAAGCCTTATTCACGACTGCAGATTGCGGCAGCATTACCCGTGTGGCGGGCATTGAGGTTGGCCACTTCACCGAAACGCGTCGCCCCACCGGCTGCACCGTGATCCTCACCCGTGAAGGAGCGGTGGCAGGCGTGGACGTGCGCGGCGCTGCCCCAGGCACGAGGGAGACTGATCTGCTGCACCCGTCGAACCTGGTGGACAGGGTGCATGCGATCATGCTGGCTGGCGGGAGCGCCTGGGGCTTGGATGCGGCCAGTGGGGCCGTGCGCTGGCTGGAGGAGCGTGGTGCGGGCCTGGACGTGGCCGTGGGGCGACTGCCCATCGTGCCGGCAGCCGTACTGTTTGACCTGCTGGTTGGCGATATGCACATCCGCCCCGATGCGGGCGCGGGCTATGCCGCCTGTGAGGCGGCTTCGACGGACGACCCGGCCGAGGGCAATGTGGGTGCGGGCACCGGGGCCGCCCTGGGCAAGATCTTCGGCATACAACAGGCCATGAAAGGCGGTATCGGCACGGCATCCGTCACCCTGGACGGCGTGACGGTAGGCGCTCTAGTTGCGTGTAACGCCTTGGGCGACGTGATCGACCCGCACACAGCGCAGGTCATTGCAGGCGCGCGCACGGAAGATGGAATCCACCTTCGCGACACCCGCCGCGCACTGCTGAGCGGCGAGCAACCGCAACCGCTGCTGACCGGCACCAACACCACCATCGGCGTCGTAGCCACCGATGCCGTCATCACCAAGGTACAGGCCCACCGCCTGGCCGTGGCTGGCCACGATGGTCTGGCTCGCAGCATTAACCCCGTGCACACGATGTCGGACGGCGACACCCTGTTCAGCCTGGGCACGGGCCGCAGCGGCAAGTCGCTGGGCATGATGGTGCTGACCACCATGGCCGCCGAGGCCACGGCCATGGCCACCGCCCGTGCGGCGCGCGCAGCGCGCTCCATCACCACCGCGCAAGGGTTGTTCCTGCCTGGGATCGAGCACCTCGGTCGGATCTGAAGGCGAAGGCCTGTGGCGCAGCGGGCCCATCCACGGCCAATCCCAACATCCCCCGACATGACGTTTTTGACTCAAATCAACCGTTAAGACATGATTTCAAAGCCTTTGTAGCGACGTTTTTATTGCGTCGGCAGCGGACAGAACCGATCCTGCCACTGCCCTATAGACGTGCCGCTGTTGCTTCGTGCTTGATGGCCCGTGGCGGCACAAGTAGCGTATCGCCGCCATCGGGAAACCCGACTCGCCTTTGTCCAGCCCGGCAGCGGCCGCAGTCAAGGCCCAGCTACTGGATATCAGATACACCACCCATCAAATGACGGAGTCGCGCAACGTATGCCCAAAGCGTTTCGAAACACATTGCTTTCACTGCGCGATCTGCTCGCTTCTGCCGGTCCGCTCGTCTTTCTTGGCGTGGTGCTGCTCGTGCTGGCGTATCGGTGGCTCAATCCCACCCCTCCCAAAACGGTGATCCTGGCGACGGGGCCTGCCCAAAGCGCTTATGCGGAGTTTGGAAGGCGCTACCAAAAAGCCCTGGCAGCCGATGGCATTGATGTTTTGCTGCTGCCCAGCACAGGATCATCTGACAATTTGCAACTGCTGCGCGACGGAAAGGCCGACGTAGCCTTTGTGCAAGGTGGCACGGCGGATAGCCAGCCAGATGATGCCGAAGAATTGGTATCTCTTGGCAGCCGGTTTGTGGAGCCGGTATGGGTGTTCTACCGCACCCCGGCCACACCTGCAGCGCGCGGCTCTGGCGCAGTACGGCAGCTCGTCGGCGTGGCGCAGCTCAAGGGACTTCGTGTGAACGTGGGTACTAACGGCAGTGGCGTCCCAAACCTCATGCATCGCATGCTGGATATCAACCGCATTGAGCGCAGCGAGGTCAAACTGTCGTACCTAGACGAAACCCCGGCTACCGTCGAGTTCCTGGCAGGGAGACTGGATGCCATCGTATTTATCTCGGCACCCGAATCGCCCATCGTGCAGATGCTGCTGCAGACGCCCGGCGTGAAACTACTAGACTTTGCTCAGCACGAAGCCTACGCGCGACGCCTGCCCTTCCTCACCCCGGTCACGCTACCGCGCGGCGTGGTGGACCTGGCAAAAGACGTGCCCAAACAAGATGTGCGTCTTGTGGCTTCGACAACCTCCATGGTGGCACGTGCAAGCACGCATCCAGCCCTGCTCACCTTGTTTGCCCAGAATGCGCAAACCCTGCATGGCGGCGCAGGATGGTTTAACCCGAATATTTCACGGCAATTGGTCGAAGGCGGAGCGAAGCGAGTTTTTCTGTTGATTTTGGGCTGCCAAGTGCTCTGGCCAGGGCTTTGATGTGCTGCAAAAGGCTATGGCGTGGTAACCAGGCACACCGGCCCCC
>NZ_JBKDRI010000177.1:0-111533 GCF_046341535.1 Acidovorax sp. | reverse complement strand
CGCCTTGCCTGGCACCCCAACAGCAGCGCTGGCAAATGCATCCAACTGCTGTTTTTAGGCTCAGCCTGGTCGGCCTGCCCGGTGTCTTGAGCGCCGGTCACCACGGGAGCGCCCGTGCGCGCCCGTGGCCTGGTGGAAAGCTGCGATCCATGCGCCGCCTCCGCGTCTGCGTCGTCAGCTGCGCAAAACGATAGTCAGGCCGGAATGGATATCAAAATAGCCAGTTACGCCCGGTTGTCATGGGTTTTTTGCTATCTATTCGATAGTGATTGCAGGAGCTTGTCGTGGATGCCGCCAAACCCGCCATTGCTCATGCACACGATGTGGTCTCCGGGGCGGGCCGCCTGCGTGACCTGGTTGACCAGGGTGTCAATGTCGGGCGCGGTGCGCGCGCGCAGGCCCTGCCCAACGCCCAGCGGGGCCAGCGCCTGCTCTGCATCCCAGTCCAGACCGGCGGTGTGGCAAAAAGCCAGATCGGCAGGCTCCAGCGCCCAGGGGAGCTGTGATTTCATCGCGCCCAGCTTCATGGTGTTGCTGCGCGGCTCGAACACCGCCAGGATGCGCGCGCCGCTGCCCAGGCTGCGGCGCAGACCGTCGAGCGTCGTGCGCAGGGCAGTGGGGTGGTGTGCAAAGTCGTCATACACCGAAATGCCGCGCACAGTGCCTCTGAGTTCCATCCGCCGCTTGACGTTTTGAAATGCCCCCAGTGCGGCAGCGGCCTGCGCGGGTGCCACCCCCACATGCTGCGCCGCGGCGATGGCCGCCAGGGCATTGAGCTGGTTGTGCACCCCGGTCAGGCTCCATTCCACGCGCGCCACCGGCTGGCCTCGATACAGCACATCAAATGCATGGGGTGGGCCTTCTGCCACAAAGTCGCTTACGGCCGCGCCAAAACTTGTGGTGTCGCTCCAGCAGCCCATGTGGAGCACGCGGGCGAGACTTTCCTCCAGCCCGTTGACCACCACGCGCCCCGAGGGCGCCACCGTGCGCACCAGGTGGTGAAACTGCCGCTCGATGGCCGCCAGGTCGTCAAAGATATCGGCGTGGTCGAACTCCAGGTTGTTGAGCACAGCGGTGCGTGGGCGGTAGTGAACGAACTTGCTGCGCTTGTCAAAAAAGGCGGTGTCGTACTCGTCGGCTTCGATGACGAACAGCGGTGCCGAGCCCAGGGGGGCGCTCCCGGGCTGGGGCCGCTGCGGCGCGCCCAGCCGTGCCGAGATGCCGAAGTTCAGGGGCACCCCACCAATCAGAAAACCAGGCCGCAGCCCCGCGCTTTCCAGCACCCACGCCAGCATAGAGGTGGTCGTCGTCTTGCCGTGCGTGCCCGCCACGGCCAGCACATGCCGTCCCTGCAGCACATGCTCGGCCAGCCACTGAGGGCCGCTGGTGTAGGGCAGCCCGGCGTCCAGAATCGCTTCCATCAGCGGAAACTTGGGGGCCCCGCTGGGCAGTCGCGTGCGGCTGACCACGTTACCGACCACAAACATGTCCGGCTTGAGCACCAGCTGCTCAGACCCAAAACCCTCGATCAGATCAATGCCAAGCGACCGCAACTGGTCGCTCATGGGGGGGTAAACGCCCGCATCGCAGCCCGTCACGGTATGGCCCGCCTCGCGCGCCAGCGCGGCCAGCCCGCCCATGAAGGTGCCGCAGATGCCCAGGATGTGTATGTGCATGGGTGACGATTTTACGTTTTTGACCGAATGAGCCTGGAGCGCACGTCCATCCAGCGCTATAAGCTATAAAAATAGTAGTAAACACATCGAATGGCGGCGTTGGCTTGCTCCACCCTGGGGCGCTTGCCGGATGCCCCGGCCTTTGCCCGCCCTGGGCGTGGCTGTGGCCTGGTGCCCGGGGGTGGCATGGGGTCAAGCCGCCATCGCGCACCGCGCCAAAGGCCACAATGGAGGTCTGCCTCGCCACGCCATCGTCCACCGTCGCTTCCATGCACACCCCCCTGAGCCAAGAAATCGCCCAAACCACAGCCCGGCTGGTGGTGGATGAGGGGCTCGAATGGGGGCCTGCCAAACGCCGGGCGGTTCGTCAGATGGGCCTGCCCGCCCGCACGCCGCTGCCTGACAACGACCTGGTGGAAGATGCAGTGCGCGAGTACATCGCACTGTTTTGTGCCGACACCCAGCCGCAGGAGCTTCGCGCCCTGCGCCAGCTGGCGCTGGTCTGGATGGATCGCATGGCGGCCTTTCGTCCGCATCTGGCGGGTGCCGTCTGGCATGGCACTGCAACGCGCCTTTCGGATATCTACATCCAACTGTTCTGCGATGATTCCAAGTCGGCCGAGATTGCGCTGATTGACCACAAGGTGGATTACGAGCCGCGCACGGTCACGGGTTTCCACGGAGAGTCGGTCGAGGCCTTGAGCCTGGGGAGCAAGTCGCCAGAGCTCAACGAGATCATTGGCGTTCACCTCATGGTGTACGACCTTGATGACCTGCGCGGTGCCCTGCGTGCCGATTCCAGGGGCCGCACGCCGCGGGGCGACATCACCGCAGTGCGGCTGCTACTTCAGGAAAGCATTGATTCATGAGTTCTTCCGAATGCGAACGGGCGCCGGGTGCCCAGGGCGATGCGCCACCTTCTGCCCACCGCCGGCGTCTGCTGTATGCCGGGGTGGCGGGAGCCGCGGCGCTGGGCGGGGCAGGCTACGCCTGGTGGAAGTTCCAGCCGCATGCGATGGAGGCGGGGGCCGAGCAGGCGCTGTGGACGATGGAGTTTGAGCGCCCCGAGGGCGGCGCGCTGGCCATGCAAACCCTGGCCGGCAAGCCGCTGCTTCTGAATTTCTGGGCCACCTGGTGCCCGCCCTGTGTGGAAGAGTTGCCCATGATCGACGCGTTCTTTCGAGAGCACCATCCCAGGGGTTGGCAGGTGGTGGGCCTGGCCATCGACCAACCCTCGGCCGTGCGGAAGTTTCTTTCACAGGTCCCTGTGGCCTTTCCCACGGGCATGGCGGGCCTGGGGGGCACAGACCTGAGCCGGTCGCTCGGCAATCTGACCGGCGGCCTGCCCTTTACGGTGGTGTTCGGCGCGAACGGCCGTGTACTGCATCGTAAAATGGGGCAAGTTACCGTGGATGACCTGCAAAATTGGTCCAAGCTGGGTTGATCTGTTGGCGGGTCAAGGGGCTTGGGCCGAAGGTTTTTTCGATGGAGTTCATGAAAATTGCCGCGGTTTAGGTTGGATAGGGCGAAATTAGAGTAAATTCGCGCCCTGTTTAGTTTTATAGCCGCTGGAGCTTTCATGGATCTGCGAAAACTCAAAACCCTGATCGATCTCGTTTCCGAATCGAACGTTTCCGAACTCGAAATCACGGAGGCCGAAGGCAAGGTCCGCATCGTCAAGAGCGGCGGCGCGGTGGTGCAGCAATACATGCCCGCCCCGGCCCAGGCACCCGCGGCTGCTCCGGCGGCAGCGCCGGTGGCTGAACTGCCAGCCCCGGCAGCCGCTGCCGCCCCGGCCGGACACATCGTCAAGTCGCCCATGGTGGGCACGTTCTACCGTTCGTCCAGCCCTGGCGCCAAAGCGTTTGTGGAGGTGGGCAGCCAGGTCAAAGAAGGCGAGACGATTTGCATCATCGAGGCCATGAAGATCCTTAACGAGATCGAGGCCGACAAGTCGGGCACCGTGACCCGAATCCTGGGCGAGAACGGCCAAGCCGTGGAATACGGACAACCTCTGTTCGTCATCGAATAGGGTGTCCATGTCCAAAAAGATCGATGTCGCCCATCGCGGCGGTCTTGCCAAATGCAAGGCGCAGCAAATTGCGCTGGCACGCGCCAGCGTGCGGGCGATGAGCCGCGAGGCAGCTTATGTTTAAAAAGATCCTTGTCGCCAATCGCGGCGGTCTTGCCAAAGGCAAGGCGCAGCAAATTGCGCGGGCACGCGCCAGCGTGCGGGCGATGAGCCGCGAGGCAGCTTATGTTTAAAAAGATCCTTGTCGCCAATCGCGGCGAAATCGCCCTCCGAATCCAGCGAGCGTGTCGGGAACTCGGAGTCAAGGCTGTGATGGTCTATTCCGAAGCCGACCGCGACGCGAAATATGTCAAGCTGGCGGAAGAAGCGGTGTGCATCGGGCCTGCGCCATCGCCTCTGAGCTACCTCAACATGCCCGCGATCATCTCTGCAGCCGAGGTGACGGACGCTGAAGCCATCCACCCTGGCTACGGCTTCCTGTCGGAGAACGCGGATTTTGCCGAGCGCGTCGAAAAAAGCGGCTTCCAGTTCATTGGCCCCACCCCCGAGTCGATCCGCATCATGGGCGACAAGGTGTCTGCCAAGCAGGCCATGATCCGCGCGGGCGTTCCCTGCGTTCCGGGCTCCGAAGGCGCTTTGCCCGACGACTCTGCGCAGATCCGCCGCATTGCCAAGGCGGTGGGCTACCCGGTCATCATCAAGGCCGCAGGCGGTGGCGGCGGGCGAGGCATGCGCGTGGTGCACACCGAGGCCGCGCTGGTCAACGCCGTGCAGATGACCAAGGCCGAGGCAGGGGCTGCGTTTGGCAATCCTTCGGTGTACATGGAAAAGTTCCTTCAGAACCCGCGTCACATCGAGATCCAGATCCTGGCCGACAAGCACCGCAACGCGGTGTACCTGGGCGAGCGCGACTGCTCCATGCAGCGCCGCCACCAGAAGGTGATCGAAGAGGCTCCAGCCCCAGGCATCCCCCGCAAGCTGATCGAAAAGATCGGTGAGCGCTGCGTGGCCGCTTGCAAGAAGATCGGCTACCGCGGAGCGGGCACGTTTGAGTTTCTGTACGAGAGCGGCGAGTTCTATTTCATTGAGATGAACACCCGCGTGCAGGTGGAGCACCCCGTGACCGAGTGGATCACCGGCGTGGACATCGTGAAGACGCAGATCATGGTGGCGGCGGGCGAAAAGCTGCCGTTCACGCAGCGCCAGATCGAGATCCGCGGTCACGCCATCGAGTGCCGTATCAACGCGGAAGACCCGTACAAGTTCATCCCGTCGCCCGGGCGCATCACCACCTGGCATCCCCCGGGGGGACCTGGCGTGCGTGTGGATTCGCATGCCTACACCAACTACTTTGTGCCGCCCAACTACGACTCCATGATCGGCAAGATCATCGTGCATGGCGACACGCGCGAGCAGGCCCTGGCCCGCATGCGCACGGCGCTGTCCGAAACGGTCATCGAGGGCATCAACACCAACGTGCCGCTGCACCGCGAGCTGATGGTGGACGCCAAGTTCATGGCGGGCGGCACCAACATCCACTACCTGGAAGAGTGGCTGTCGCAACACAAGCGCTGAGCTCGGGGCTAGCGCCCTTGTCTGTCCCTTTCATGCTGGCATCTGGCAACGGATGCCAGCATTGATTTTTTTCCAGGAGTTGCCGCGATGTTTGAGCTGAGCCTGATGTGCCCCGAGGGCCGGATCGAAGAGATCAGCGAAGCGCTGGATGCGCTGGATGCGCTCAGTGTCTCGGTCGAGGACGCAGACGCGCAGACGGACGCCGAGAAGGCGCTGTTTGGCGAACCTGGCATGCCGCCGCCCAAAGACGGTTGGCAGCGTAGCCGGGTTGTGGCGCTGTTCGCGTCCGAAGCCGCCGCCACCGAGGCGCGCGCTCTGCTCACGGTGCAAGACTTTTTTGACGGTTGCCATGTGCTGGGTATCGCCGCCGTGCCCGACCAGGACTGGGTGCGTCTCACCCAGTCGCAGTTCGCGCCGGTGGAGATCACCCCTGATTTCTGGATCGTTCCCACCTGGCATGAACTGCCCGCGCAGGCGGTTCGCAGTATCCGGCTGGATCCGGGCCTTGCGTTCGGCACGGGCACCCATCCCACCACCCGCATGTGCCTGCGCTGGATTGCGCGGCAGGGCGCCTTGGCCCCAGCGGGCAACGCGCTGGGGCGGGTGCTGGACTACGGCTGCGGCTCGGGTATTTTGGCGATCGGCGCTGCAAAGTTTGGCGCTATTGACGTCGATGCGGTGGACATTGATCCCGCTGCGGTCGAGTCAACCGCTCAAAACGCCGCTGCCAACGCGGTGCAATTGCGTACCGGTTTGCCCGACCAGGCGTCTGGGCAGTACCAGACCGTGCTGGCCAACATTCTGGCGACCCCGCTGCGTGTGCTCGCTCCCCTGCTGTGCAACCATGTCGCACCCGGCGGGTCGCTCGTACTGGCCGGGATCCTGGAGCGGCAGGCCCACGAGTTGAAGGAGGCCTATGCTCCATGGCTGGCCCTGGAAGTCGCCGATACCGAGGATGGGTGGATCCTGATGACCGCGCGGCGGTGAGCCTGCGCAATCCAGCCGCTGGCCGGTGGGCCGTCAACCTACAATCCGTCGCTGATGAGCCAGATCACCCGCTGCCCGGCCTGTGCCACCTCCTTTAAAGTGGTGGCGGATCAACTCCGCATTTCGCAGGGCTGGGTGCGCTGCGGCCATTGCAGTGAAGTCTTTGACGCATCCGCTCATTTGGTGGCGCCGGCCGCGTCTGCGCTGTTGCCAGACGTCTCCTTGACCGACGTGCGCCCGCCACCGGCGCCGGTCGTGCGCAAGCCCGTGGAACGGACCTGGGCGGCAGGGGCCGCGCCGTCGGCCGCCTCCGGTGTGCAGGCGCGTGTCGCTGTGAGCAACGCCGCGTCATCGCTGCCGCAAGACGGGAGGAGCACGGCACCGGCATCGGCGGCAGACAAATCGATCAAGGGCGTTGCTCAGCCGGCTGGCCAGGCCTTGCCCGTGGCGGGCCGCAATCGTGCGGGCATCGACGTGCCGCGCGCGCCCGCTCCGCCGATCGCCGCCGACGCAGCCGCCCCGATGATGGAGGTTCCGGAGGCCACGGTTCCGGCATTTTTATCGGCTGACTCTGCACTCGACGGTGCGGGCCTGACGCTCGAACCGATCACGCCGTTTCGCTGGAGCGCCGACGGGCGGGCGGCTGGCCCCGTGGCGCCCGGCCCCAATCTCCCCAGCCCGCTTGCGGGCCCCAGCGCGAAACCTGGCGCGCCTGCGGCACCTGTGGTGCCAGGGCAGGCCGAGAGACTGCCCGCCCTGGACCGCACGAAAAAGCGTCGGGCCCTGGATGCGAAGGCGGGCCAGCCTACCGATCCTCCGCCGGCGCTGCAGATCCCCCATGGCGAGCGGCGCGCTGAGGCCGCGCTGCCAAAAGCTGACTCTGACAGGGCGACAGATTCGCAGCCCGGCGCACGCGCCGATGCTCCGGTGCGTGAACCTGCCGCTGAGGCGCAGGCGGCCGAAGGCCCGCCCGCGAAAGTTCCAAAGCGATCCAAGCGATCCAAGCGCGACCGGGGCGATGAGGAGGCGCTTGCCGAGCCTCAGCCGGAAGTGAGCTTTGTCATCGCCGCGCGGCGCAAGGCGTTTTGGCGCCGCCCCCTGGTCCGCACGTTTTTGGCGTTGCTGCTGCTGGCGCTGCTGGGCGGGCTTGCAGCGCAGATTGCGGTCCAGGAGCGCGATCGCATTGCTGCCACCGAGTCCCGCCTGCGCCCCTGGCTGATGATGCTGTGCGAGCCGGTGGGGTGCGAGCTTGCTCCGCCCCGCCAGATCGCGGATCTGGTGATCGACAGCTCATCCTTCAACAAGGCGCGGGGCGACAGCTATCTGCTCAACATGACGCTCAGGAACCAGGCGTCGATCCCCTTGGCGATGCCCGCGATCGAGCTCACCCTGACCGATGCCCAGGACCAGCCCGTCTTGCGGCGCGTTTTGCTGCCCACCGATCTCGGTGCCCTGCAGGAAATGCCGGCGCGAGGCGAATGGAGCGCATCCGTATCGGTCGTTGTGACCACGGGTGGCGGTCGCATTGCGGGCTACCGGCTGCTGACGTTCTATCCCTGACCCTCTCGATTTTTCAACCTGACTGCACCCCCATAACTATGGCAGCCCTCATCTGCGGTTCTCTTGCGTTCGATACGATCATGACTTTTGAGGGGCGGTTTGGGGAGCAGATCCTGCCCGATCAGATCCACATCCTGAATGTGTCGTTTCTGGTGCCGTCCCTGCGGCGTGACTTTGGCGGGTGCGCTGGCAACATTGCATACAGCCTGAACCTTCTGGGTGGCAGGCCGTTGCCCATGGCCATGCTGGGCAGCGATGGGGGGGAGTACCTTGCGCGTCTCCAGGCGCTGGGCATCAGCACGCGCCATGTGGGTCAGGTGTCAGATACCTACACCGCGCAGGCCATGATCATGACCGACCGTGACAACAACCAGATCACGGCGTTCCATCCCGGAGCCATGATGCAGGCGCACATCAACCGCATCGAGCGTGACCCTGAGGTGCATATCGGCATCATCTCGCCCGATGGTCGCCAAGCGATGCTGGAGCATGCGGAGCAATTCGTAGCGGCCGGTATCCCCTTCGTGTTCGATCCAGGTCAGGGCCTGCCCATGTTTAACGGCCAGGAACTGGGTCGATTGGTGGAGCAGGCGTCCTGGGTCACCGTGAACGACTATGAGGGCAAGATGCTTTGCGATCGCACCGGCTGGTCGCTGGCAGACATCTCGCGCAAGGTAGAAGGCCTGGTCGTGACGCTGGGTGCCGAGGGCTGTGAAGTCTGGGTCCAAGGCGCGCGTACGCATGTCCCATCCGTGCGGCCCGCCCAGTTGGTGGACCCCACCGGCTGCGGTGATGCCTGGCGGGGAGCTTTGCTTTTTGGCCTGGAAAAAGGCTGGTCGCTGGAGCGTTGTGCCGAGCTGGGAAACCGTGTGGGCGCGCTCAAGATCGCGCATCGCGGTCCGCAAAATTACGCCCTCGACTTCGATCCGATGGATTGATTGCGCAAAACGCTCCACTTGATGGCCTCAAACACCAGCACCAACGCCAAGCCAGCGCCCAGTATCGCGAACCACTGAACCATCGAAAGCGCCTGAAAGCTAAACGCCTTCGTCAGCCATGGGATGGTCGTGATCGCTGCCAACGCCACGGCCGTGCCACTGAGCACCCAGAGGCTGACCGGGGTCAGGCTTGTCCACACGCCGCGCCATCGGGTCTGGCTGCTGCGGCTGGGAAGGATGAGCGCCGCGTTCGCGGCCACCAGCAGCACAAAAGCGACCGTGCCGGCGTTATCGGCATGTGCCCCATGGCCGATCAGCCATGCATACAGGCCGACCACTGCGGCCGTCACCACGCTGCCCTGCAGCAGGCTCAAGACGATGTGGCGTGGCGTCAGCAGGGGTTCGTCCGCCACGCGCGGCGGTTGTTGCATGAGGTCATCGGCGGATGCCTCGGCCTCAAACACGATGGAGCAAGCCGGGTCGATGATCAGTTCCAGACACGCAATGTGCAGCGGCGCCAGCACCACAGGAAGCCCAAACAGTACCGGCAGAAGCGTCAGTCCGATGATGGGCACATGCACTGCGAGCGTGTAGATCATGGCCTGGCGCAGATTGGCGAAGGTCTGTCGTCCCCGGTGAATGGCCTGAACAATGGCCGCAAAATCGTCGTTGAGCAGCACCAAAGCGGCGGCCTCGCGCGCCACGTCAGTGCCGCGCTGGCCCATGGCGATGCCGATGTGCGCAGCCTTGAGTGCAGGCGCGTCGTTCACGCCATCACCTGTCATGGCCACCACCTCGCCTTGCGATTTGAGGGCTTCGACCAGCTCCAGTTTTTGGTGTGGCTTTATGCGGGCAAACACGCTGACCTCCCTGACCTTTTCGGCCAGCACCTGTTTGGGTATCAGGGTCATGTCGTCGCCGGTGACCAGGCTGTCGTGCGCTATGCCCGCTTGGGCTGCGATGGCGCGGGCGGTACGGGGGTGGTCGCCGGTAATCATCACGACGCGGATGCCTGCTTTGCGACATTTCGCAACGGCCTGGGGCACCTCGGGGCGCAGTGGGTCGGCCAAGGCCACCAGGCCCAGCCATTCAAATCCAAAGTCGTGCTGAACCGCCGGCCATTCGTCTCCCGTGCGGTGACGAGCCTTGGCCACCCCCAGCACCCGTAGCCCCCGGTCGGCCAAACGGCCAGCCTGGGCGGTTACCAGGGCGCGTTCGGCGTCGCTCAGGTGGCACAGGTTGGCCACGGCCTCGGGCGCGCCTTTGCTGGCGACGGTGTCTTCGGTCGAGACGCCATCCTGCCAGAGGTGACTCATCGCCAGCAACTGGGGCGAGAGTTCGTATTCGCGCGCGAGCAACCATTCGGGATGCAGGCGATCGGTACCGGCCAGGTGGTCCGCCGCCATGCGGTGAAATGCCTGCTCCATGGGATCATGTGGCTCGATTTCGCTGGCCAGCACTGCGTATTCGAGCAACTCATGGAAGGCTTCTGGAAGGGACGTGCCGCCATTCGCTGCGGGCAGGTTGTGCACATCCAGTTCCTCACCTGGAATGCACAGCGCCGCCACGGCCATGCGGTTCTGGGTCAGCGTGCCGGTCTTGTCCACGCACAGCACGGTGGTTTGACCAAGCGTCTCGATGGCATTGAGTCGACGGGTCAGCACTTGCTGCACCGCCAGACGCCTGGCCGCCAGCGCCAGGAAGATGATCATGATGACGGGCAGCTCTTGCGGTAGCAAACCCATCGCCAGTGTGATGCCTGCCAGCACCGCTTGCAGCCATTCGCCCCGCAGGGTCCCAAACAGGACGACCAGCAGCGCGCACAGGGTCAAGCCGATCAGCACCAGCTTGCGGGTGAGCCGAGCCATTTCTTCGCGCAGCGGAGAGGCCTGCAGCGCGATGGTGTCCAGGGACTGGCCAATGCGGCCCAACTCAGTGTGGCGGCCCACGGCGGTCACTTGCATCAGGCCCTGGCCGCTGACGACCAGCGTGCCCGCAAACACCTGATCGGCATGGTGCTTGGCCACCGGCTCGGACTCCCCCGTGAGCATGGACTCATTGGTGGCCAGCTCGTGCGCTTGCAGCAGCGAACCGTCTGCCGGGATGCGATCACCCTCGACCAGCATCAGGACATCCTCGCGCACCACCTCGCGGCCAGCGATTCGCACCATGCTGCCGCCGCGCAACGCCAGAGCACGAGGGCTGGAGAGGTCGCGCAGCGCGTTCAGCGCGTTGTCCGTTCGCCGCTGCTGCAGCACCGTGATCGCCATGATGATCACGACAAACCCCAACAGGATCATCGCCTCATGCGGATCGCCCATGGCCAGGTAGATGGCGCCTGCGCCCAGCAGCAATAGGAACATGGGCTCGGTGACAACGTCCAGGGCCAATTCGCGCAGCGCGCGGCGCCCGCTGACACCGAGTTCGTTGGGACCTTCTTCATGCAGGCGCTGTGCCGCCACAGCCGGGTCAAGGCCGCCTGGAGAAACGGGTTCGGTCATGGAGGAGGGGGGCAGGCAATCAACGGTGGTCATCGGATCACCTGCGTTTATATCGTGATCCACGAGCATGCTTGCGAATCGCCCGCTCGGCGGACCAACATGCACGCGCTCACAGGGCATCCGTCGCGAAGTTTGCCTTGCACGCGCTTCATCCACAGCAGCGCTGAGGACTGTTCACGCGAAGCCGCCAAGATGAGTGCGGCCGGGATCCCGCCAGGCCATGGGCTGCGCAGGCCGGACCGCATTTGCGGGGCAGGCCTGCAGGCAGCTCACATCTCCTCGCTCCAGCAGTGGCCGTCGCGCGCGATCATGGCGCTGGCGGCGCTTGGGCCCCAGGTGCCCGGCGCATACGGCCGCGGGCCTGCCGGGTCGTTCTTCCAGTACTGCAGCACGGGCTCCACCCAGCGCCAGGCTTCTTCCTGTTCGTCGCTGCGTACGAACAGGTTCAGGCGGCCGGCAATCACGTCGAGCAGCAGCCGCTCATAGGCACCCACGCGCTCCGTGCCAAAGCGCTGGTCAAAGTCCAGGTTCAGGTGCACCTGCGAAAGCGCTGGCTCGGTCTGGTGCTGCGCCGCGCCCTGGGCCATCAGGTGCAACTCCAGCCCGTCCTTGGGCTGCAGGTTGATCACCAGTCGGTTGGCCGCGCCCGCAGCCGTCTTGAAGATCGGGTGCGGCACGGGCTTGAAGTTGACGACGATGTGCGCATCGCGCCCCGCCAGCCGCTTGCCGGTGCGGATATAAAACGGCACACCCGCCCAGCGCCAGTTCGAAATCTCGGTCCGCAGGGCGACAAATGTTTCCGTCGTACTGCCTTCAGCCACCCCCTTTTCTTGCTGGTAGCCAGGCACCTGCAGACCATGCGCATTGCCCGCAGCGTACTGCCCGCGGATCACATGCTGGCCGATGTTTTCCATGCTCCAGGGCTTGAGCGACTGCAGTACCTTGAGCTTTTCATCACGGATGGCGTTGGCGCCCGAGTTGATAGGGGGTTCCATGCCAATGGCGCACAGCAGCTGCAGCGCATGGTTTTGCACCATGTCACGAAGGGCACCGGTCTGGTCATAGAAAGCGCCACGCGACTCCACGCCCAGTTCCTCGGCGATGGTGATCTGGATGTTGGCAATGTGTTCGCGCCTCCACAGTGGCTCGAACAGCGCGTTTCCAAATCGCATGGCAAACAAGTTTTGCACCGAGGGCTTGCCCAGGTAGTGGTCAATGCGGAATACTTGTTCCTCCTTGAGCACCCGGCGCAGCGTCTCGTTGATGGACTGGTTGGAGCGCAAGTCGTGCCCCAGCGGTTTTTCCAGCACCACGCGCGTGGTGGGGCCGTTCAAGCCCACAGCGGCGATCTGCTCGCACACGTTGGTGAAAAGGCTGGGCGCCGTGGCCACATACATCACCACCGATGCGGCCGCACGCTCTTTGAGCATGGCGGCCAGGCGTTCGTAATCCTGCGTTTGTGACAGGTCCATGCGCAGATAGTGCAGCAACGCGGCAAACTGCTCGAACTCTTCGGGGGCCGGGCGCTTGGCCAGTTCCACGCGATCAAACCGCGAACGGATCAGGTTGCGGTATTGTTCGTCGCTCAGGTCGTCGCGGGCCACGGCAATGATGCGGCCCCCCGCAGGCAGCGTCCCGTGGCGGAAGGCCTGGAAAAGCGCTGGCATCAGCTTGCGCCAGGCCAGGTCGCCGGTTCCGCCAAACAGGACAAGGTCAAAACTCATGGGGTCTCCAACTCCAGTGTCATGGTGAGGATTGCGGCTTTTAATTGTAATCATGTTACATAAAATTGTGTAGCTCTTCGCAGGGGAAGTGATTATCGATGCCATTCTCGCAAGAAAACTTTGCCAAAACATGTAATCGAGTTACTATGCGCCCGTCCTGAAGAATCCGTATTCGCCATGCACCTCCGTTGCGACCAGACCCCCCAGTGGCCCGAACTGCAGGCCGACTTTGCCCGCCGCGCACGCCATTTCGATCTGCGCGATGCCTTTGCTACCCAAGCGGGGCGGTTCGCGGATTTCAGCCAGCAGTCGCCCCATGTGTTTGCAGACTTGTCGAAGAATCTGTGGGACAGCACCACCGAGGCCCTGTTGCTTGAAATGGCGCCGGCCTGCGGCCTGGCGCAGCATCGCGATGCCATGCTCAGCGGCCAGCCCATCAACCATACCGAGGGGCGCGCCGTGCTGCACACGCTGCTGCGCCGCCCGGCCGGGCTGGCGTTGCCGGGCGATGGACCCGAAGTCGCCGCAAAGCTTGCCCAGGTGCACGGCACGCTCGATGCCATGCTGGCCTATGCCGAAGCCGTGCGCGGCGATGACGCTATCACCGACATCGTGAACATCGGCATCGGTGGATCAGACCTGGGCCCGCACATGGCCGTGCTGGCGCTGGAGGAGTTCCGCGCTCCGACCAAGCGGCTGCACTTTGTGTCCAACGTGGACGGGCACGAGCTGCACAGCGTTGTGCGGGGCCTGCGGCCGCACAGCACGCTGTTTCTCATCGCGTCAAAGACCTTCAGCACCGCCGAGACCATGACCAATGCCGCTTCGGCACGCGCATGGTTTGACGCGCATGGTGGCACCGACGTGGCCCGCCACTTTGCGGCGCTCACGACCAACGTAGACGCGGCGCGCGAGACGGGTATCAACACCACCTTCGGCTTTTGGGACTGGGTGGGGGGGCGCTACTCGCTGTGGTCGGCCATCGGCCTGCCGCTGGCGATTTCCATTGGCACCAAGCGGTTCCGCGAGTTTCTAGCGGGTGCGCATGCCATGGACGAGCACTTTCGCAACGCGCCGCTGGTGCAAAACCTGCCCGTGCGCATGGGTCTGCTGGATGTTTGGTACCGCAACTTCCACGGCTTTGCCAGCCGCTGCATTGCCCCTTACCACGCTGCCCTGCGGCGCCTGCCAGCCTACCTGCAACAGCTGGAGATGGAAAGCAACGGCAAGCGCGTGGACCAGCAGGGCCGTACGCTGCCGTATGCCACATCGCCCGTGCTGTGGGGCGAGCCCGGCACCAACGGCCAGCACGCGTTCTTCCAGATGCTGCACCAGGGAACCGACGTGGTGCCGCTGGAGTTCATCGCCGTTCGCCAGCCCACGCACCCACTGCCCGGCCACCAGGGCAAGCTGCTGGCCAACGCCCTGGCCCAGGCTCAGGCACTGATGGTGGGCAGGGTCAACGATGCCGATGGGCACCGCCACTTCCCCGGCAACCGGCCCAGCACCTTTTTGCTGCTGGATGAACTCAGTCCCGCATCGCTGGGAGCATTGATTGCGCTTCAGGAACACCGCGTGTTTGTCAGCGGCTGCCTGTGGGGCATCAACAGTTTTGACCAGTGGGGTGTGGAACTGGGCAAGGTGTTGGCCAAAGACATTGAGGCGCGGCTGGCGAGCGGAGATGCCACGGGGCTGGATGCTTCCACCGCCGGGCTGCTGGAGCGCGTGCGGGGCTGACGCACTGATGACGGTCAGGCTGGGCCACCCGCCGTTCGGACCGAGTTTGTCGAAGCTCCGCGCTGCGCCTGGAGTGGTAAGGTGCGTGGTGGGAGCCTCGGCGAGGTTGGCATGAACGGTGGGCGCGGGCCGAGTCCCTGGCGGTGACTGCTGTGCTGTCCCAACGCATAGGCGATGAGCGCTATCGGCCGTGCTATCACCGCATCCGGGCCGGTAGGTGGCCAAACATCGTGGACTCGGCGACACCGTTCGCAACAAGAGCCCTGCGGCCGTGGTAGGCTGACCCTCGGTGGGGGGCCACTTTTGGGCTAGTAGGTATTAGGGAGAAAAATCAAGCCAACCTGCCAGAGCCGTCGTTCAGCATTCGTCGATATCGATCAGATGACTTCCAAGGAAGGAGTTTTGTGAGCCACTCCAGCGATTCGCATGAAGAGTCAGCCGCTACGGCTGAGTCACAGGGCATCAATCACCATTTCAAGAGAGAGGGGCAATTGATGATTTGGCTGGTTGTTGGTCTGCCTATTGTGCTGGTATTGGCGGCCCTTTTTCTGGGCCCGGCGGTGCTTGCACTCATCGACAAATAGCCGCCATGAAAACAGGCTTCACAGTCTGCGCGTTAGGAATCATCGTGGGTGCCTCGCTGACGACAGCCGAACAGTCGATGAGCCTCCGGAGCTGCTGGATAGAGCATTTGGTCTCGCGACCTCTTCCGCCTGCACTATGCGTTAGCACTATGCGTTAGCACTATGCGTTATTGAGGTAGCGTTGCAGACGGTGGTGGTTGGCATGGCCAGCACCATGCGTGCCGGGAGTAGTGGCAAGAAGCTCTGACTCTAAAGAATGGCTAAGCTGAATATACAAATCGCTCAGTCCTGTGATGCGCCTCTAATTGCCTCGGTTCTGAAAGAGGCCGCCCAGTGGCTTTCTGTCGGCGGCCGCCCTCTGTGGTCCGACGCGGAAATCAGTGAAATGCGCATTCTGCGGGATACGAGCAACGGCCTTTTTTATATTGCCTACGATGGGGTGCGAGCTGCGGGAGTCATGAAGTTCGAGCTGGAAGACTTTCATTTTTGGCCTGAAGTTCAGCCCACTACCTCGGCTTATGTTCACAAGCTTGCCGTCCGTCGAGCTTGGGCAAAACGAGGCGTATCGAAACAGCTGCTTTCGTATGCGGTGGATCTAGCCCGGCATTTTGGAAGAGCCTATCTGCGCCTGGACTGTGTCGCTGATCGTCAAGGTCTGCGAAATCTGTATGAGGAGTTTGGTTTCACTCTCCACAGCGTCGTCGAGATTGGGCGGTCATCCTATGCGCGGTATGAACTTCCGATTTCAACGGAGCGCTAACTCACTACAAGTCCCCTCTGCGTGGGCGGTTTCGCTTCTGAAAACGTAGCTTTTGGTAGCTCTTAAAGTTGACTGGCCGTCCCTGGCACTCCACATGCATCCTGAGCAGCACCATAGGTGCCCGAACTGAGGGGACGGCGTCTTCGCGGACTGCGGCTTTTCGCCGTTCAGTCGTTTAAAAAGAATTGCTTGACCGCCACAAGCGATTTTTCTCGCTGGTCACTGCTGGGGTGATTCAATTCGCGCAAGGGTCCGTTGAGCATTTTTTTCACCAACCCCATGGACAATGACTCCAGCACGCTGTCCACTGAATCGCCCTTTTCCAAGCGTTTGCGCGCACGACTCAGCTCGGTTTGGCGCCAAGCGTCCGCCTGGAGATTCAATTCCTGAATCAAGGGAACATGGCTGCGCTGCTCCAACCAGGCCATGAATTTATGGACCCCTTGGTCAATGATGATTTCCGCTTCAGCCACCGCCTCTTGGCGGTAGGATTGGCCGCTCTGAATGACCTGCTTGAGGTCGTCAACCGTGTACAGGTACACCCCTGACAAGTTTTTGACTTCCGGCTCAATGTCGCGCGGCACCGCCAGATCCACCATGAAAATGGGCCGGTTTTTGCGGGCACGCAGTGCCCGCTGCACAGCGCCCAGACCGATGAGGGGCAAGGTGCTGGCGGTACAACTGATGACCACATCAAATTCCGGCAACCGCGCTGGCAAGTCGGCCAAGGCGATGCTGCGTCCACCGTGCACGGCCGCCAACAGGTCCGCTCTGTCTGATGAGCGGTTGGCGATCGTGATCGATCGGGGCGATTTGGCCGCAAAGTGCGCCACGCACAGTTCGATCATTTCACCGGCCCCAACGAACAGGACATGGGCATCCTTGATGCTCTCAAAAATCTGACTCGCCAGGCGAACACTCGCTGCAGCCATGCTGATGGAGTGGGCGCCGATGTCCGTAGCGGTGCGCACTTCTTTGGCCACCGCAAAGGAACGCTGGAACAACTGATTCAAGGTGGTGCCCAGGGCACCTGAGTCAGCCGCCAAGCGAACCGCATCCTTGAATTGACCCAGTATTTGCGACTCCCCCAAAACCATGGAATCCAGCCCGCTAGCCACTCTGAAGGCGTGCCTTGCCGAGGCATCGCCTTCCAGTCGATAAATGTGGGACTGCAAGCTGTCGACCTGTGCCTTGCCCGTGTCAGCTAACCATTTAAGCGTTTGCCGCCACTGCACTTGTTCTCCCGCACAGTAAATTTCAGTGCGGTTGCAGGTAGACAAAATGGCCACTTCTTTGTGTGTATCCAGACTGCGACGCAAGCCTTGCAGTGACAACACCAGTTGGTCGGAGGCAAAGGCAAAACGCTCGCGCAGATCAATGGGCGCGGTGCGGTGATTCAGGCCCAGTGTCCAGACAGCCATTCAAACTACGTTTCTGAGCATGGGTGTGACGTAGAGCTCGGGCCAAACCTGGGCCATGCGCTGGTGAATGCCTGCAGCTGTGAGCCCGTAGTACGCCATCAACTCTTTCGGATCGCCATGTTCCGTGAAGGCGTCTTCAAAACCCATGACCAACACGGGTTTATGGATTCCCAGGTCCTGCAAGGCTTCTAGCACAGCGGCGCCGGCACCGCCCATGCGCGCTCCGTCTTCCAGCGTGATGAAGCGCTCATGCTGCTGTGCCACCTGCTGGAGCATGACCAGGTCCAGTGGTTTCGCCCAACGCATGTTGACGACCGTCGCGTCCAAACTCTCGGCCGCTTTGAGGGCTTCATAGAGCAAGGGGCCGAAGGCGAGGATGGCAACGCCCCGACCCTGCCGACAAATTTCAGCCCGCCCAAAAGGCAATGCTTGCAAATCTCCTTGCACCTTTGCACCGATGCCGGCGCCCCTGGGGTAGCGCACTGTGACCGGATGATCCTGCGCATAAGCCGTGCTCAGCAATTGACGACATTCGTTTTCGTCGGCCGGACAAGCCACACTCATGTTCGGAATGCAGCGGGTGAAAGCGATGTCAAACATGCCAGCGTGTGTCGGGCCATCGGAGCCGACCAGTCCAGCACGGTCCAGGGCGAAGACCACGGGCAACTTCTGCAAAGCCACGTCATGGATCAATTGATCGTAGGCCCGTTGCAAAAAGGTCGAGTAGATTGCCACCACCGGCTTGAGGCCCTCACAGGCCAAGCCTGCAGCAAAAGTCACCGCGTGTTGTTCGGCGATGCCCACATCGTGGTACCGCTCAGGAAAGCGTTGACTGAAAGCCACCATGCCCGAGCCTTCGCGCATCGCCGGGGTGATGCCGACCAGGCGCGCATCATGGGTGGCCATATCGCAAAGCCATTGACCAAAAACCTGCGTGAAAGTCAGCTTGCCGGATGACGTCGACTGCAAGCCAACGGCAGGATCAAATTGACCCGGTCCGTGATAACTCACAGGATCCGCCTGGGCCCGGGCATATCCCTGGCCTTTGCGGGTGACCACATGCAAAAACTGCGGTCCTTTTTCTTTTGAAATTTTCTGCAGGGATTGCACCAGGCTCAAGACATCGTGCCCGTCAACAGGGCCTGTGTAAGTGAGCCCCAGTTTTTCGAAAATCGTTGCGGGTTGAATGAATTGTTGCGTTTGCTGCTCCAGATGCTTGGCCAAAGCAAACAAGGGCGGCGCATTGCGCAAGAGTTGCTGGCTCAGTTTTTTGGCCTGCGCATAAAAACGGCCAGACATCAGTTCGCCAAGGTAGCGGTTTAAGGCCCCTACCGGCGGGCTGATGGACATGGCGTTGTCATTGAGCACCACCAGCAGGTCGCAGTCGCTCGTGCCTGCATTGTTCATGGCCTCATAAGCCATGCCAGCCGTCAGGGCGCCGTCACCGATGATGGCCACCGATTTTCGTGGACTGCCGGTGAGCTTGGCGGCCTTGGCCATACCCAAGGCAGCAGAGATGCTGGTGGAGGAATGCGCCGTGCCGAAGGCGTCGTACACGCTTTCTTGGCGGTGCGGAAACCCGCTCAAGCCGCCCCGTTGACGCAGTGTTGGCATCCGGTCCATGCGGCCCGTCAGCATTTTGTGGGCGTAGGTTTGGTGGCCCACATCCCACACCAAACGGTCTTGCGGCGTGTCGTACACATAGTGCAAGGCAATGGTCAATTCCACGGTGCCCAAATTGGAGCTGAAATGACCGCCGGTTTGCGACACCGACTGGATCAGACGCTGTCGCAATTCGTTCGCCAAGGCGGGCAAGCGCTCAAGCGGGAGCGCTCTGAGTTGAGCCGGAGATTGAATCCATTCCCGCAAGGCGTCCATGGCCAGCCTTATTTTTTGCTTATCTGCACTTGAATCTACAGGCATTTGACAAAATGTCAAGTTGGATTGACACTTTAAGTAGATAAAAAAGTGGACACAATCAATGCAACCCCAGCTGATGCTGGAAAAAGCCCTCTCCATGACCCTCGAAAACGACAGCTTCCTGCGTGCCTGCCTGCGCCAAGCCACCGACCACACCCCCATCTGGCTGATGCGCCAAGCGGGCCGCTATCTGCCTGAGTACTGCGCCACCCGGGCCAAGGCGGGCAGCTTCATGGGCCTGGCCACCAGCGTCGACCACGCCACCGAGGTGACTTTGCAGCCGCTGGAGCGCTACGCTTTTGACGCAGCCATCCTGTTCAGCGACATCTTGACCGTGCCGGACGCCATGGGCCTGGGCCTGTCGTTTGCACAAAGTGAAGGCCCGCGCTTTGCCAAAAACGTGCGCGACGAAGCCGCAGTCAGCGACCTGGCCGTGCCCGACATGAACAAGCTGCGCTATGTGTTCGACGCGGTAACCTCGATCGGCAAGGCGCTCAATGGCCGCGTGCCGCTGATCGGTTTCTCGGGCAGCCCCTGGACGCTGGCCTGCTACATGGTCGAGGGCAAGGGCTCGGACGACTACCGCCATGTTAAGACCCTGATGTACAGCCGCCCCGACCTGATGCACCGCATTCTGGAAATCAACGCCGATGCCGTGGCCCTGTACCTGAACACCCAAATCGAAGCGGGCGCGCAAGCGGTCATGATCTTCGACAGCTGGGGCGGTGTGTTGGCCGATGGCGCTTTCCAGGAATTCAGCTTGGCCTACACGGCCCGCGTGCTAGGCCAGCTCAAGACCGAGCACAACGGCCAACGCATTCCCAGCATTGTGTTCACCAAAGGCGGCGGCCTGTGGCTGCCTGAAATGGCCGGCCTGAACTGCGATGTGCTGGGCCTGGACTGGGCCATGAACCTGGGCCGTGCCCGCGCCTTGGTGGGCGGCCAAGTGGGCGGTCCCGGCAAAGCCCTCCAAGGCAACATCGACCCGAACGTGCTGTTCGCCCCACCCGAGCAGATCGCCAAAGAGGCGCGTCGCGTGCTCGACAGCTTTGGCCGCCCACACACCGACTGCACGACCACCGGCCCCACGCACATCTTCAATCTGGGTCACGGCATCAGCCAGTTCACCTCGCCGGAAAATGTGTCAGCCCTGGTGGAGGCGGTGCACAGCCACTCGCGCAAACTGCGCCAGGGCTGACCCAGGCACCTGCAGGTGCCTGTGCTTATCGCCTGACTAAGGGCTCAGCGCCTGGTGATGTCGAGCACCACGCCTTGCACACCGGTCTTGACGCCCGGCAATTCGACCTGAAAATCGTCTGCCTGCTTTTGGGCCAATCCGGTTTTGGAAATGCGGGCTACCAAACGCACTTGCGCCAGCGATGACAAGACCGGGGGCGCACCCATGCCCATGCTGTCGCTCAAGGCAAACACAACGGGCCAGGACGTAGGCGTGCCGCGCCAGATGGCCACCGGACGGCGCGAGCCTTCTTCGGCCATGGCGTAAACAAACAAGGTCGAGCCTGTCGCGATCTGTTTTTGTAACTCGGGCGAGAGATGGACCTCTCCCTGAATGACGGGCCGGGCGCCGCCCGCCAAAGCGGTGCTCGGTGCCGACGCAGTTTGTGGTACTGACGCCATCGGCTGCTCCAGCTCGGTATCTTGCGACGCGGCCTGCGCCTGCGCCAGCGCTTGTTGCAGATCCTGGGCGGCTTCACTGTCGGCAGGTACCAAGCTCAGGGCGCGTTGCCAATAGGTTTGCGCGGCCGCTTGCCGTTTTTCAGACCAGGCCGCGCTGCCCGCCAGCACCAGTGCATTCAGGTGCCTAGGCTCCTCGCGCAACACGTTGTGAATCCACTGCCAGGGCTCACCGGCGTAAACACCGCCAACGCTCAGCGCTTTCATCTGCGCACGCTCGATCCACAGGTCAGGCTCGGGCGACAGAGCCAGCACACGGGCCAACGCTTGCTCGGCCAGGGCGTGCGCGTTCTGGGCGGCCTGCAAGCGCGCCAGCGTGAGCCAGGCCTGGGCATCATCGGGCCGCTTTTGCGTGGCCTGCTGCCACACGCGGGTTTGATCGGACAATTGCTCTGGCGTGGTGGCGCTGATCTGCACCTGCTGGCTCAAGGGCACGGGCCACCAGGTCTGCGGAGCACCCAGTTGCAGATAAGTCACGCCACTGAGCGCACCGAGCAATAGCACCAGCCAGTCCCAGCGCACAGGGCCCGTTGCCCGATCCCCACCAGGCGACACCGCTGCACCCCCTTTAGCCTGATCGGCCAGCACCTGGCGCATCAGCTCGTCGCGGGCCGCCGCATGCTGGCTGGCGTTCAGGCGGCCTTCGGCCAAAGCGCTGTCCAGATCGGCCAAGTGCTGCTGCTGAATGCGTCGATGGGCCCGGGCCTGTACATCCTTACCCGCATCGTTCTGCACCAGGTCTGCCCCCTGCCGGTGCTGGCCGCGCCGCAACACCCAGGTGGCCAGCGCCCCCAAGAGCAGCAGCGCCAACAACAAACCGACCCAGGGCGGCAAAAACGACATCAGGGCTCCAGCAGTTGGCGAACGCGTTCGCGTTCGAGGTCGGTCAAGGGGGCAGGCAAGGGGGGTGTGCGGCGCACCGAGCGCAACGCCACCCACAGCGCCAGCAATAGCAAGGCAAAGGGGCCGAACCACAGCAACCAGGTCGCAGGCTTGACCTCGGGCTTGTACAACACAAAATCTCCATAGCGGCTGACCAGGAAGGTGCGGATGTCGGCGTCGCTTTGGCCCTGCTCGATCAGGTGCCGCACTTCGTGCCGCAGGTCCACAGCCAGCTCGGCTGTCGACGAGGCCAACGATTCGTTCTGGCATACCAGGCAGCGCAATTCGGCCGCGATGTGTTCCCAACGCGTCTGAACCTCGGGGGCCATGGGCGATTCACTCCGAGCTGAATGGCCCGCCACCCCAGCAGACACCACCACAGGCAACACAGCAGGTAACTCAGGCGCGGCCACCGGGCGCACTTCGCGGGCGGTTTGCAGGGACTGACCCTCTGACGCACAGAAGGCCTGGGTCTGCAGCCAGGCCAACGCCACCCCCAAAAAGAACGTGCGTGCGGCCCTCATGGTTGCAAACGCCGCATCAGGGGCAGCAACTTGTGCTGCAGCACCTCGGGCGTCAGAGCCCCGGCGTGCTTAAAGCGGACCACTCCCTCGCGGTCGACCAAATAGGTTTCGGGCAAGCCGTAGACACCAAAGTCCATGCCCACCCGGCCATCCATGTCGAGCAGGTTCACAGCAAAGGGCTGACCGTGTTTTTGCAGCCATGCCTGCTGTCGGGCGGTGGCTTTTTGCAGCGCTTGCACGTTATTTTTGGGGTCTTGCCCCGACAGTTCCGAGGCCTGCAGCTCCTTGTAATTGAAGCCCACCATCTGCAAGCCCGGCTGGCGCGAGAGCGCCATCAGCATGGGGTGCTCCTCTTTGCAACCCGCGCACCAGGTGGCCCAAAAATTCACCAACGTGACTTGGCCTTTGAATTGTGCAGCGCTGAAAACATCAGTCCGCCCCACCACCGGTAACTGAAAAGCCGGTGCGGGCCGCCCGATGAGCGGTGAGGGGATTTCATGCGGGCTGCGGTTAAGACTCACGGCCAAAAAAATAAGCAGGCCCACGAACAGCGCCAGCGGCACGAACACCCAGCGCGGCATGCGCGGCGCTTGACCCTGAGAGCGCAGCCCGCTCATGGCCGTTGCACCTGCCCGGCAACGCTGGCCCGGCCCAAGGTCACGCCATTGGCCGTGCGCTGCACTGCCCCCTGGCGGTAACGCCGATCCCAAGCGGCCAGCGCTCCACCCAAGCCCATGAACATTGCCCCCAGCCAAATCCAAGATACCAAGGGCTTGTGGGCGACCCGAAAACGCCATTGCGGCGGCTCGCCCGCCAAGGGTTCGCCCAAAGACACATAGCGGTCTCGCCACAAGTTGCGGTCAATTGCGGCCTCGGTCGTGGGCATGGCGCTGGACACATAGCGGCGTTTTTCGGGCTGCAGGGTGCCCACCTCGCGCTCGTCACCTGGTGCGCCCTCGAACATCTTGAGTTGCGCGCGTAAGGCCAGGTAGTTCGGCCCCAAATGGTTGTCCACGCTGATCAGTTGGTAGCGCACACCCGCCACGGTGACCGAGTCGCCCAGGCCCAGCCGCACATCGCGCTCGACCTGAAACGACTTGACGCCGGTGATGCCCAGCACCAGTACCGCCACACCCCAGTGCGCCGCATGCATGCCCCACCAAGCCCGGCCCGGTGCACCGGGTTGGCGCAGGCGCTGCGCGATTTGCCAGGCGCCCGACAGCGCGATCCAGCCACCCAGAGTGCCGCCCATCACCGTGAGCCAGCTGCCCGATGTGGTTGCGCCCTCGGCCATTGGTGCGCCGCCCCAGGTGGCCCAGGCGCTGGCCAGCAACAGTGCCGAGGCCCCTGGCACCACAACCGAGCGCACCGCCGCCCAGCGCGCCACATGCCAAGGCACCACCGTGCCCGGCACCATGGCCAGCAGCAGCGGCACCATCAGCGGCACAAACACACGGTCAAAATACGGTGGCCCCACCGACAGCTTGCCCAGGTTCAGCGCGTCGATGATCAGTGGGTACAAAGTGCCCAGCAGCACCGCCGCCATGGCCACCACCAGCAGCACGCTGTTGAGCAACAAAAACGATTCACGCGAACCGGCTGCTGGTTGCGAGGCATTGGCCCACTGTGGTGCGCGCCAGGCAAACAAGCTCAGCGACACGCCCACCACCACGGCCAAAAATAGCAAAATGAACACGCCCCGGTCCGGGTCGCTGGCAAAGGCGTGTACCGAGGTCAGCACACCCGAGCGCACAAGAAAGGTGCCGAGCAAACTGAGCGAAAACGCGCCAATGGCCAAGAGCACCGTCCAGGCCTTGAACTGCCCGCGCTTATCGGTGACCATGAGCGAATGGATGAGTGCCGTGGCCACCAGCCAGGGCATGAGCGAGGCGTTTTCCACCGGGTCCCAAAACCACCAGCCGCCCCAGCCCAGCTCGTCATAGGCCCACCACGAACCCAGCGCGATGCCCAGAGTCAAAAAGCCCCAGGCCGCAAGCGTCCAGGGCCGCGCCCAACGTGCCCAGGCGGCGTCGAGCCGACCCGACAGCAGCGCCGCCATGGCAAAGGCAAACGCCACCGACATGCCCACATAACCCATGTAAAGCATGGGCGGATGAATGACCAGACCCGGGTCTTGCAGCAGCGGCGTCAAATCGCGCCCTTCGGCGGGGGCAGGAAACTGCCGCGCAAATGGGTTGGACAGCGCGAGGATGAAGGCGAGAAAACCCACCGACACCGAGCCCATCACGCCCAGCACCTGCGCCACCAGCGACTGCGGCAAGCGCTTGGAAAATGTGGCCACTGCCATCGACCACAGCGCCAGCATCAAGGCCCACAGCAGCAACGAACCTTCGTGCCCAGCCCAAATGGCCGACAGGCGATACGGCGTGGGCAGCAAGGTGTTGGAATGCTGGGCCACGTACTTGACGCTGAAATCGTGCCCATAAAACGCGTGCCACAAAGCGCCAAAGGCCAGCACGATCAGCGCCAGTTGCAAGACCGCCAAAGGCCGTGCCAGCGCCTGCCAAGCGGCACGCCGCGCCGACAAGCTGCCCCACAGCGGAAGCACCGCCTGCGCCAGGGCAACCCAGGCGGCCATGATCAAGGCCAGGTGACCGACTTCAGGCCACATGAATAGCTCCCATCCAGTTGGTCTCGCGAACGCGCCCATTTGTCGTTTGCACCTCAGGCACGCCACGCCGCTGCTCCTTGTAGGAGCCTACGCCGTAGGCGATGGTTTGCAGGGCGTGTTCCACGCCCAATCGCCCACAAGGGTGGGTCCCTACATGGAGAAGCGCTCTGCGCCTGGCGCTCAAGACTTTCTTGGGACAGGACCTGGCTGCCCCGGTGCACGTCATCGCACCGCCCCTGCGTCCACGCGGGCCTTGGCCGCCTCGTCCAGCGCGTGCTGGGCTTCGGGCGGCATGTAGTTTTCGTCGTGCTTGGCCAGCACCTCGCTGGCCACAAACAGGCTGCCTGCGTCCAAGCGGCCTTGCGCCACCACGCCCTTGCCCTCCTGGAATAAATCGGGCAACAGGCCCACGTAGCGCACAGGCACCTCGCGTTGGGTGTCGGTCACCACAAATTCAACCGCCATGTCCTGGCGTTTGACGCTGCCCGCCTTGACCAGACCGCCCACGCGAAAATGCCCGTCGTTAGGCGCTTCACCCGCCGCCACCTGCGTGGGCGTGAAGAAGAACACCAGGTTGCTCTGAAAGGCGTTGAGCACGAAATACGCCGCGCCGCACAGCAGCAGCAAGCCCAAGCCGATGCCCAAAGCGCGTTGGTGGCGGCTTTTCATGAGGCGGCTCCCGCATTCCAATCAATGGGACGCGAGGCCCTGACGACAGAGGGCTCCAAAGCGCTTGCAGGCTGGGCATCGAGAGCCTCCGCGTCCATGGCCTCACACACTTCGTCCAGCGCCTGCTGTCTGCCGATTCGCGCGAGCCACACCTCCAAGGCCAGCAAGGCCGCACTCACGCCCATGCTGCCCCACACATAAACGCCGTAGCCGCCCATGGCCCAAAACTCTGAAGCGCTTTGCCAGATCATGCGGCACCTCGCAAAGTACGATGTGCACGGCTTGTGCGATGTGCCAACACTTCAGGCAGTTGCTGCACCCACCTGGCACGGCTGTCGCGAACCAAGATCAAACTGCGTACACGCCACAAGGCGATGGCCGCCGCATATAGCCAGACGGCCAGGCTCATGAGCAGCATGCCGCTCAGCATGATGCTGGCCATGCGCGGCGATTGCGTGAGCGAGACCGATGCACCCTGGTGCAAGGTGTTCCACCACTCGACCGAAAAATAGATGATGGGCACGTTCACCGCACCCACCAGCGCCAGCAGGGCCCCGGCTCGGTCCGAGCGGCGTGGCTCTTCAATCGCCGAGGTCAGCGCGATATAGCCCAGATACAAAAACAGCAAAATCAGCATCGAGGTCAGGCGGGCGTCCCACACCCAATAGGTGCCCCACATCGGCTTTCCCCACAAGGCCCCGGTCCAGAGCGACAAAAAGGTCAGCAAAGCCCCGGTGGGCGCGAGTGCCCGAGTCATCAGACCCGACAACCGCGTGTTGAACACCAGGCCCAACACACTCCAAAACGCCATGGCCAGGTAAATCACCATGGCCACCCAAGATGCGGGCACATGGATGTAAATGATGCGGTAGGCCTGGCCCTGCTGCGCGTCAGACGGCGCCACCATGAAGCCCAGCCACAAGCCCGCCAACGCCAGCGCCGAGGCCAGCAGCGCCAGCCAAGGCCACAGACGACAGGCCAGGGGGTAAAAGTGTTGCGGTGCAGCGTAGTGAAAGAGCTTCATGGTCAATCCCTCATTCCAGCGCCATGCGCAAAGCCGTCGCACAGGCCCAGGGGCTGAACGCTGCCGCCCCGAGCAATAGCGCCAGCAAGACCGAGACATGCGCGCCCGCGCCCAGACCACGCATATGCGCATCGACCGCACCCGTGCCGAACACCAGCACCGGTACATACAAGGGCAAGAGCAAAAGCGACTGCAGCACACCGCCGCCGCGCACACCCAGCGTGAGTGCCGCACCGATCGCACCCAACAAGGACAGCACGGGCGTGCCGATCAAGAGTGTCAGCGCCAGCATGCCCAAAGCCTCAGGCCCCAGACCAAACTGCAGCGCCAAAAGCGGCGACAAAATCACCAAAGGCAAGCCCGCGATCAGCCAATGCGCCAACAATTTGGCCGCCACCAGCCAAGAAAGGGGCGCGGCCGACAAGGCCAGCTGCTCCAGGCTGCCATCTTGGTGATCGGCCTCAAACAGGCGGCCCAGACTCAGCATGCTGGCCAGCAAGGCCGCCACCCACAACACACCGGGGCCGATCAGGCGCAGCGTGGCGGGCTCGGGGCCAATGGCCAGTGGAAACAAAGCGGCCACCAGCACAAAGAAAAACACCGCGCCCAACCACTCGGATTTGCGCAGCAACGCCAGCCGCAGATCGCGCCACAACACACCGCGCAGCGCCAGCCAGGGGCTGGGCAGCGCGGGCGTCCTTGCGGACATCCGCAGGGCTTGGGTGTTCATGGCGCGCGCCCTCCACGGCTCAGTTGCAAGCGCGCACCCGGCCCTTGCAACTGCACATCGTGGTGGCTGGTCATGACCAGCGCGCCGCCCTTGTCCACATGCGACTGGAGCAAGGCGCATGCCGTGTCGGTCGCCTGGGCGTCCAGGCCGACCAGGGGTTCGTCCAGCACCCACAGCCGCGCCGGACTGGCGCGCAAGCGTGCCAGCGCGACTCCTTGGCGCTGCCCTTGCGACAGCACCCGCACCGGCAAATGCGCCCGGCTTTGCAGGCCCTGCGCCGCCAGCGCCTGCAAAGCCTGTTGAGGGCTGAGCGACAAACCGCTCACCTGCGCATCCAGGCACAGGTTGTCGCAAGCGCTCAAGTCGGGTTTGAGGCCCAAGGCATGGCCGATGTAATGCAACACCGAACGGTCGGGGCACAATAGGCCGTCATGTGAAGAGGAAGAAGGCCAGATCACCTGACCACGGGCCGCCCGGGACAGACCGCACAGAATGCGCAACAAACTCGTCTTGCCGCAGCCGTTGCCGCCTTCGATGTGCAACCAGCTGCCTGCGGGTACGGAAAAGCTGACACCTTCGAACAGGGTCCGCTGGGCCTTGTGGCAGGCTAGGTCCAGCGCTGTGAGTACCCAAGACGCCATTGAAAGGCTTTCCGGTCGGTTGAAGACAAACCAAAGTGTAATGAAAGATTGACACTTTGTGTATTCCACGATTCGAAAACCCATTGAAAACAAGGGTAACTACCAGACGCCGGTCAGGTCGCAAAAGGTGACGGGGCTGGATTGACCAAAAAAAACCGCCCGAAGGCGGTTGGGCGCTGAACAGGGAGGCCCTGCTCAGGAAGCAGCCATGCATCAAGCCTTCTTGGCGTAAGCCGAGCACCAAGCCTTGGCCGACACTTGCTTGCCGGCAAACAAGGGGCATCCGCCGGAAGCTGCACCGGCCTTGCCTTGGTACAAGGCGCAATTGCTGCAGTTGGCACCCGCAGCGAACGTGGGGTACTTGGCTTTGTCAACCTTGGTGGCATCAACTTTGTAACCCAAACCTGCTGCCTGAGCATCTTTCTCGTCCACCATGGCTTGAGCAGAGGCTTCGCTCACGACCATCACGGCTGAGGCAGCGGTCACGGCCTGCATCATGAACGCGCGACGATTCGAGGGAAAGGCTGAAAAATTGGACATAGATTTTTCCTGAGGAGAATGGTCAAAGAATACCGGACTAACTACTTTGCGCGAGATCAGTCATTTTGTCTTGAATCCCAGATATCCGAGCAAATCACACGGGAACTTCTCCCGTCGCAAATGTCAACCGCGCTGGACACTCCCGTGTCAGAATGACTCTGAAATTGGAATCCTCCCTTACTCATGCTGCACTAAGTTTCGGACATGCTGCAACTGATCATCGGTCTGTCACTGCTTCTGGGTGTCCATGCCCTGCAAAGCCAAGCCCCCCAAGTGCGCCAAAACGTCATCGACCGCTGGGGCGCGCTGGGGTTCAAAGGCGTTTACGCGGCGGTGTCGCTGCTGGGCTTTTGCCTATTGGTGCAAGGTGACGGCCTGGCGCGGCTGGACCCGGTGGTGCTCTGGACACCGCCACGCGGCATGCAGCACGCCACGATCTTGCTGATGTGGCTGGCCATGGTCTTGCTGGTGGCCACCTATTTGCCGGGCAACCATATCAAGGCCAAACTGCGCCACCCCATGACTTTGGCGGTCAAGGTCTGGGCGCTCGGGCATTTGCTGTCGAACGGCAACCTGGCCGATTTGCTCTTCTTCGGTGGCTTTGTGCTGTGGTTGGTGCTGGTATTCCGCGCAGCCCGCCAGCATGACCGCATGAGCATGGATTACGCGCAAGACGGCACGCTGCTGGACACGTTGCCCGCCGTCGTGGTGGGCACAGGTGTGCGGGCGGCCTTTCTGATGGGAGGCTTGCACTTGTGGCTGATCGCCGTGATGACGTTCACGCTTGCAGGCTGATGGCCCCGCAGCCTGAGACGCTCTCCTTGAGCCCATCGCCGGACACGCAAGCCGCGAGCTCCCAGAGCGACACAACGTGGGGCGTTGAGGGAGGCACGACGGTGGCCAAGCCAAGCGTTGCGGCCCCGGCCCGCAGGCTGTGCACCGACTGCGGCCTCTCTCGCACGGATGACCCCAAGCGCTGCGGCCAGGCTTGCCAGTTCATCCAGCCCGATTACCCGTGCCTGGAGCGCCGCGTGCATGGCCGCGTGCGCCAACGGAGCAATGCCGCGCACCAGGCCCAGCCCGACGAGCTGTTTTTCGGGCCTTACCAACAGATCCTGAGCGCCCGCCTGGACCCGCCTGCGCAAGGCGCGCAGTGGACCGGCATCACCACCCGCCTGGCCGAAATGCTGCTCGAACAAGGCCTGGTCGACGCCGTGATCGCCATGGCCGCCGACCCCCACGACCGCTGGCGCCCGCGCCCTGTACTGGTAAAACGCGCGCAAGACATGGCGCAGTGCCGAGGCATGCGTATGGGCTATGCGCCGCTGCTGAGCCTGGTGGAGCCCGCGCTGGCGCAAGGCCACAAGCGCCTGGCCGTGATCGGCATCCCGTGTCAGATTTACGCCCTGCGCGCCATCCAGCCGCAGCTTGAACGCGAGCAGGGGCTGGAGCAACTTTATGTGATTGGCACGCCCTGCTCGGACAACACCACAACAGAAAACTTTCACCAGTTTTTGGGCCTCATTTCTGACCGGCCGCAAGACATCAGCTACGTCGAGTTCCGCGCCGATTACAAGGTGGAAGTGCGCACCGACCAAGGTGACCAACGCCTGATCCCGTTTTTGAACCTACCGCTGTCCACCTTGCCACCCGACTTTTTCCCGCTGACTTGCCGCACCTGCGTGGACTACACCAATGTGCTGGCCGACATCACCGTGGGTTACATGGGCGGACACGGCCAGCAGTGGTTGCTGGTGCGCAACGCACGCGGGCAAGCGGTGCTGGACGGTATTCAGGGCCAATTGGTCACCAGCGCCCCCATCAGCAAGGGCAAGCGAGAGGGCCCGGTGCGGGGCTTCATGGCCAACACCGAGCGCGCCGCCGGGGGGCTGCCTCTGCGGCGCATTCCCGCCTGGATCAAGCCCCTGGTCAACTGGCTCATGCCCCGGGTGGGGCCTCGCGGTCTGGAGTTTGCCCGCGCCCGGGTCGAAATGAAGGCCATCGAGTCCATCTTGCACCTGCGCCGCGAAGCGCCAGCGCGCCTCAAAAACATGCTGCCGCAGCACGTTTGGGATTTGGCGGCTCGTTATGGGCTGAAACCAGCGACCCCGCCTGCGACCCACGGTGATTCCGACCCAGTAGACACATCCAAGGTGAGACCGTAAATTTAAATTGACACTTTGCCACGTCTTTTGGATGATGGATCGAGAATACTTTTGCGGAAAAGCCCCATGGCATTGACTTTCCCTTTCGCGGCCATCGTTGGTCAAGATGAAATGACCCTCGCCATCCAGGTGGTGGCGGTCGACCCCTCGATCGGTGGCGTACTGGTGTTGGGCGACCGGGGCACCGGCAAATCGACGGCCGTGCGCGCTCTGGCCGACCTGTTGCCACCCATCCAAGTGGTCAAAGGCTGCCCTTACCGCTGCGACCCGGCCAAGCCAGCAGGCGCCTGCCCGGTCTGCCAAGCTCGCGACCCGAAATGCAAAATCACCACCGAACGCCAGAGCGTGGCCGTGGTTGACCTGCCTTTGGGGGCCACCGAAGACCGAGTGGTCGGCGCGCTCGACCTGGAGAAAGCCCTGTCGCAAGGCGTCAAAGAATTCGCGCCCGGCCTGCTGGCCCAGGCGCACCGGGGCTTTTTGTACATCGACGAGGTGAACCTTCTGGACGACCACCTGGTGGACCTCTTGATTGACGTGGCCGCCTCGGGCGAGAACCTGGTCGAACGCGAAGGGCTGAGCGTGCGCCACCCCGCCCGCTTTGTGCTGGTGGGCAGCGGCAACCCTGAAGAGGGCGAACTGCGCCCGCAACTGCTAGACCGCTTTGGCCTGTCGGTGCAGGTGCGCACGCCGCAAGATTTGAAACTGCGCGTGGACATCATCAAACGCCGCGACGCCTTCGATAGAGACCCCGCCGCCTTCAAGGCGCTTTGGCACAAGGACAACCAGAAGCTGCAAAAACGCATCCTCAAGGCGCGCGAACTGCTTGACCGGGTCACGGTGAGTGACGACATGCTGATGCTCTGCGCCCGCCTGTGCCAACAACTGGGCACCGATGGCCTGCGCGCCGAACTCACGCTGCTGCGCGCAACCCGGGCGCACGCTGCGCTGCAAGGTCACAAAGCGGTGAAGGCCGAGCACTTGCAAAGCATGGCCCCGCTGGCCCTGCGTCACCGCCTGCGCCGTAACCCGCTGGATGACACCGACTCGGGCGCGCGCGTGCAGCGCAGCTTGCAAGAAGTGCTGGCCGCCTGACACGGCAGCGCGCATGACCCGCGACAACACGCCGTCCAAGGCATCTTTTGACCTGCTGGAGCGCTGGAACGACGCGCTCACCGCGCTGCAGTTGCTGCAGATCGACCCGCACGGTTTTGGTGGCGTGTGCCTGCGTGCGCCACACGGCCCGGTGCGCGATCGCTGGCTGCAAGCGTTGGCCACCCTGGGCCTGAGTTTGGTGAAGGTGCCCGGATCGGTAGACAGCGAGCGGCTGCTGGGGGGCATCGACCTGGCCCACACCCTGCAAACTGGCCAGCTGCACCTGCAAGCGGGCTTGCTGCAACAAGCCGACCAAAGCTTGGTCTGCCTGCCCATGGCCGAGCGCCTGTCGCCCGCCTTGCTCGCGCCCTTGGTGCAAGCACTCGAGCAAGGCCAAGTGCCTCCCACCCGCCACAGCGTAGCACCCAGCACCACCCGCTTTGGCGTGGTGGCGCTCGACGAATCTTTGCCCGACGAGCCCGGCATGGGCGCGGCCCTGAGCGAGCGACTGGGCGTGTGGTTGGACTTGCATGAACTCTCGCCCAGCGACATCCATGACGGCTGGGCCGATGCCTGTTTGGCGACCGACGCATCGACCAACGCTACCAACGACGCACTGAACGATTTGCCCGACGTTGATGGCCTGAACATGCGTCTGAGCCAGGGTGCTTTAGCCCGTGCTCGCGCTCACCTGTCGAAAGTGCAAGCCAGCGACGAACAGATGCAGGCGCTGTGCGCCGCCGCCCTGGGCCTGGGTATCGGCTCCTTGCGCGTGCCCAGCCTGGCGCTGCGCGTGGCCTGCGGCCATGCAGCGCTGAACGGGCGCAGCACACTGGACGCCGACGACCTGGGTTTTGCCGCTCGTTGCGTGCTCGCACCGCGCGCCACGCAATGGCCTGCCGAGCCGACAGATCAGGAAGCCGAAACCGCGTTTGCCGAAGACCACAGCGCGCCGCCGCCAGAGCCCCCTTCGGAACCCGGCGAAACGCCCAAGCCTCAATCTGAACAAAACACCGACAACGCGCCAGACAAAGCGCCACCGCCCGAAGCCCAAGCCGAACCCAGCGCCGAAGCCCTGCAAGAGATGATGGTTGCCGCCGCCCTGGCCAGCTTGCCGCCGCACATGCTCGACGCGCTGATGACGCGCCAAGGCACAGCCAGGCACCAAAGCTCAGGCCGCAGCGGCCAGACCCGCGCAGGCTCACAACGGGGCCGCCCACTGCCACCACGCCCGGGCCGCCCCAACGGTGCCGCGCGCCTGCATGTGCTGGCTACCTTGCGCGCCGCCGCGCCCAAGCAGCGCTTGCGGCAGGCGCACAGCAGCGGACGCATCGCCATCCGCGTTGAAGACTTCCACATCCAGCGGTACCAGCAACGCGCCTCCAGCTGCCTGATACTGGCGCTTGACGCCTCGGGCTCGGCCGCGCTGCAGCGCCTGGCTGAGGCCAAAGGAGCGGTCGAGTTGCTGCTGCAACAGTCGTACGCCCGGCGCGACAGCGTATGCATCGTGGCCTTCCGGGGTGCGCAAGCGCAACTGCTGCTGCCCGCCACACGATCGCTGGTGCGTGCCAAACGCGCCATGACCGGGCTGCCCGGTGGCGGCGGCACGCCTTTGGCCCTGGCCCTCAAAATGGCACACGAACAAGCCACGCTGCTGCAACGCCAAGGCGTCACGCCCATCCTGGTGGTGCTGAGCGACGGGCGTGCCAACGTCACGCTGCAAGGCCTGGGCGGCCGCGCCCAGGCGCAAACGGATGCACAACGCTGGGGCCAGCAATGGCGCGCCAGCGGCCACCGCGCCTTGTGGATTGACACCTCGATGCAGCCGGACGCGCAAGCGCAGCAACTGGCCGCCACCATGGGCGCGAGCTATCTGCCCATGCCGCAGGTGCAGTCGCAGCGCATAGCGCACGCCATCGAGCGCGCGCGAAAGCCATAGGCCGAAAGCACCATGTTTGATAGGTTCTACCCCGGCATGTCTTGGGCGGATCACCGCAACACCTGGCCGCACGCACAGCACAGCCGCTTTGTGCAGGCGGGCGGCATCCAGTGGCATGTGCAGCAGCTGGGCCAAGGCCCGTGCATGCTGCTCTTGCACGGCGCGGGCTCGGGTAATTTCAGCTGGCGGGGTTTGTTGCCCTCCTTGGCGCAGCACTTCACCGTGGTCGCGCCCGACCTACCCGGACACGCCTTCACCAGCCGGGGACCAGAGGGCGCGCTGACGCTGCCCGGCATGGCCGAAGGCCTGCGCGCGCTGATGCTGCAATTGCAGCTCACGCCGCAAGTCATCGTGGGTCATTCGGCGGGGGCCGCGATTGCCGCGCACATGGCGTTGCACTTTGACAGAGCGTCGCGCAGCACCCTGATCGGCCTGAACCCGGCCTGGCTGCCACTGCCAGGCGTAGCCTCTTGGTTGTTTGGCCCGGCGGCCAAGCTGGCAGCCCTGAACCCGCTTTCTGCCTGGGTTACCGCCAAAATGGCGGCCAAACCGGGGGCCGTGGCCGAGTGGATTGCTCGCACCGGCTCCACGCTCGACGAGCAAGGGGTGAACCTCTACACCCGGGTGCTCAGCGACTCGGGCCATGTGCACGGAGTGCTGTCCATGATGGCGGCTTGGCGGCTCAAGCCCCTGGCCGCAAGATTGCATGAGATCAGCAACCCGGTGTTCATGCACATCGGCGCGCAAGACCAGACCGTGCCGCCCGCGCTGGCCGATGCCGCTTGCGCTCGACTGCCTCAAGCGCGGCAACAGGTGCAGGCCGGGCTGGGCCATCTGGCGCATGAGCAAGATCCGGCAGGCACGGCACAACAGATTTTGAAGTGGTGCGCTGCCCGCTGAGCGGACCGAACGGGGCTGCGCTCAGCTCGCCCGCACCAAGCGTTTGACCGCGCCCACCGCCTCGCGGGCATCGGTGAAGATGGCATCCGCACCGAGCTCAGCGGGGCTGACATCGTGTATGAGGAAGATCGGCCCGCCCAAAACCACCCGCACTTTGGGGTTGCCCGAGCTGGCCCGTAAATGGGTAATCAAGTCGGGCAGGGTGCTTAACTGCGCCTCGATGGCCACCGAAATACCCACCACGTCAAACCATTCATTGGCCACAGCCCGCAGCAACTCGGACTCGGAGGACGAGATTTCCAGTACCACTTCTGAACCAGTCTGGCGAAAAAAATCGGCCACGATAGTCAAGCCCAAAAAATGCTGCGACCCTGGTGCACAGGCCAGCATGACCCGTTCGCTCTCTCCCTCTTCGCGCTGCCCGGCAGGCGACTCGTAGCCCAGGCGATAAATCATCTGGTGCATCATGGCCAAGCCACAGGTGACTTGGGTGAAATCGCACAAATCCTGCTCCCACAAAACCCCCAGGTGGCGGGCGGCCGGCGTGATCAGCTCTAGAAAAATGCGGTCGTTCGTCAAGCCTCTGGCCGTCAAGGCGTCCACGATCTGATTGGCCTTCAAGGCGTCTGCGTTCAGGCAGAACTGTGTGAATGACTGGAATTCAGGCTGGGCCTCTAGTGCCTCGTGTTCCGGCGCCTGCGCTGCCAGCAGGACCTTGCCGGAAAAAAACTGCTGAACGTTGAGCAATCGGGGAATGATTTGCTGCTCAATCACCGCATTCAGGGATTCCTTGCAATCCTCTGGCAAGTTGGGCGTCTGCTTCGATACTTTCGGTTGCTCACCCAAGCCATTGAACTCAGACATACACGTTCCTTGCAACACAAGCGTGTCACCTTGGGTGAAGGTAAAAACCGGGGCGTCAATTCGCCAGCAAGATGGCGTACCGGTGCGATGCTGCTCAGGCGTTTATAGAATCTTCAATGAAGCTCAACAAGCATGAAAAACCCTAGGTCAATCGGGTTTTTGAGGTCTTTTTCAGACGCTATGCCTTCAGGGCAAGCCTGCAAACGGTCCGTTCAGTTGCACGGTTTGCCAGTTGAGCACCGCTGCCGCACTGACCCAAACCGCGTAGCTGAGCAGCAACAGGCTAGCCCAGCGTGACAAGCGCCACAAGCCGACGATCAGCGCCACGATGGACAGCCACAAGAACACCACCTCCAACAGTGCCCAATCAGGACGCTGCAGCTTGAAGTAGAGCGCGCTCCACAAGATGTTGAGCAGCGCGTTGGCACCAAACAAAAACGCCACACGGCGGCGCAGCGCCGCGGTATTGGCAGCCTGCCACGCCAGCCAGCCGCTGATGGCACACAGGGTGAAGATCGTGGTCCAGATCACGCCAAAGGCGGCGTCGGGTGGTTTCCAAGCCGGGTGTTTCAGCGCGAAGTACCAGGGACCCAGATCGGTCAGGGCCGCGCCAATGCCCGCGGTTGCATAGCTCAGGGCAAAGGCCCAGGCCAATCGGATGACAGCTTGTCGGTTCATGGCGCGCATTGTCCTCAGCGGAGCCACTGGGGCTGTGCGGGCGGGCACAGGCCTATGCTCCCGCGCTTCGTGCTCAATGCTCTCCTCACGTTCGCGCCAAGCCCAGCAGGTGCGCCATGTCCTTGCAGAAGATGCGCACATGGGCCATCGGATCCTTGCGCGCCAGTTCTTTGTTCATGTAAGACTCAAACGTCAGGCGCTGCACATCGCGGTCTTCGCAAATCTTGACAAACTTCTCACGGCGACGGTCATTTTTGTACCAGAAGTACTGCATCACGCCCAGAATCCAGAACACGCGGCCGTGCTGCTTCATGAAGCTTTTGCGGCCGTTTTTCAGGCAGGCGCTGTTGCCGGTTTTAAGCGCTTCGTGCGCCGCCTGTGCCACGCGCCGGGCACAGTCCATCGCGTAATAAATGCCTTCGCCCGACGACGGGGCCACCACGCCCGCCGCATCGCCAGCCACGATCACATCGCGGCCGTTGTCCCACTGCGGTAGCGGTTTGAGCGGAATGGGCGCACCTTCACGGCGCAAGGTGGGTGCATCAGCCAGGCCCGCGATGGCGCGCAGGCGTGCCGTGGCGCTGCGCAGCGAAAAACCCTTGTCGGCACTGCCCATGCCCACGCTCATGGTCTTGCCGTGCGGGAAGACCCAGCCGTAAAAGTCGGGCGAGACCTCGCCCTGGTAGTACACGTCGCAGCGCGCTGCGTCGTAGCCGGGCTGGCCCACAGGGGCCTCGATGATCTCGTGGTAGGCGAACACATATTTGGTTTTGTGCGCATTGGGAATGGCCTGGCGCGCCACTTCGGAGCGCGCGCCGTCGGCCCCCACCACGATGCGGGTGCTGACTTTGATGGGCCGCGCATGTTCGCTGGCCGCGTGTTCTTTGGGTGTGACCGGGGTGTAGTGCACCCACAGCTGACCGCTCTCGTCGTGCTCGATCTTGTCAAAAATGGCCTGGCAGCGCACGGCACCCGATTGGGCGGCGCGCTCGCGTAAATACTCGTCGAACTCGTCGCGGTCGACCATGCCGACAAAGCCGTTGTCGATGGGGATGTCCACTTTGTTGGCAGCAGGCGAGATCATGCGTGCACAACGCACTTTAGCCACCAGCAGGTGGTCAGGGATGTCGAAGTCCTGGATCAGGCGCGGTGGGATCGCCCCGCCGCAAGGCTTGGTGCGGCCTTGGCGGTCGAGCAACAAGACGCGCCAGCCTTGGCGTACCAAATCGTGTGCAGCGGTCGCGCCCGAAGGCCCACCGCCCACCACCACAAAGTCGAAATCGGTCTGGTTCATGAGCTTGACCCACCTTTCAGCCATACGAGACCATCCAAACGCACGCTTTGGCGCTGCGCAGGCCCGGCGCGCAGGCGTGATGCCACCGCTGCTGAGACCGCAAACATGATCGCCTGCATGCCAAATACGGCCGCATAAGCCGTGCGTTGTTCACCCAACAAGGCATGGGCAAGGTCGCTGGCCGCAGTGCCGAGCAATCCCCCTAAGCCAAAGGCCGCCGCTTGCGCCGCGCCCCACAAACCCATGCGGGTGCCTTCGCGGCCCGGGCCACCTTCACCCGCCAGGCGCATCATCGTGGCAATCGCGGCAATCGAAAAAGCGCCGTTTGCCACACCCAGACACACCACATTCGCCTTCAGGGGCCAATTGACCGACAGCGCCGAGCTGACCAGGCCAACCGTGGCCAGCGCCGACACCAGGCAGCCGCCCACCATCCAGGCCTGCACCGAGCCCAGGCGTCCGACCGCCCAGCGCGAACCGGCACCCGCGACCGCCAGCATGCCGATCAACACCCCCATATGGTGCCAGCCCGACAGCTGCGTGGTCTGCCCCGGCGTAAAGCCGTGCACAGCGCCCGCAAATGGCTCCAGAATCAAGTCTTGAGCGCTGTAAGCCAGCATGGACATGAACACAAACACGGTGAAAGTGCGCGCCGCCGGTTCGGCCCAGACTTCCTGAAAAGCCTCTTTGAACTTCTGTTTTTGCAGGCGTTCGGTGCTCACGCTAGGTGCCTGTGCATCTGGCTGTGTCTGCGAAGGGTCTCCGTCTTTTTCTAGACCCCACAAACACAGCGCCGTGATACACGCGGTGATCAGGCTCAGTCCCGCAGACACCTGTAACAGCACCTGCGGGCTGTAGGGGTCAATCAGTTTGCCCACCACGCCCGCCGTGACGGCAAAGCCCACAATCATCATTAGCCACACGGTGGTGGCCGCTGGCGCACGGCGCTCGTCGGGCACGCGCTTGGCCATCAGCGCCAGCAAAGATGTGCCGCAGGCGCTCACGCCAAGTCCGATCAGGCTGAAAGACAACCAGGCCAGCAACGCGCCATACAAAGGCTGCGAGGCCATCCACGCCGTGGCCCACGCGGCCATCACGCCACCCAAGCCCAGCACCAACATGCCGCCCATCATCCAGGGCGTGCTGCGCCGGCCTTTGTCTGCGCCAAAACCCATGCGCGGGCGCACCATTTGTACCGCGTAATGCCAAGCCACCAGCAAACCAGGCAGCAAAGCCGGCAGCGCCAGCTCGACCACCATGATGCGGTTGAGCGTGGACGTAGTCACCACAACCACCGCGCCCAGGCAGGCCTGGATCAAGCCCAGGCGAATGATCTGCAACCAGCCAAAAATCGGCGTGTTCACGCGAGCCCCTGTGGGTTGAGCGAATGCAGATGGCGCAAACCCCAGGCGCTGACCATCATGCCGCTGACAAACAGCGGCACGCCATAGGCCGAAACTTGCAAAGCCCGCTCAATCGGCTGGCGCAAAAACTTGAGCATCAAAGGCCCTTGCAACAGCGCCAAAGCCAAGACCGCGGCGGCATGCCAAGGCAACTGCCAGTGCTGCAGCAAAGCCGCCACCACCGCCTGCGGCAGCAGCATGAACAGGCAGGCGGTGCGCGCTGCGCCAAAGGCTCCCAGCTGCACCGGCAGCGAAGCCACGCCCATGCGCCGGTCGCCTTCGATGGCCTTGAAATCGTTGAGTGTCATGATGCCGTGCGCCCCGACGCTGTAGAGCAGCGCCAGCGACACCGCGTGCGGGCCGGGCCAGGCACCGCCCAGCATCACCGCCGTGCCGGTCAGCCAGGCTAGGCCTTCGTAACTCAGGGCGCAAGCGGCATTGCCCCACCAACCATTGTTTTTGAGGCGCACGGGCGGTGCGCTGTAGGCCCATGACAAGGCAATAGCCAGGCCGCAGGCTGTGAAACCCCAAGGTCCCATGAGAGTGGCCCAGACCAGCGACAGCGTGGTCCAGGCGATGGCGATGCCCAGACCCCAGCGCCCGGGCATGCGGCCCGAAGGGATCGGGCGGCGCGGTTCGTTGATGGCGTCCACATGCCGGTCAAACCAGTCGTTCACTGCCTGACTGCTGGCGCACACCAAGGGGCCAGTCAGCACCAGGCCCAACAGCAGCAAGGCCCAGTTCGCGCCGATGTCCTGGCCCGAGGCCACGACACCACAGGCAAAAGCCCACATGGGCGGGAACCAGGTGATGGGTTTGAGGAGTTCGGCCACCGTGCGCAAGGCGGGCCGACCCAGCGGCGACGTCAAAGCCTGAAGGGGCGGCGTGTGGGCCAGTGGCGGGGTGTCCATACCCCGATTGTGAAGAGAGTTTTTAAAATGTCAACGATGGTTGACACTTAATGTCATCGATAACTGACAGTCTTCAGGAGGCATCAGCTTCGGCCTCGGCCACCATGCCAAACCGGCGCAGCTTCACGTACAGACTTTGGCGCGACAAACCCAGCATTTCAGCCGCCGAGGCACGGTTGTTGTGGGTCAGCTCCAAGGCCGCTTCAATGCACATGCGCTCGATGGTGTCCACCGTCTCGCCCACGATGTCCTTGATCGGGCGACGCCCCACCAGCTGGGTCAAGTCGGCAAACGGGGTGGCTCGGCTTGGCGCTGTCAAGACACCCCCTTGCAGCCTGCGATCCATGTCGCGCACAAAAAAGGCGTACGTCGGCTCGGGCCGAGCCAGGTACACGGCCGACACCTCGACCGGCAAGGTCATGCCCGACAGGGTACGCACCCCGGTGGCAAAATTGCGCACCGGCAACTGCTGGCGCAAGCTGGTGTTGAACACGCCCCAGTCCACCGAGCCGCGCAAAAGCCAGCGCTCCAGATTTTGGCCCACCACCTGCGAAGACGCCGTCAGACCGAGCAAGGCCATGCTTTCCTCGTTGACGCTTTTGATCACGCCCGAGGTGTCGGTCAGCAACCAGCCACCGGGGAACCGTTCCATGGCCTCGCTCAACGTCTCAGAGGCACCTGCGTCCGGGCTTTGCGTCACGGCGTCTCGCGTGACTAGGCGCACCAAAAACTGCGCCCCACCCTCTTGGCGGAACACGGTGGCCGACACGGTCCAAGCCGAAGGCAAGCCCGCCACGCGGGCCGAACAGATTTCGATGCGGCCAGTGGCCAGCGCCGTGCGCAGCAAGGACTGCACTTCGCCTTGGCTGTCGCCTTCAAAGCATTCGCGTATATCGCGGCCTACCAAGCGTTTGCCTGTTTCCTTCAACAAGGACTGCGCGCCCACATTGGCCTCTAATACACGCTGGCTGCTGGCATCGACCATCAACACCGCCTCGGACGAGGTGTCAAACAGCACGCGGTAACGCGCCTCGATGTGGCGCAGCCGCAAATAGTCCCTCTCCATCGACTGCTGGGTTTCGACCAGGCGTCGCTGCAACTCAGCCAGACTTTCCAAATCACGGCCCAAGGCCAGAAATTTGCCGCCGTCCAAAGGCAATAACACGTATTGCAAAGCCACCTCGTTGCCCAAGGGGGACACATGGTTCACATGCCGCCAAAGCATGAGGTCAGGTGTGCCTTTGGACTGCAACATTTCCTGGATTTTGATGCGGCTTTCCGTGGTGACGGTGTCGATCCATCTGCGTCCGACCCAAGCCTGGCAACCCAAGGCGGCCATGGTGTCGCGCCCGGTCGAGACATCCTCGATCACCCCTTGCAGGTCCATGACCAAGGTGACGTCCGACACCACCCCCAGCAACCGGGAAAAGGTGGACGGGTCCAGAGACGGAAGCTTCATGCTGAAAACCAACTGCGTTTGAGTGTCATGAAGCTGACACTTGATTTATTGTTTGAGTATAGGCCTTAGTTGTCATACACCCTCTTGTCCTTGGGCTTTGATTGTGAGTTGACGCATACAAACCGGGCAGGTCAAGAAGCCTGGCAAATCGAGGACGCCATGCAACGCGCCATGTAAGCCACCGTGGCGGGCGCGTCTTGGGCAAGCACCTCGGCAGCCAGACACTGCAGGCGATCGGGAGCGACAAAGGCCATAGGGCCGCCCACAAACACGCGCAGCACTTGGTTGTCCGAGCCTTCGCGCAACTGCGGCAGCAAGCTGCTCAAGGTGTTCAGATGCCGGTCCGTGCTCACCGAGACCCCCACTGCGTCAAACCAGTCTGACTGGAACAAGCGTTTGAATTCGGCGACGTCTTGCGGCACGCCCAAGGCCACCGTCCAACCCGCACGCTTAAAAAATTCACTGAGCATGAACTGACCCATGCTGTGCTGGGCCCCCGGCTCGGTGAGCAAAAGCAGGCTCCAGCCATTGGGCTGCTGGGGCACTTCCTGCAAAAACTCGCTGCTGAAATCGTGCAAAAGCTGCTGTAAGCGCGCCGATGCAATGGTGGTCATGGCGAAATCCAGCCGATCAGCGCACCACCAGTCGCCCAGCATTCGAGCGCAAGGGGTGATGCCTTGCAGGTAGATGTTTTCGAGCGACTGTCCTTGGCGCTGCCAGCCAAACACCACTTGCCGTGCCGCATCCAGCCCCTGCAAGCAAGCCTGCGCCAAGATCTGGATCTGCGCCAAATCGATGGCCGACTTGCCGACGAACGTGGTGCCCCCCACCAGCCGGGGACCAACTGGGCTGCCTTGGCGCAGGGCTTCAGGCAACAGCAGATTCGCCCCCGAAGCCTGCTGCGGAGGATGGGAGTTTTCAAGGTTGAATTGCGCCATGACAAGCACCGATCATCAGAGGGATACACCAGCGGCAGGCTCCAGGGTGTCGGAGTGCTCGTCGCAAGAAATGCATTGAGCGGGGTATGAGAACCACAGCAAAACACAGCCCTGAGTGTGATTGGCTTGCAAATCTTTGTAGTTAGTGTAAACCCCATGAACTCGCGTAACTGTCAATTGACATTGACACATCGTGTGAGCAGGCTTACATTCATCCCAAGCCCGCCCACCGCAACAGGTCCACCATGTCCGCTTCGTCCCTTCAGGTGTTGTACACGCCAGCGCAACGCGCCAGGCGTGACGCGACCGCCTGGACGCAGGTGCAAGGCGTGCTGGCCCCAGTTCAGTTTTTGATTTTCGGCATCAGCCTTTATCTGGTGGTGCGCAGCTTGCAGACTGGCGAACACACCGACTGGGCCTTGACCTCGGTGGTGCTCAAAACTGTGGTGCTCTACGCCATCATGATCACCGGTGCCATCTGGGAAAAAGTGGTCTTTGGCCGCTACCTGTTTGCTCCGGCCTTCTATTGGGAAGACGTGGTCAGCATGTTTGTGATGGTCCTGCACACCGCATATGTCTGGGCTTGGTGGCAAGGCACATGGAGCACCAACGACTTGCTGCTGCTGGCCCTGGCTGCGTATGGCAGCTACGCCATCAACGCCGCGCAATACATCCGCAAACTGCGCATGGCGCGGCTGCAAAAACAACCCTCCACCACATCTTTGCACGACACGGGTGCACAAGCCAGCACATGAGCACCTTCATCCCGATTCGCACAGAAAACTCTGGTTGTGCCGATGTTGTGCCCTTGATCGAGCGCGGACAACGCGAGGTGTTTTGCGGTCTCACCGGCATCATCTGGTTGCACCGCAAGATCCAGGACGCCTTCTTTCTGGTGGTTGGCTCACGCACCTGCGCCCACCTGATCCAGTCGGCCGCGGGCGTGATGATCTTTGCCGAGCCCCGTTTTGGCACCGCCATCATCGACGAACGCGACCTGGCAGGCTTGGCCGATGTGCACGAAGAGCTCGACCGCGCGGTCGGCCAGTTGCTGGCGCGCCGCCCCGATATCCGCTTGCTGTTTTTGGTTGGCTCTTGCCCGTCTGAGGTCATCAAGCTCGATTTATCGCGCGCCGCCGAGCGCCAAAACAAGATTCACCACCCCGCCGTGCGCGTGCTCAACTACTCGGGCAGTGGCATTGAAACCACCTTCACGCAAGGCGAAGACGCATGCCTGGCAGCACTGGTCCCCACGCTCCCCGCCAGCGCACCCGAAGCCGCTCCCGCGTTGATGGTCGTCGGCACCCTGGCCGATGTGGTCGAAGACCAGATGCGAAGCCTCTTTGAGCGCATGGGTTTGCAGGTCAGCTTCTTCCCGCCGCGCAACAGCCAGGCCATGCCGGTGGTCGGACCGAACACCCGTTTTTTGTTGGCCCAACCTTTCTTGGCCGACACCGCCCGAGCCCTGCAATCGCGCGGCGCACTGCATTTGCCTGCACCCTTTCCGCTGGGTGTGGGCGGCACAACCGCCTGGTTGCAAGAGGCCGCCACGGCCTTTGGCGTGGCCCCTGAAGTGTTTGAACAAGCCACTGCCGCACCACGCCAGCGCGCTGAGAAAGCCCTGGCGGTGCAGCGCCAGATGTTGCAAAACAAGCGCATCTTCTTCTTCCCCGACTCGCAGCTTGAAATCCCGCTGGCGCGCTTTGTGCACCGCGAACTGGGCATGGACTTGGTGGAAGTGGGCACGCCCTATTTGCACCGCCAGCACATGGCTGCAGAACTCGCGCTCTTGCCCTCAGGCACCCGCATCAGTGAAGGTCAAGATGTGGACCTGCAGCTCGACCGCTGCAGCGCCGACGCACCCGACCTCGTGGTCTGCGGCCTTGGCTTGGCCAACCCCTTGGAGGCCCAAGGTCTCACCACCAAGTGGGCCATCGAATTGGTCTTCACCCCCATCCAGGGCTACGAACAGGCGGCGGACCTCGCAGGCCTGTTCAGCCGCCCGCTCAAGCGCCGCCTGAAGCTTGCGGCCTGATCCGCGCAGGAACACACCATGCAACTGACGCTTTGGACTTACGAAGGACCGCCCCATGTGGGCGCGATGCGGGTTGCCACCGCCATGACGGATGTGCACTACGTGTTGCATGCCCCGCAAGGCGACACCTATGCCGACCTGCTGTTTACCATGATCGAGCGCATGCCGCGCCGACCGCCCGTCACCTACACCACCTTCCAGGCGCGTGATTTGGGTGGCGACACGGCCGAGCTTTTCAAGGACGCCGCCCGTCAGGCCATGGCGCGCTTCAACCCTGCAGCCATGTTGGTGGGCTCGTCGTGTACGGCCGAGCTGATCCAGGACGACCCGGGCGGCTTGGCCCAGGCCCTGCAGCTGCCGATTCCTGTGGTGGCTTTGGAGCTGCCTTCGTACCAGCGAAAAGAAAACTGGGGCGCGAGCGAAACCTTTTACCAACTGTGCCGCCACCTGGTGCACAAGCCTGCCAGTGAAAAACCTGCCAAGGCCAGGCCCACTTGCAACATCCTCGGCCCCAGCGCCCTGGGTTTTCGCCACCGCGACGACGTGAAAGAAATCACCCAACTGCTGAACCAGCTTGGTGTGGATGTCGCCGTGGTCGCGCCTCTCGGCGCCAGCGTGGCCGACATGAACAAACTGGCCGAGGCCGACTTCAACGTGGTGCTCTACCCCGAGATTGGCCTGACCGCTGCGCAGTGGTTGCAGCGTCAGTTTGACCAGCCTTACACCAAAACCGTCCCCCTGGGTAGCAACGCTACACGCGACTTCATCGCCGAAGTCTGCGCCCTGACGGGCCTGCCCCAGCCCGCGCAAGACCCGCTCAACGCCCACGCCGACTGGTACGCCAAGTCGGTTGACTCTACCTATCTGACCGGCAAGCGCGTCTATATTTTTGGCGACGCCACGCACGTGGTGGCCGCCGCCCGCATCGCCAGCCAGGAGATGGGTTTTGATGTGGTGGGCCTGGGCACCTACAGCCGCGAGTTTTCCCGCGAAGTGCGCGATTGCGCCAAGCTGTACGGCGTCGAAGCCCTGATCACCGACGACTACCTGGAAGTCGAAACCCAGATCAACGCGCTGCAGCCCGAGCTGATTTTGGGTACGCAAATGGAACGCCACATTGCCAAGCGCCACGGCATCCCGTGCGCGGTCATTTCGGCCCCGGTGCATGTGCAGGACTTCCCAGCCCGCTATGCGCCGCAAATGGGTTTTGAAGGGGCCAACGTATTGTTCGACACCTGGGTCCACCCGCTGATGATGGGTCTCGAAGAACACTTGATCGGCATGTTCCGCGAAGACTTCGAGTTCCATGCCGGGGCTGCGCCTTCGCACCTGGGCAGCACGCGGCCTGCTGGCGAGAAAGTGGCACCTACAGTGGTCGCACCTGTTGCTTCACCCGTTGCAGCAGTTGTTTCGGCAACGGCACCTGCTCACACCGAAACACTGACCACCGACAGTCTTCAAAAGGTCGCCGCCCCCGCGCAAGCCGCTTCGAACCAGGCCACCTGGAGCCCCGAAGCCGAGAAGGAGCTGGGCAAGATTCCGTTCTTTGTGCGGGGCAAAGCGCGCCGCAACACTGAACGATTTGCCCAAGACCTGGGCGTGGCCACCATCACCGTGGAGACGCTCTACGATGCCAAAGCCCACTTTAGCCGGTAAACAGGACCCCGCAAGCGCACCGCGCATGAGCGTGGTGCTGCTGACCATGGACAGCCACTTGGCAAGCGCTGCCAGCAATGCCGCCGAGCGCCTGGCCCGCGACCTGCCCGGCCTGCACCTGCAAACCCACAGCGCCTCGGCCTGGCGCGATAGCGAAACTGCTCTGGCCGCTGCTCTGGCCGCCGTGGCGCAAGCAGACCTGGTCATCGTCACCATGCTCTTCATGGAAGACCATTTCCTGCCAGTACTCGACGCGCTGCAGGCGCGCCGCGAACAATGCGACGCGATGGTCTGCATCATGTCGGCCCCGCAAGTCACCCAGCTCACCCGCATGGGCAAACTGGTCATGGGGCGCGAATCGGGTGGGCTGATGGCCTTGCTGAAAAAGCTGCGCCCCAGCGCCAAGAACAAAGAAACCGGCTCTGAGACGGGCGCACCGTCGAGCGCAGGTGCCAAGCAAATGGCGATGCTGCGCCGCCTGCCCAAACTGCTGCGCTTCATCCCCGGCACGGCGCAAGACCTGCGCCTGTTCTTTTTGACCATGCGCTACTGGCTGGCGGGCTCGGAGCACAACATCGAGCATTTGGTCAAAACCCTGGTGCACCGCTACGCCCAAGGCCCACGCGAGCCGTTGCGCGCCCTGGCCCAGCCCGAAGACCCGATCGAATACCCCGAGGTGGGCCTGTACCACCCCAGCATGAAAGGCCGCATTAGCGAACAGCTGAGCGACCTGCCCGGCCACGGCCGCAAAGACCAGCCCGCCGTGGGCTTGCTGCTGCTGCGCTCGTATTTGTTGGCGGGCAACACCGCACATTACGACGCGGTCATCGAATCGCTGCAAGCGCGCGGTCTGCGCGTGATTCCAGCCTTTGCCAGCGGTCTCGACGCACGCCCGGCCATGGACCGCTTTTTCAAGCCCGGCGTGGGCTGCCCTATCCAGTCGCTGGTCTCGCTTACTGGCTTCTCGCTGGTTGGCGGCCCGGCTTACAACGACGCCAGCGCCGCCGAAGTGGCCCTGAGCGAACTCGATGTGCCCTACATCGCCGCGCACCCGCTAGAGTTCCAGTCGATTGAGCAATGGGGCGACTCCACACGCGGCCTGCTGCCGGTCGAGAACACCATCATGGTGGCCATTCCCGAACTCGACGGCTCGATCTTGCCCATGGTCTACGGCGGCCGTCCCGGACCCGCTGGCCAAACTTGCCATGGCTGCGATAAGCATTGCTCCTTCCCCAGCGGCCCGCGCAGTCAGGACATGTTCACCTGCAGCGAGCGCACTGAAATGCTCACCGCTCGCGTGGAGCGCCTGGTGCGCCTGCGGTACAAGCCCCGCGCCGAGCGCAAGCTGGCTATCGTGCTGTTCAACTTTCCGCCCAACGCGGGCAGCGTGGGCACGGCCGCCTATTTGTCGGTGTTTCAGTCGCTCTTCAACACCTTGCAGCGCCTGTCGCTCGAGGGCTACCAGGTCACGCTGCCAGACAGCGTGGACGACCTGCGTAACCGCCTGCTGCAGGGCAACGCCAGCCAGTACGGTACGCAGGCCAATGTGCTGCATGCCATCGACACGGGCCGCCATGTTCAACACGAGCGTTGGCTCAACGAGATCGAAGCACAGTGGGGCCCCGCCCCCGGCAAGCACCTGACTAATGGCCAATCGATCTTTGTGCTGGGCGCAGACTTTGGCCAAGTGGTGGTCACCGTGCAACCGGGCTTCGGCTACGAGGGCGACCCGATGCGCCTGCTGTTTGAAACCGGCTGCGCCCCCACCCATGCCTTCAGTGCTTTTTACCGCTACCTGCGCGAAGACTACGCCGCCGATGCGGTGCTGCACTTCGGCACGCACGGCGCGCTCGAATTCATGCCCGGCAAGCAAACCGGCCTGTCGGGCCAGTGCTGGCCCGACCGCCTGATTGGCGCGCTGCCCAATGTCTACCTTTATGCCGCCAACAACCCGTCTGAAGGAGCATTGGCCAAGCGCCGGGGCGCGGCCACGCTGGTGAGCTACCTCACGCCCTCGCTCACGCACTCAGGCCTTTACAAGGAACTGGTCAGCCTGCAGCAATCGATCGAGCGCTGGCAGCAAATGAGCCCGGACCAAGCCCAGGACCGCGAGAGCCTGTCCGCGCTGATCCACGAGCAAGCGCAGAGCATTGACCTTGCCGTACCTGCCTCGTTGGCAGGCGACCACACCGTTTGGATTGAGCAGCTGCAAAACCAGTTGCTCGAACTCGAATACGCCCTCATCCCCGAAGGCTTGCATGTCATGGGCCAAGCCCCCACCCGCGAGCAGCGCCTGGGCACACTAAAGGTCATGGCCGACGCCATGGGCTTGAGCGCTGCCAATAACGCTTCCCTGATGGAAGCCTTGGTCGACGGGGCCAGCGAAGCGCAATTGAATGCGAAGTTCAGCATCGAGCTGAACGCCAGCAACAAAGCCCAGGCGCAGGACCAGACCGAAAGCCTGCGCCAGCTGGTGCGCAGCAACCAACTGCTGGGCGAAGACCACGAAATGCAAGGCCTGATCCGCGCCCTCGACGGCCGCTACCTGCAACCGGCCCCCGGCGGCGACCTGATCCGCAACGCTAACGTGCTGCCCACCGGGCGCAACCTGCACGGCCTCGACCCCTTCCGCATGCCGTCTGCCTTTGCCGTGCGCGATGGCATGCGTCAGGCCGACAAGCTCTTAGCCCGTTACCAGCAAGACCACAACGCCCTGCCCGAAACCGTGGCCATGGTGCTGTGGGGTACCGACAACCTCAAGACCGAAGGCGGCCCGATGGCGCAAGCCCTGGCCTTGATGGGCGCAGCACCCCGCTTTGACAGCTACGGTCGCCTGGCTGGCGCGCAGCTCATTCCCTTGGCCGAACTGGGCCGCCCTCGCATCGACGTGGTCATCACCTTGTCGGGCATCTTCCGCGACCTGCTGCCCATGCAAATCCGTTTGCTGGCCGAAGCCGCGTTTTTAGCGGCCAATGCCGACGAACCGCCCGAACAAAACTTTGTGCGCCAGCATGTTTTGACCTATTTGGCCGAGCACGAAGGCAGCACCATGGAATGCGCCGCTCTGCGCGTGTTTGGCAACACCGAGGGCGCGTATGGCGCGAATGTGAACCACCTGGTGGACAGCAGCTGCTGGGAAAATGAGAACGAACTGGGCGACGCCTTCACCCAGCGCAAGGGCTTTGCTTACGGCCGCGAAGGCCGCCCGGTGCGCAACAACATGGTGCTGCAAAGCGTACTGGCCAGCGTCTCTCTCACCTACCAAAACCTGGACTCGGTCGAGTTGGGCGTGACCAGCATCGACACCTACTTTGACACCCTGGGCGGCATCAGCCGCGCCGTGCTCCAGGTCAAGCACCAGCGCGACGGCAGCGCCGCCGAAGCCCCGCCCGTCTTCATTGGCGACCAGACCCAAGGCGACGGCGTGGTGCGCAGCCTGACCGAACAAGTGGCGCTGGAGACCCGCAGCCGCATGCTGAACCCCAAGTGGCACGAAAGCATGTTGCAACATGGCTACGAAGGCGTGCGCCAGATTGAGGCGCACCTGACCAACACCATGGGCTGGTCGGCCACCACGGGGCAGGTGCAGCCCTGGGTCTACCAGCAGCTGGCCCAGACCTTTGTGCTGGATCCTGCCATGCGTGAGCGTATGGCCCAGCTCAACCCCTCGGCATCGGCCAAAGTGGCCAACCGCCTGCTGGAGGCCACGCGCCGCCAGTACTGGCAACCCGACGCCGAAACCATGACAGCGCTGCTGCGTGCCGGTGAAGAACTTGAAGACCGCCTCGAAGGCATACAAGAAGGACTGCCCGCATGATCGAAACCACCAGCATCCCGGTCAACCGCATCCAGAGGCAACGGGGGGCCGATGGCGAAGGCAGTGTGCAGTTCCAGATGGACCCCACCGTCAAGATTGGCACCGCCAAAGTGTTTGCCGTCTACGGTAAGGGCGGCATTGGGAAAAGCACCACGTCATCGAACCTGTCGGTGGCCTTCAGCAAGCTGGGAAAGCGCGTGCTGCAAATCGGCTGCGACCCCAAGCACGATTCCACCTTTACCCTGACCAAAAAACTCATGCCCACCGTGATCGACGCGCTCGAGACGGTGGACTTCCATGCCGAAGAGCTGCGCCTCGATGACTTTGTCTTCAAAGGCTACAACGGCGTGATGTGCGTGGAAGCCGGTGGCCCGCCCGCTGGCACTGGCTGCGGCGGCTACGTGGTCGGCCAGACCGTGAAGCTGCTCAAAGAGCACCACCTGCTCGAAGACACCGACGTGGTGATTTTTGACGTGTTGGGCGACGTAGTTTGCGGAGGTTTTGCTGCGCCACTCCAACACGCGGATCGCGCACTCATCGTCACCGCCAACGATTTTGACTCCATCTTCGCGATGAACCGCATCGTGCAAGCCATTGGGGCCAAGGCCAAAAACTACAACGTCCGCTTGGGCGGCGTGATCGCCAACCGCAGCGACGCGACCGACCAGATCGACAAGTACAACGCGGTCACAGGCCTCAAAACCATGGCGCACTTTCCGATGCTCGACGAGATCCGAAAGAGCCGCTTGCAAAAGTGCACTCTGTTCGAGCTGGAACCCACACCCGCCGTCAAGGCTGTGCAAGACGAGTACATGCGCCTGGCCGCAGCCCTGTGGCTGGGGGCCGACCCCCTGCCGTCCATCCCTATGAAAGACCGCGACATTTTTGACCTGCTGGGTTTCGACTGATGTGAACGCCAAAACTCGGACCGAAAGAACGTCATGAACACAACCGCCTACGAACAACGCCGCAGTCAAATCGAGCACTATTTTGACCGCACCGCGGCCGATGCCTGGGCGCGCCTGACCTCCAACGAGCCGGTGGGCCGCATCCGCGCCACCGTGCGCGCCGGACGCGACACCATGCGTGAGACTCTGCTGTCGTGGTTGCCACAAGACCTGCGCGGCCTGCGCGTGCTGGATGCCGGTTGCGGCACGGGTGCGCTGGCCTTGCAAGTGGCCCTGCGCGGGGCCGATGTCGTGGCCATCGACCTATCGCCCACCTTGGTCAAGCTGGCCGCCGAACGCATGGCCGCTGAGCACCCCAGGCTGCCCGGCTCGGTGCAGTTTTTGGCGGGCGACATGCTCAGCCCCGACCTGGGCCACTTTGACCATGTGGTGTGCATGGACTCGCTTATCCACTACGACAGCGAACAGATCGCGGACGCCCTGGCGGGCCTGGCGCAGCGTACACGAGGCTCCATGGCCTTTACTTTTGCGCCGCGCACACCACTCTTGGCGCTGATGCACAGCGCGGGCCGTTTGTTTCCGCGCAGCGATCGCTCACCGTCTTTGTCACCCGTGGCCCACGCCGACTTGCTGCAGCGCTTGCAAGGCCATACCGATTTGCAGGGCTGGCAAGGCGCACGCATGCGGCGCGTGGCCAGCGGTTTCTACACATCTCAAGCTTGGGAGTGGACCCGCTCATGAAGCTGCGCATCCCGGTCCCACGTTGGTTGACGGCTGCAGGCACGCGTTTCATGCCGTTTGCCGATGCAGCCTCGCCCGAACTGCCGATGGCGCGCCTGCTGCGCCTGTCTCTGTTCCAGGTGGTGATCGGCATGGTCACAGCGCTCCTGGTGGGCACGCTCAACCGGGTCATGATCGTCGAGCTCCAAGTGCCAGCCTGGTGGGTGGCACTGGCTGTCGCCATCCCCATGGTGTTTGCCCCGCTGCGCACGCTGATTGGTTACCGCAGCGACACGTACCCCTCGGCGCTGGGGCTGCGCCGCATTCCTTACATGTGGACCGGAACCTTGCTGCTGTTTGGCGGCTTGTCCATCATGCCCTTTGCCTTACTGCTTTTGTCTGAGCCCGAGGCCGCCAACCTGTGGGTCGGTCAAATCGGTGCGTGCCTGGCCTTTGTGCTCGTGGGCGCGGGCATCCAGATAACGCAAACCGCGGGCATGGCACTGGCACACGATTTGGCCAGCAACGACAAACGCCCCCGCGTGGTGGCTCTGCTTTACAGCATGCTGCTGGTGGGCATGATCGTCAGCAGCGCGGTCTTCGGTCTGGTGCTGACCGACTTTAGCCCGCAAAAGCTTATCCAGCTGCTGCAAGGCTGCGCGGTCATGGTGGCGGTGATGATCCTGGCCTCGCTCTGGAAACAAGAGGCGCGCGGGGCCAAGCGCGGACGCCGCGAAGCCGGCGGCTTTGCCAGCAGCTGGCGCGAGCTGATCGCCCAGCCGCAGATGCGCCGCTTCTTGTGGACCCTGGCGCTGGGCACCTTCGCCTTCAACATGCAAGACATCGTGCTCGAGCCCTATGCGGCCGACGTTTTGAAGCTCGACGTGGGCGCCACCAGCGCCCTCACCGCCTTGAGCGCGGGCGGGGCCTTGGCGGCCTTTTTGTTGTCGGCACGCTGGTTGTCGGGCGGCCTGAGCGCTTACCGCCTGGCCAGTCTGGGTCTGCTACTGGGTTTGCCTGCGTTTGCCCTGGTGATTTTTTCCGGGCCGCTCGAAGCGGCCTGGATGTTCCGCATCGGCGTGGGCCTGATCGGTTTCAGCGGCGGTCTGTTTTCGGTGGGCATGCTGGTCACGGGCATGGGCATGGCGCAAGGCGGCAGCCCATTGGGCCACCTGGGCGGCCTGGTCATGGGCACCTGGGGCGCGGTGCAGGCCACCAGCGCGGGCGCAGCCGTGGCGCTGGGCGGTGCGGTGCGCGACGGTGTCTCGGTGCTGGCCATGTCGGGCCAATTGGGCGAGGTGCTGGTCACCCCCATCACAGCCTACAGCTTTGTTTACCACCTCGAAATGTATTTGCTGCTTGTCGTGCTCGTGGCCTTAGGGCCCATGTTGCGCGCAAGCCGCCTGGCCGCACGCAGCGCCAGCACACAACCCACACAACCCTTTGGCCTTGAGCAACTGCCAAACTGATGCAACGATTTTTGAAGGAGGCAGCCATGGAAACAGGCGCGATCACACAGTACATCGATGTAGCCCAAATCGTGTTGTACATCTTCTGGGTATTCTTCGCGGGGCTGATTTATTACCTCTTGCGCGAAAACCACCGCGAGGGTTACCCCATGGACTCAGGCCGCGAAAGCGGCCCCAGGATCGAAGGCTGGCCACCCGTGCCCACCCCCAAGACCTTCAAAACGCAAGACGGACACACCTACTTATCGCCCGACTTGGCCCGCCCTGATGGCCAGTACAGCGCCCAACCCTCCCACGGCTCGAACGGCGCACCGCTCGAGCCCGTGGGTGACCCGCTGTTGGCGGGCGTGGGGCCTGGTGCCTGGGCCATGCGCGCCGACATTCCTGACGCGGATCCGCACGGTCACCCCAAAATCGTGCCGTTGCGCATCGCCAACGACCACTCAGTCGCCAAACAAGACGTGGACCCGCGTGGTCTGCCGGTCTGGGGCGCTGACAAAGTGGTCGCGGGCACCGTGGTCGAGCTCTGGGTGGACCGCATGGAAATGCTGTTTCGCTACGCTGAAGTGCAATTGGCAGGGTCTGACAAACGCGTGTTGCTGCCCATGACCTTTGCACGCATCAAGAAGGATGGCACCCATGTGCAGGCCCTTCTGGGCCACCAATTCGTGAACGTGCCGCAGACCAAATCGAACGAGCAGGTCACCTTGCTTGAAGAAGAAAAGATCACCGCCTATTACGGTGCGGGCACCTTGTATGCCACCCCTGAGCGTCAGGAACCCCTCATATGAAAGCCACCCACGAACACGAATGGGAAGCCTCGCCGGGCCTGCCCAGCGCCCTGCCTCCGGGTGAGCGCGTGGTCTGGCAGGGCGCACCCGACTGGAAACGCTTGGCCATCCACGCTTTCCATGTGCGCAAGGTCGCGCTGTACTTCGCGCTGATGCTCGCGGTGCAGGCCATCAACCTCACCGCGCCTGAAGGCCCGGTCGACTGGAAACCCCTGGTGGTGGCCGCCAGCCTCTATGCCTTGGCCCTGGCCCTGCTCTCGGCTACCGCCTGGATGTCGGCGCGCAGCACGCTCTACACCCTCACTAACAAACGCGTGGTCATGCGCATCGGAATCGTACTCACGCTGACCTTCAACCTGCCCTTTAAGCGCATCGTCGGTGCCTCTTTGAAAACCCAGGGCGCAGGCACGGGCGACATCGCCCTGGCCTTGAACCCCGAAGACCGCATTGGTTGGGCCCACCTTTGGCCGCACCAGCGAGCTTGGCATGTGACCCAACCTCAGCCCACCATGCGCTGCGTACCAGACAGCCAGCACGTGGGCGGAGTGCTCCTGAACCTGTGGCAAGCCGAACGTGCGGGCCAATCGCTGCAACTGGGCGATGCCCCTGCGGCAACCCAAGCCATACCCGCCCCAGGCATGCTGGCATGAATACCCTGCCCAAGCCCAACTGGCAGCCCTCGCGCCAAACCCCTCAGGCCCAGGGCCTGAATGGGCCTATAGCCTGGATTGGCGTGATGCTGCTGGCCATGCTGGTGGCCGTGGGCCTGGCGCGTTGGTCGGGCTTGGACCCGCGCACGCCCGACGCCGCCGTGCAGTGGCAGCGCGACCTGCAGTTTCGCGATCTGACCAACGGCGACATCGCCGTGCTCGACCACCGCAGCGGCCTGCAAGTGGCCCAATTTTCAGGTGAGCAAGGCTTTTTGCGCAGCACCTTGCGAGCGCTGGCGCGAGAACGTCACCGCGAAAAGCTGGCGGGCGACGCCCCCTTTGTGCTGATTGGCCGCACCGATGGCCGCCTGACCCTGCAAGACCCCAGCACCCGCCAGCGCATTGACCTGGAGTCATTTGGCCCCAGCAACGCGGCCGTGTTTGCAGGCCTCAGACTGGCAGGACAAGACATGACGCTACCGAACATCCCTCGCTGAAGACGAGTGAACCCGCACCGGAGAACCCCATGAACGCCACGACTGTCCACACCATCGAAACCGCTGAAGACGCCAACAAAAGGGCGGTGCACAGCGACATGATCAGCCCGCGTTTCTACACCACGGACTTCGCGGCCATGGACCGCCTCAGCATCGAGCCGGTGCGCGCCGAGTGGGACAAAATGATGGACGAGTACGAGGGCGACAACAACCACGACCACTTCCAGCGCGACGAAGCCTTCGCAGGCGAAGTGGCTGCAGGCATGGCCACCCTCTCGCCCGAGATGCGCCAGGAATTCATGGACTTCCTGGTCAGCTCGCTGACCTCGGAATTTTCCGGCTGCGTGCTCTACAACGAGATCCGCAAGAACGTCACAAACCCCGACATCAAGCAGCTTATGACGTATCTGGCGCGTGACGAATCGCGCCACGCCAGCTTCATCAACCTGTCGTTGCGCGATTTCAATCTGGGTATCGATCTGGGTAACCTAAAGCGCACCAAGAAGGTCACCTTCTTCAAGCCCAAATACATTTACTACGCGACCTACCTGTCCGAGAAGATCGGCTATGCGCGCTACATCACCATCTTCCGCCAGCTCGAAAAGAACCCTGAAAAACGCTTTCACCCCATCTTTCGCTGGTTCGAGCTGTGGTGCAACGACGAGTTCCGCCACGGTGAATCGTTTGCGCTGATCATGCGCGCCAACCCCAGTTTGCTGAGCGGCGTCAACAAGCTGTGGATCCGGTTTTTCTTGTTGGCCGTGTACGCCACCATGTACGTGCGGGACCACACCCGGCCCATGCTGCATGAAGCCATGGGCCTTGATTCAAGCGAATACGACTATCAGGTGTTCCGCATCACCACCGCCATCACGCAGCAGGTCTTCCCGCTCGCGCTCGACACCGACCACCCCGACTTCCGCCGGGGCCTTGAGCGCCTGTTTGCCCTGTCACAAGCCATGGAAAAAGCCAAAGCCCGTGGTGGCGTGTTGGGCAAGCTGCAGCAAGGCGTGTGCGCGATCAAAGCGGCGGCCACCTTTGCCCGCCTGTACTTCATGCCGGTAATTCAACAAGACCTGTCGCCCCAGGTACGTATGGAACCCGCATGGTGAATGAAGTCGTCTGGGCCTGCGTGTTCACGGCCCTGTGCTGGTGGCTCGGCACGGGCGTGATCCTGTGGCTCGACCGGCTGCCTGCGCGTAGCTTCCGCTTCAGCCTGGCGGGCTGGACGGTGCTCTTGGCTTTGAGTTTCTGGGGCGTGGCGCGCAGCATGCAAGAGGTCAGCGTGTTCAACGCTTACCTCGCCTTTGGCAGTGTGATCGTGATGTGGGGCTGGCACGAGCTCGCGTTTCTGACGGGCTGGATCACCGGTCCACGCAAAACTCCATTGAGCGGCGGGGCCACCGGCTGGCCCCGTTTTGTGCAATCGGTACAAGTCATGCTTCACCACGAGCTGGCTTTGCTGGTTAACTTTTCCGTACTGTGGTGGATGCAGGAAGGTCAACACAACCACGTGGCCATTTGCACCTATGCGCTGCTGTGGTGCATGCGCCTGTCGGCCAAACTGAATTTGTTTTTTGGCGTGCCACAAAACGGCGCGCAGTACCTGCCAGCGCACCTCAAGTACCTGGCCAGCTATTTCCGCACCACGCAAGGCGTGTCGCTATGGTTTGTGCTGTCGATGGGCATGGCCATGGGCACCTGGTTCTGGCTGGTCTGGCTGGCAGGGCAAGGCGCCGTGGCCATCACCACCGGCTGGGTCATGCTGGCCACGCTGCTGGGGCTGGCGATTGTTGAACACATCATCATGATTTTTCCCTGGCCACTGGAGCGGCTGTGGGGTTGGGCCATGGGCCGAACCCGCAAACCGGCATTGACCTCGTCCCCTTGAAGGCACGACATGAACACGCTCACACACGCCTACCGATCTGAGGGGTTCGGCATCCCCGTCACACCAACCGGCGCTGAGCTGAGCACCCCTTCGGCGCAGCGCCAGCGCCCGGTGGCGGTGGTCATTGGCAGCGGTTTTGGCGGGCTGGCCGCCGCCATTCGCCTGAGCGTCAAGGGCTACGAGGTCAAGGTCTTTGAAAAGCTCGATGAGCCTGGGGGTCGCGCCTATGTGCACCGCCAAGATGGCTTCACGTTCGATGCCGGCCCGACCATCATTACCGCCCCCTTTTTGCTCGAAGAGCTGTGGGCGTTGTGCGGCAAACGGTTTGCCGATGACGTGAAGCTGGTTGCGATGGACCCGTTTTACCGCGTGCGGTTTGCAGACGGCAGCTGGTTCGACTACAACGGCGACGCCGAGCACATGCGTGCCGAAGTAGCCCGCTTTGACTCCTCAGACCTTCCTGGCTACGAACGCTTCTTGGAAGAAGCCGAGCGCTGCAAAACCCTGGGGTTTGAGGGCATGGGCGACATGGCTTTTGACAAGCTGAGCGACCTGATGGCCGCCATCCCCGACTTCTTGCGTATGGGCGCGTGGCGCAGCCTCTACAGCCTGGTGGCCAAACACATGCGCAACGACAAGCTGCGCATTGTGATGAGCTTTCACCCGCTGCTGATCGGCGGCAACCCGCTTGCCGTGACCTGCGCTTATGCGCTCATTAACTCGCTGGAGCGAACCTGGGGCGTGCACTCGGCCATGGGCGGCACCGGGGCGATTGTGAAAGGCCTGGTCGGCCTGCTGAAAGAGCGCGGTGTGCCGCTGCGCTACAACGCGCCCGTCACCCAAATCCGCATTGAAAGCGGCCGCGCCTGCGGCGTGGAACTGCAAAGCGGCGAATTCGTTCCCGCCGACATCGTGGTGAGCAATGGCGATACCGCCTGGACTTATAAAAACCTCGTGGCCCCGCAGTACCGCCGAGTGTGGACCGACCGCAAGATTGCCCGGGGTAAATACTCCATGGGTCTGTTTGTCTGGTACTTCGGAACCTCCAAACAATACAAAGATGTACCGCACCACATGATGGTGTTAGGCCCGCGCTACCAGGGTCTGCTGCAAGACATCTTCAAGAAACACAAACTGGCGGACGACTTCAGCCTGTATTTGCACCGCCCCACTGCTACCGATCCATCGCTGGCCCCCGAAGGTTGCGACACTTTTTATGTACTTTCGCCCGTGCCGCACCTGGACAGCGGAACCGACTGGCCTGCCTTTGCTGAGACCTACCGTGCCACCATTGCCGAGAGCTTGCAAGCCAGCGTGCTACCGGGTTTGTGCGAGCACATCGTAACCAGCAAAGTCAGCACGCCGCAAGATTTTCAGGACAACTTGTGGTCCTTTAAAGGCGCAGGCTTTGGACTGGAGCCGCTGCTACTGCAAAGCGCTTGGTTTCGCCCGCACAACCGCAGCGAAGACGTGCCGGGCCTGTTTGTTGTGGGCGCCAGCACGCACCCGGGCGCGGGCGTGCCCGGTGTGCTGATGTCGGCCAAAGCTCTGGAAACGGTGGTGCCCCATGTCCAGGCCTGAACGCATGCCCAGCGACGGTGCAGCCCGCCACGTGAGCGCAGTGACCACAGAGGCAATCACCCCGCAGGCAGCGCCGGTGACCTTGAAAGAACTTGATTTCGACTCGCTCGACCTGCAAGCCTGCGTGGCCATGATGCAAGGGGGTTCCAAAACCTTTTTCGCAGCCAGCCGCTTGTTGCCGCCACGCGTGCGCGCCGCTTCCATTGCGCTGTATGCCTTTTGCCGCGTGGCCGATGACCTGGTGGACGAAGCTGACCCCGGCGATACGCCATTGGAGGTGTTGCGATCGCGACTAGACGCCATTTATGCGGGCACTCCGGACGACCACGTCGAAGACCACGCCCTGAGCCTGTTGGTTCAGCAATACAAATTGCCGCGCCATTTGCTCGACGCGCTGATTGAGGGCTTTGCTTGGGACGCGGCTGGGCGCACTTACGACAGCATCGAAGACCTGCATGCCTACGGTGCCCGAGTGGCGGGCAGTGTGGGCGCGATGATGTGCTGGATCATGGGCCCGCAAAGCATGGACACCTTGGCCCGCGCTTGCGAACTGGGCGTGGCCATGCAACTGACCAACATCGCCCGCGACGCGGGGCATGACGCCAGCATTGGCCGACTGTACCTGCCGCGCCGCTGGCTCATCGAGGCCGGTATCGACCCCGAGACCTGGCTGGCCCAGCCCAGGTTCATCCCCGCCATCGCGCAGGTGATCACGCGATTGCTCGACGAAGCAGACCGCCTATACAAACAAGCCCACTCGGGCATCGCGGCCCTGCCGCCTGACTGCCGCGCGGCTATCTGCGCAGCCAGCATGATCTACGCCGAAATCGGCCACCAACTGCGCCGCGAGGGCCTGGACTCGGTCAGCAAACGCACGGTGGTCAGCACTACGCGCAAGCTCATGCTGCTGGCCAGCGCCTGGACCCAAGTGCACTGGATCCGCCTGAGCGAACACAGCCCCGAGCCGCTGGCCGCCATCGTGGGCCTGGTGCAAGGCTGCCGCAATGCGACCCCCGTTGCAGGCCACAAATCCTATTTCCCCAACCGGGCCATGCCTCAGCGTGTGGCCTGGATGTTCGATCTGTTGGAGCGCCGTGAAGCCGATCGCCTGGGCCTCAACCACCCGTCACAAACGCCTTGAGTTCTGGACTTGCACGCCAGCCATGTACACGGAACGCCAACCCCACCGGTCCGCCTGATGAACGCTAATCACCGCAGTATCCAGGTGCGTTTGCTGTATGTCAGCCATGCCGTCGGACCGCAAACCACCACCATGACCACCAGCATCTTGTTGCAGGCGCAAGCGCATAACCCGAGCCAAGGCATCACGGGTGTGCTGTGCCAAGGCCAGGGGTTCTTTTTTCAGGTGCTGGAGGGTGAACGCGGCCGCGTTAACACCTTGTACCGACGCATTTGTGCCGACAAGCGACACCAGGACGTGGTTTTGCTGCATTACGAAGAAATCACGAAGCGCCAATTTGGACAGTGGTCCATGGCGCTGGTACATCTGTCTGTAGACGACCCGAAGGTCAAAATGCAACACCCCGACTTTGACCCCTATTCGGCCTCTGGCGCGCAGGTGATGCAACAGGTGCGGGATTTGCTGGCAGCGGGCCAAGAAATTAGCATCACCACCCCTTGAGCGGGTGGGTTGCATTCACCACACGGCCATACACATGTGCGCCGTGGCCGGTGGTGGCGCGTCAGCTGTTGCTGGCGACGATCTTGGCGATCACGACCACCACCACAAAGAACGACGAAAAAACCGCGATGCCCACGGCGTAATAAAGGCCCGATTTCCGCCGGATTTGAGACATGGGTAGTTTTTGCATGATACGAGATTCAGTTAAAGAGCAGTGGCCTGCGCCGCGGCACACACAGCTTTGAACGCAGAACGGTTCATCCCGAAATGATCGGGTGCCTTATTCCACTGGCTTCTCAGGTTCTTTATGAAATTGGGGTGTGGGTCGGTTCAACCAGTTGGCCAACATGAACACGCAGAAAACCACAAACATGATGATGAGGATGTGTTTGATTTCCATGGCTCTTCCTCGAGTGAATGAAAGTGAATAGGCTTCGGAAAATGACCGTCGGGTGGCTGTGCATTATGGGCACGAAACAGGTGGCGAGGCCAGCGAACGCCATGGCCGTATCAACGGGGCTACGGCCCACAGGGTGAGCACCAACAAAACAATTTCGACGAAGTAGACGGCCGAGTAAGCCACCACGGAACTGCTGACCCAAGCCACGCCGTCACGCACCAAACCGCCCGTAGCCATGCCCACCCCAGCGGCTGTGGCCTGCACGGCGCCCCAAGCGCCCATGGCCAAACCCACGTGCTCGGGCGGAGCCATTTGCATGGCGGCCGTCAAGGTGCCATGGGCAAACAAACCGCCCCCCAAGCCAATCAAGAAAATGCCCAAGGCAAACAAAACGGGGGAATCCAATGGGGCCGAGCCGATCACGGCGGCAAAAGCAGGCACGCCCACCCATGCTCCCCAACTGGCCATGCGGTAAGCGTCTGCGCCCCGGCTGAGCACACGCGACGCCCAAGCAAAACCGATCAGGCCACCGAAAGCCAGCGTGGCTGTAAGTAGGGTGGTGGTGGAGACGCTCAGACCGAGTATCTCGCCACCATAAGGCTCCAGCAATACATCTTCCATGGTGAAGGCCATGGTGCCCATTCCCACCGCCAGCAAACGGCGCACGGTGTAGGGGCCTTGGCAAAAGAGCTGCCAGGCCTGGCTAAAGCTGTGCTCAACAGGCGTTCCGGGTTTGCGCAGGCGGCTACGGGGCTCTTGTTTCCACAAGGCGATCACGTTGAGTACCAGCGTCATAACGGCCACAGCTTGCACCACGCGGATCAACTGACCAGGGCTGTAGTCGCGCAGCAAATGGCCAAGCATCAAGGCGCTGCCGATCATGCCGACTAGCTGCATCACATACATGAGGCCCACCACTTGGGGCTGGCGCTCAGGAGGCGCGAGGTCGGTGGCCAAGGCTAGGCCTGCGGTTTGTACAGTGTGCATACCCATGCCCACCAGCACGAATGCCCCTGCGGCCCCCAGCAGTCCCACCCAGCTGGGGGCTTGGCTAGACTGACCGGCTCCCGCCAGCACCAAGAGCGCAAAAGGCATGATGGAAAAACCACCGAACTGCAGCAAGCTGCCCATCCAAATGTAGGGCACACGCCGCCAGCCCAGTTGCGAGCGGTGGTTGTCTGAGCGATAACCGATCAGCGCCCGCAACGGCGCAACAAGCAAAGGCAGGGCCACCATCAGAGACACCAGCGTGGCGGGCACTTGCAGCTCCACGATCATCACGCGGTTGAGGGTGCCTACCAGCATGACCATCGCCATGCCAACAGAAATTTGAAAGAGCGACAAGCGCAGCAAGCGGGACAGCGGTAAGTCATCGCTGGCGGCGTCGGCAAAGGGCAAAAAGCGCGGGCCTAGGCTGGCCAACACTTGCGCCACAGAAGATCGAGATTTACCTTTGGTCATAAGAGAAAGACCAGACGCTTGCGCGTCTGGCCGTTCGGGCATTCACCCCCTACTTCTTCACCGTGGCATCCACCGCAGCAGGCGCAACCGCCACTACTTTGGCACCGCCGTTGAGGAAGTCTTTCACCCAGGTTGTGTTCATCGTCAGCGCCAAGTGCACGCTGAAAGACGAAATCGCCACAGCCGCAATGAATATCGGGATACCGACCGAAGGCTTCACCACACACCACATTTTCGAATAGATCATGATGCGTCTCCCTTACTTGAGCCAGGGCGAATAGATGTAGGCCAGCAGATGGGCAAATGCGGCAATCATGCCGAAAATCTGCGTTCCCTGGATGAGATTGCGGTGAATCTCTTCCGATTCGGCCTCGGTCAGTCCCGTTGGCCAGACTTTGTCTGATTTAGACATAGTTTTCTCCTTGCAGAAGGCGTGCACGGCCCGCACGAGGGCTATTCAGGGCCACCATGGCCAAGAATGAGGTTGCCTTGAAGGTGCTTTCAAGGGTGTTCATCTCAAGCCCGCCTGGGCATGCGCCAGGGCAGCATGGCTTGAACCACCGGTGACACCAAACGGGGCACCGACAGGGTTTCATGGAAGGCGAGCAATGGCTCACCCGCGTAATCAAATTGCAGTAACGCACGCTGGTAAAACGGCGTGTCTTCGAGTTGTTCGTGTACCCGCACGGCCTGCGCGCTGCGCATGCGGCGATTGATGCGCCAGCCCGTCTTGGGCAGGTGCTGCACTGGGGGTGTGGCGATAGTCTCCACCTCGCCTTGCGGTGTGAAGCGCAGCGACAGCACGCGGTCGTCGGTGCCAGGCGCTTGAATGTCATAAAACACCACGGTGCTGCCGTCGCGCATGCGGGCGCGTGACCAGTCCCAGGTGTGAAAGCCTTGGTCTACCGTCTCGTCGCCCTCGTTGGAATCCAGATACGCGTGACCTTGCCATTTCAAATCGGGTGCGCTCAGGTCCACCTCGATGCGCGAGGCTGGCGCCAAGGGTCCCCAGCGGTGACGTGCATTCACATCAAGCGGCGTGGAATACCCAAACAGACGTTGCGGCCACAGCTTGATGCGGCCGCGCACACGGCGCGGAATGGGTGCACACAGTTCGTTGATGTCAATCGTCAAACAATCACCGTCCCAATCGAGCTGGCTCGGGCCGATGGTGAACTGGCTGGCGCTGCGGGCGCAGTGGCGCTGCCCGCGCTCGGTCATGGCCCAGCGGCCCTGGCCTTCGCTGTAAATGGCCACGTTCAGGGCGCAATGGTTGTCGGGGTTGGCCCGGCTGCGCCCACGCGCCCAGGCGTAATAAGGCGAGAACACGCTGCCCACAAACGCAATGAGGGTGATGCCGTGTTGGCCGTCGTCGCTCATGGCGTCGATATACCACCAAAGGTAGCCCCCATCGGGAACCGGCTGGTCGAAGCGAGGCTCGCCATCAGCGCCTCGGCCGCCCGCTGCCCGGACAGCGCCGCCATCGGCACGCCCGGCCCCGGGTGCACGCTGCCCCCCGTCAGATACAGGCCCTGCAGGGGTGTGGTGGAGCCAGGTCTTTTGAAGATGCTGGTCCAGCCGTGCGTCGCCTGCCCGTACAGTGCTCCGCCGCTGGCCGGAAAGCGCTTGTGAAATTCCTGAGGCGTCGTGCGCAGGCTGTTGCCCACTGTGGGTTGCAGGTTCAGGCCCAGCTGACGCAGGTGATGAAAGGTGCGGGTTTGGCATTGTTCTAAAGCCTCCTCGGTGAGTGCGTTGCCATCACCGTTGGCAGGGGCGTTGACCAAACAAAACAGGCGCTCGGCCTGACCCGCAGGTAAATCGGCGGGTCGGTCTTGTGCGCAGACATAGACCGTGGGGTTTTCGGGCAAACGCTGGCGATCGAAGATGTCTTCAAATTCGCTGGCGTAGGTTCTTTGAAAAAATACGTTGTGCCGGTCGAGTGTCACGCCTTGAGCGGAACCGTTTGTGGGGGTGTACATAGACCAAGTCAGGGCCGACAAAGAGCGCGGCGGCGCTTCCTGTGGCACGGCACGGCGCACGTCATCGCCCAGCAAGCCTTGTCGCAAGGCGGCGGCGTCGCCATTGAAAATGACACGGTCAGCGGGTAAGTACTCGCCCGACTGCAAATGCACTCCGCACACGCGACCTTGGCGCTGCTCGATGCGCTGGCAGGTGCTGTGGTAGCGGAACACCGCACCACGGCGACGGGCCACACGGGCCAGCGCCTGGGCCATGCCCACCATGCCGCCTTCGACCGACCAGACTCCGTCCATTTCGACTTGGGCGATCAGCATGAGCGTCGCAGGCGACTGCCAAGGTGATGAGCCGCAATACGTGGCGTAGCGCGCAAACAGCTGGCGCAGACGCGGATCAGAAAACTGTTGACCCAGCTGCTGCCACAGGCTGCGCATGGGGCCCAGCTGAGCCAGCACGCCCAAGCCTTTGAAGCCCAGGTCGCCGACGAAGCCGCCCATGCTGGGGCGCTGTGCGCGGATCATCGGACCCTCGAGCGTGGCGTAAAGCTGGCGTATGGTTTTGCAAAATTCTTTAAAGCGACGGGCTTCTTCACCACTAGACCAAGCGGCAATGGCGGCTTCGCTCTCGCGGGCGTCGGCCGACAAATCGAGCTGGCTGCCGTCGGGCCAAAAGTGGCGGGCCAGCACCTGCAACGGGGTGATCCGCATCTCAGCCTCGACGCTGGTACCCACGGCTTCTAGCAAGGCGTCAAACACCCACCGCATGGTGAACACGGTGGGTCCGCTGTCGATGTGTGCGCCGTTGACTTTGCGGCTGTGCACCTTGCCACCTGGCGCGTCCGAGGTCTCGACCACGGTGACATCGAGCCCTTGGTGCGCGAGCGTGATGGCGCTGCACAGGCCACCCATGCCCGCGCCGACGATGACCACGCGCTGCTCAGGCATGGCTGAGCTCCGGGCTGGCCAATTGATTGGGCGGATCGACAGCAGCCGGTGTGTTGTCCACCGCCGCCTGAGCGCTTTGCAGCGAGGGGCTTTGAAACTGAAAACGCTGCGCTTTCCAGACCCCCGCCATCTGCAGCACCTGCAAGCGTACAAATAGTGACTCTGAAAAAAACTGGTGTTTGTAGGCGGCGGCACTGGCCACCTGGTGTGCACCCTGGTGGGCGTACTGAAGCATGGATGCCGTGTCTTGCCACAAACTGAAAGTGCATTGGCGCACCAGCGGGGCCTCACCCAGGCCCATGGCCAACAGACACCCGGAGGATTGGTTCAGGTCGGCTTGGGCTGCTGGGGCATAACGCCAAAACGCCATGGCCTTGGTGGGCACAATGCTGGCGCGTGTGAGCACGGCCACAGGCCCCTCACCCTGCACCCTTGCAGGGCCTGACTCACCCTCAACCCATGGTTCGCACTGAGGCCGACCCAGAGCTTGCACGCTGCTGGCGTGCCACGCTTGCCGGTCCCAGTGGCCGCGCGCCGACTGCACCGCCATCACACCCGTCCAGCATTCACGGGCACGGCTGCGGTAGGCCTGCACGGCCGAGCTGTCCAGAAATCTGAGCGCGAGATCGAGGTGGGTGAAGGTGCAAATCAGGCCCTGATGCGTGGCGCTGGGGCGCAGGCTGAAGCCCCCGCCGTGACCACTGCCCATGACTTTGACCAGGGTCAGGCCGGGCACATCTTTGTAAGGCGCGGCCCCAGCCACCAGACGCAGCCAACCCCAGCCTTGGTGCTGGCGCAAGAAGTCGGCTAACAGCACCACGACTACGCCAGACAACGGGTCATGAACTGGAGTGATAGCTTCCATGACGGGCGTCCGGCCAAGGTGCGAAGGCCTGCAAACTACTTGGCCGCCAATTTGGCTGCAGCCGAAGCGGGTTTGAGCAATTCGGGGAAGTCCTTGGCCATGGGAGCGCCATTCAAAGGCTTGTAAGCACCCTGGTGGCAGGTGGCGCAGTTGAGCTTGGCCACATCACCCGTGCGGCCCTTGCGGTGTGCCGGGAAGACTTCGGTCAAAGACTCCATGTAGGTCAGGTTCAGGTCGCGCGCCATGCGGATGCCGTGCCAGGCGGTCGTGCGTTGCGGCGGGCTGTTTTCCCAGTTCTGGAAGGACTGGGTGTTGTGGCAGTAGGTGCAATTCACGCCCAGCGAATTGGACATGTGGGTCATTAGCCCATAGGTCCACTCGGCCTGCTTGATGGACTGCTTGTTGCCGGAAGGCAAGGCCGTAGGGCCGTTCACACGGATCTTCTGGTCCCCCAGCAAGAACGGGGTGAATGGGTCGTTGGGCAGCGAAGACAAGTTGACGACAGGGGCGGGTTCGTTTTGCCCGGCCTTGTCACCCATGAAGTTCGAGCCATAGGGTTGCGGGTTGGACTTGAACCAAATCGCATTGGGCACAGGCTCGCCTCGGTGGCAGGTGTAGCAGGTCACGCCCGTCTGGGCCACGTGGGGCTGCCAGTCCGAATTGATGTGCTGCGTCATCTCGACCATGCGCCGTGCCACCACCTTGGTGTACTTGCTGTCGTCTGCAAAATTGGGCAAGGCATGGCAATAGACGCAGCCTTCTTGCGGCGCCACCCAGCTAGCCATCGAGACCATTAGGCGGTTGAACTCGCCCACGCTCAGGTGGCCCAGCACCTTGACATTCTTATAGACCTGCGCGGCCTTGGGGCCATCAGCGCCCGGCGAAGGAATGACCACAGGTGGTTGGTTCTTCTCGGTTTTGACTTCGAGCAAACGGGCGTTGTAAACCTGAACCATGCCCGTGCCCCGGTAGCCGCTTTGCACCGATTCGGGGCTGGGACGCTCACAGCCCGTCAGCACCAAACCCAGCAGGCCAATGCAAGCTAAGCCGAAACTCCTCGCCAAGCTGCTCCATGCCGATGTGTTGAGGATCTGCGTGCTCATGGTTTCGCTCCAATGCTCAGTGCGGGATCCGTCATGGCCGGGAAAATTTCAGGGTAGGGCGGTGCCACGCCATGCTTGATGGCCCAGAGGTACCAGTTGTCCACCACGGTGCCAGTCAGCAAGATGCCAATGCCACCCGTGATAGGGCACAGCACCGCGAACCACCAGGCCCAGCGGTGAATCGATTCCATGGTGGCGTTAAAGCCCATAGTCCAGCGCCAAAACAAGGCCGCACGTTCCGAGGCCGTGCCCCGGTCGGTGATTTGCTCGATCTCACGCTCACCACCAAAGCGGGTCACCGCCAAAATGGTCGCGCCGTGCATGGCAAACAGCAGGGCCGAGCCATAGAGGAAGACGATCGACAGCGCATGGAAGGGGTTGTAGAACAGGTTGCCGTAGCGCAGCGAAAAGGCCGCCGTCCAGTCCAGGTGCGGGAAGATGCCGTAAGGCACAGCCTCGCCCCAAGATCCCATCAAGATGGGGCGGAACAAGCCCAGCACCAAGAACAACCAGATGGCCGCAGCGAAGGCCCACGCGATGTGCGTGCCCATACCCAAGGCCACTGCACGGCGGTAGGTGCGGGCCCACCAGAACATCACCGATGCAGTGAGGAAAAAGCCCACGATGAGGAACCAGCCCCCCTGGTTGAGCGGCGGAATGCTCAGTCCGTAACTTGGCGGTGGCGGCTCCAGTGAGAGCCAAAACAACTGACGCACAAACTGGATCGGGTCGTAATTGACCGAGGCCAGCATGTTCATCCCAATCAAAGTGAAAGCGATCAAACCGCAAATCAGCGAAGCCAGACCGAGGCCACCCAAGTAGATCGGGCCCAGCTGCGCATTGCCCAGCTTGCCCACCCAGTAGTTGATCAGTGGCTGCCCGGTGCGTGGGCTGTTGCCGTGTGCGAGCTCCACCCCGTGGTGCACTGGTCCCACGACTTGAACCGTGGTGAACAGGTTTTGATAGTCGGCCATTGTGGTACTCCTCAATTCTTCCGATTCGGACAGTGTGGACAGTCCGACTCAAACGGGCCACTGAGACCAGATCGGCATGTTCAGCCACCAGCTCCACCACTCGGGCCAGCCACGGCTCCAGAAGGGGCCGCTGAGCACGATGCACAGGGCGCTGAACAACACCGCCGCCAGCGCCAGGAAAAGTCCCAGGCGGTGGATGCCCAATGTGCCGATCGAGTAGCCGATGATGTCGCGGAAGAACGTGTCTTCGTGTTCGGGGGTCTTGACCGCGGTGCCCGGTGTGGGGTTGGTGGACGAGAGAATCAGGCCGCCGTGAAGCGACAAGGCAAACACACTGGCAAAGAAGAAACTCACGGCGATCATGTGCGCCGGGTTGTAGTGAAAGTGCAGGTACTGGTAGCCCACGTTGGACACCCAGTCAAGGTGGCTGTAGATGCCGTAGGGAAAGCCATGGCCCCAAGCGCCCATGAGTACCGGACGCACCACCACCAAAGTGACATAGGCCGAGATGGCTACACCGAACGCCACGGGCACGTGGTAGCCCATGCCCAGCTTGCGGCAGATTTCGACCTCGCGCATCATCCACGAGCCAAACGCGCCGATGGCACACACTGTGATGAGCTGCCAAATGCCGCCTTCCATCAGAGGTGCAAAGCGCAGGCCGTAAGACAGATCAGGCGGTGCGATGCTGATCTGCCAAATGTTCCAGGTGGGCCCTTGCGAGGCGCCCCACAAGATGAGGGCTGTACCCAGGAACGAAAAGAAGAGGGTTGTCACGCCGAAGAAGCCGACGTAGAAGGGACCGACCCAAAAATCGAACAAGTCGCCGCCCAGCAGGGTACCACCGCGGACACGGTACTTTTTCTCAAAACTTAGCATGGCCATGACTTGGTCCTCCTGCCTCAAAGGGTGAACAGATGCTGCATCCAACCGGGGTTCGATGACAGCATCTGAGTGGCAAGTCCTGAATCAGGACTTGCTGGCAGTTGGCGAAGCCACTGCAGTGGGCAAAGGCGAGTTTTGCGCCGATGCCGCGACAGGTTTTTTCGCTCCGTCGAGCCAGTTGAATTTGTTGGTGCTGAGCAAGATAAGGTGAATCATCGCGGCCAGGCCAAACAAGAAAATACCCTGCAGCACCATGGCACGCAGCGGATCGAAAAGACGCCAAATTCTCCACATAAGAATCTCCTAAATGATGTGGGACATGAAGGTGTACACAGCAGTTTCCACGCCCCGACTCATGCTCTTGGCGTCTTCTGCACCAGGCAACAGATCACGCCAATGAACGCCCACCAGCTTGGCCAGTAAGACGAGCACGAACAGGCATCCGAAACCGATGAAGAAGATGGACCAGTAAGCAGGAGATTCATCCGCACGCGAATGGTCTCCATTCAAGTGGCTTGTGTTTTGCATGACAGTGACTCCGTCAATCGATGGTTGAAAAAGCAGGCTCTGAATCAGAACCAGGGACGCCACGCCCAGACCAGGATGTGGGCCAATACAGCAACTGCTGTAAAACCCACGGCGCCTTGCATCCAGTAATGGTGAAATTCCTGGGCTTCCTCATCGGTGAGTCCGGAAATGGATGTCTTTGTGGACATTTTTTTCTCCTGTTAACGAGGCCTTGCGACCCGGGGTGCGCACAGCCCGCGCAGATGGGCATCCGCAGCCAAAGGCCACGACATCCTGTGCAAGGCATCGACCACGTCGTTGCCTGTGCGTTTTTGAAAAGCGGCGTGTGCGTTCATGCCGCCACTCCAAGGCCCAGTTCGCGGCTGGCTGCGTTCACATGGGCTTCGGTCACCTCGTCGTGGCCCTGGGCCTGCGAGAGTTGTTCGGCTTGGTCGCGCAAGCGCTTGGCCGCAGAAATCTGCACCAGCACCGGCTGGCTTTGCACCACATCGCGCAGGCGTTGCTGAGCCTGGTCTTGCCAGCTGGCGTTGGGCGGCGTCATGCCACGCGCATGGGTGGCTTCCACTTTGTCCATCTCGGTGGCCAGGGGCAGGATGTGGAACAGCGCATCAAACAGCGCGTTGCACACTTCCTGAATCACATAGCTTGCCCCGCTGTAGCCCATGAAGGGCGTGCCTGTGTGGCGGCGGATGATGGCGCCCGGAAAGGACGCGGGAATGAAAGCCGCGCGCATCGGGCTGCCGCCCGAGATCTCGCTGAGGTACATGCGCTCGTTGTAACTGCCAAACATGATCAGCGGTGTCTGGGTCTTGACCAGTTCGCGCACCGTGGCGTTGTCGGTCTTGTTGCCGGCCGTACGCGACACGCTGAAACGGCAGGGCAAGCCCATTTCGTTTTCGAGAAAATGTTTCAGGCCGCGAGAATAGGTTTCGCCTGCCACCACGGCAAAGCTGGCAGTGGCAAAAAAGTCTTGCGTGACCGAGCGCCACAGGTCCCACATGGGCTTCAAGGTGGTGTGCTTTTCGCGCTCAATGAAAGGCTCGGGGTCCAGGTGGAGCAGCTCGCCGAGCTTGCGCAAAAAGTTGGTGGTGCTGTGCAGGCCAATGGGTGCTTGCAGATAAGGGCGCTCCAGCGCTTCGCAGAGCATGCGGCCAAACTCGCGGTACATGCAAATGTTCACATCGGCCTCGACCAGGCGCGACATATCGGCCAGGTGGCTGCCCAGCGGGAAGACCATGTTGACCTCGGCCCCAATGCCTTGCACCAATCGCCGGATTTCGGCAAGGTCACTGGCGCTGTTGAAGGTGCCGTAGCAAGGGCCAATGATGTTGACCCGGGGCTTTTCTCCAACCGGACGGTCTTCAAACGGTTTGCGGGTCGGCACTTTGCGCAGGCCGTATTCGCTCCAGAGCCAATACATGGCACGGTTGGCGCACTGCCATTGGTCTTCGTCGATGGTGCGCGGCAAAAAGCGGGCAATGTTGGTGCCCTCAGGCGTCACGCCGCCACCAATCATTTCGGCAATCGAACCAGTCACCACCACGGCAGGCAGTTCGGGGTCGAGTGTGGCGTGTGCGCGCTTCATCGCCCCTTCGGTGCCTTCGCGGCCGAGCTGCTCTTCGGCCAGGCCTGTCACCACAATCGGCAACTCGTGTGGTGGCAGAGCGTCGGTGTAATGCAGCACCGAAGTCACGGGCAGGTTTTCGCAGCCCACAGGGCCGTCAATCACAACCTGCAAACCCTTGATGGCGGTGAACACATAGACCGCTCCCCAGTAACCGCCTGCTCGGTCGTGGTCGAGGATGAGTGGCGACCTGGGTTTGGCCACGTTGCTGGGAGGGGGTGGGATTTGCTTCATGAACCCATCTCCTCAGCTTTGCGTTTTTTCAACAGCTTTTCAATCTGGCGTCGGGTTTCGGCCTTGAACTCGGGCCGGTCTCTGGGCACCGACTCCCACACGCCTGCGGCGTGGCCTGCGCCCACATCGCCAAAGAAATTTTTCATGGCATCAAAACGGGCCTGGTTGCCCATGGCGGCTTGCACCACCTGCACCAGCGATCCGGCGCCGGCTACACCCATCAGAGGCCGGGCCGAAATCAGGTTGGTGAAGTAGAGCGAAGGCACGCTGTTTTGTTTGGCGATCTGCACCACGGGGGTGGTGCCAATGGCCAGCTGCGGCCGGTATTCGTACATGGCATTCAGGTCTTGTTCGAGCGACGCGCGCATTTGCACCTGCACGCCCTTGGCTTGCAGCCAGGCGATGTCTTGCGCGTTCCAGGCGGTGGCAGGGCAAGCCGAGCCCACGTAACGCAAATCGGCACCGCACTCGATGAGCAAGCGACCCACCAGCAATTCGGAGCCTTCATAGCCGCTCAGGGTGATGCGGCCTGAAATCGGCTTTTTCATCAATAGGCCACGCATTTGGGTGAGCGCCTGGTTGCGCGCCACATCGATCTGCGCTTGCGCAATTCCTGCAGCCTGGCCGATGTTTTGCAACCAGTCTTGCGTGCCTTCGAGGCCCACTGGGGCCGAGCCGACCACGGGGCGGCCAGCGGCCTGAAACTCGCGCACGCTGGCGGTGTAAAACGGGTGAATGGCGGCGGCCACCGAGCAGTCGAGTGCAGCGTACAGCTCGCGCCACTCTCGGGTGGGAACCACCGGGCCTGCGGCCAGGCCCATGGGCGCGAGCATCTGGCCGATGATGACCGGATCGGCCGGGAACATTTCGCCCAGCAAAGCCACGGTGGGCTTGTCACCACGACCGGCGCGGGGCGCGGCGACCGGGCCGCTCATGATTTCTTCGCGGGCGTATTTCAGCATTGCCCCGGCCAGCACGTCTTTGGCCTCGGCATGGGTGGGCACGCCAAAACCGGGCACGTCGATGCCGATGATGCGCACGCCATTGATCTCTTTGGGCAACAACTGCAGGGGCACGCCGCTGGCGGTGGGCACGCACAGGTTGATGATGATGACGGTATCGGCCTTGTCGGGGTCGGCTTCGGCGTGCACCGCTTCGCGGATGTCTTCGAACAGCTTGCCCGTGACCAGCGATTCGGAGTTGAAGGGCACGTAGCCCACGCTGCGGCGTGCGCCGTAGAAATGCGAGGTGAAGGTCAGGCCATACACGCAGCAGGCCGAGCCCGACAGGATGGTGGCGGTGCGCTTCATGCGCAGGCCCACACGCAGCGAGCCAAAGGCCGGGCACATGCTTTGTGGCTGGTCGTGCGGACCGGCATCGGGTTGGCGCGGGTAGTCGCGGGCATATTGCTCAAGCACCTCGGACTTGCCTGCCTCTTTGGCAGCAGCCACCATCGCCTCGGTACCGGCGTGGCAACCCATGCCGTCACCTTGCAAACCTGCGGGGTTGGCGGCGTCGGTGCTTGGGTGAATCGGGATGATGCGTGTCATGGCTGTGTCCCGTGGGTGTGTCTGTAACGGCGATCAAGCGGCGTCGTAGACGACTTCCAGCGAGGGCTTGATGTCCTCATGCTTGCCGACCATGTCGAACACGGTGGCGGGCTCGAGCACCACGTTGCGGCCGACCACGTCGGCGCTGAACAGGCCCAGCAACTGGTCTTGCGTTTGTGGCTTGGGGCGCATGGGCGGGGCTTCGGCCACGTTTTTGGCCAGTTCGGCAAACAGCGGACCCCACTCGCCGTCGGGACGGCCAATGATTTCATAGCTGGCGCTCTTGCGACGGATGTCTTCGTTGGCAGGAATGGCGGCCAGCACCGGAATGCCTGCGTTGGCGGCAAAGGTTTGTGCTTCGCCCGTGCCGTCGTCTTTGTTGATGACCATTCCAGCCACGCCCACGTTCCCGCCGAGCTTGCGGAAATACTCCACCGCCGAGCACACGTTGTTGGCCACATACAGCGACTGCAAGTCGTTGCTGGCGACGACAATGACCTTCTGGCACATGTCGCGGGCAATCGGCAAGCCAAAGCCACCGCAGACCACGTCACCCAGAAAGTCGAGCAGCACGTAGTCAAAACCCCAGTCGTGAAAGCCGAGCTTTTCGAGCGTTTCAAAGCCGTGGATGATGCCGCGGCCACCGCAACCGCGACCGACTTCAGGGCCACCCAACTCCATGGCGAACACGCCGTCGCGCTTGAAGCACACATCGCCAATGCTCACGGCCTGGCCAGAGAGTTTGAGGCGCGAGGAGGTCTCGATGATCGTGGGGCAAGCCTTGCCACCAAACAGCAAGCTGGTGGTGTCGCTCTTGGGGTCGCAGCCGATCAGCAGCACTTTTTTGCCCTGCTGCGCCATCATGTAAGACAGGTTGGCCAGCGTGAAGCTTTTGCCAATCCCACCCTTGCCATAAATGGCAATGATTTGCGTCTCTTTGGTCACTTCGGAGGTGCTCACGGCCTCGGGTTCGACGTCGGCTTCGCGGCGCAAGACCTCTACGAATTTGATTGGCTGTGTCTTTGTAGCGGTGTCAGTGTGGGTGTTCATGCGGAGGCACTCCAATCCAGGATCATCTTGAGACAGCTCACATCACCGAAGGCGGTCTCGTAAGCAGAACCAGCTTGGGTCGATGGCTGGGTGTGGGTGATCAACCCGTCGAGCGACAGGCGGCCGGTATTCACCAGCTCGTTGACGGCCAACAGATCGGGGCGCTTCCACTCGGCGGCGATGCGCATGCGGACTTCGCGCATGAAGGCCGGGGCGTAGGCAAAAGACAGGTCTTGGTTGTAAAAACCCGCCAGCACCAGCTCGCCGCCGGGGCGCAGGCGTTGGATCATGCTGTTGAGCAGGCTGCCGTCGCCGCTCACGTCGTAAATGGTTTGGTAGTCGCGGCGCGGGTCGTCTTGTGGCTTCAGCACGGTGTAGCCCTCGGCCCCGCCAGAGCGCTCAAGCTGGGTTTCCCACACGGTTGGGGCTGGCATACCTGCAGCCACCGTCAGGCGCGCCAACAAGCGCCCCATGACGCCGTGACCAATGATGAGTTCGGGTGGGGCAAACGGGTCTTGCTGACCGCCGCCCGAGACCGCGTGGTAGGCCGTGGCGGCCAGCGCGAGCAGCAACGATTGCGCGCCCAGATGTTCGGCAACGGGCACCACTTTTTGCGCGGTCACCACCAGGCGCGAAGCTGCACCGCCAAACAGGCTTTTGACCCCCGCAAAGCAATTGGCCCCCGGCACAAACACGCGTTGACCGGCTTGCATGCCCGTGTCATCCGCCGCGCGCAGCACGCGGCCCACGGTTTCGTAGCCCGGCACCAGCGGGTAGCCCATGCCCGGAAACGGCGGCATGCTGCCGTCCCAGAGCATGCGCTCGGTGCCGGTGCTGATGCCGCTGTATTCGACAGCCACGTCCAGCTGACCAGCCTGCAATTCGGGCAAGTCCAGTGCCTGCAAGCTCAGTTGCTTAGGGCTGTTGAAGACGACGGCTTGGGATCTCATGATCGCATTCTTTGCCTTACATTTAAAGATGTCAAAATAAAGTGACACTATTCCGCGAAACCTAGGGTAAACACTGAGATTTGCGACCCAAAAGGATGCGCGCATGGATGGGCATGGCGTTGGGTACCTGCTCAACATGCGTAAATCCGGCCTCTTGCATCATGGTCTGGAGCTCTTGCGGGGTGCGCAGACGCCCGGCCCCCATGGCCAGGAGGTAAAAGTGGAAGTAGGCATCGACCGAGGCTTCGGGCTGACCGGCCTCTGATTCGGGCTGGGCCATGGGCTCGGCCAGCAACAAAGCGCCGCCTACCGGCAAGGCGGCATGGGCCTTTTGCAAAATCTGCCGCACCACGGCGTCCGGATGGTCATGGGCCACACGCACCAACGTGATCAGGTCAGCCCCTTTGGGCAGTGGGTCATCCAAAAAGCTGCCAGGGTGCAGGCTCACGCGCTGCGTCAACCCTTTGGCCTGCAGGCCTTCGCGGGCGAGTTCGAGGACCGGAGGCAGGTCGAACATCTTGAACTGCAAGTGAGGCGCGTGCACGGCCAGCTCGCTCACAAAACGGCCTTTACCCGCGCCTACATCGAGGACGCAGCGGTGCTCGTCAAAAAAGTAGGACGTCAAAATCTCTTGCACCACAAAGCCTTGCGAGGCGGCCATGAGTTGCGAGTAACGGGTGAACTTGTCGACTTCAGCCTCGCAAGGTGCTTGGGTGACTGCCCGGACCCCGGCCCGAGCCTCATTCGGCTCGGAGGCCGCAGGCGCTGACTGCTTGTGGGCATATGGCCAGTACTCGGCCATCCCCCCGCTCCAAGCGTTGTTCAGGAATTGCACGGGGTCTTGCATGTCCTGGTAGAGCAGGTGGTTGTGCTCGATCATTTGGGCGATGCCCTCGTGCTGCGCCAATGGCACACCCAGCGGGCCCAGACCAAACCGGCCGTGGCTACGGTGCTCCAGCAGACCCAGCGCCACGGCAGACAGCAGCAAACGCTGCAGCAATGCCGGGGCCAAGCCAGTGCGACTCGATAAATCGATCAGGTTGGCTGGGGCCAGGTGCAGGGCTTTGAATAAGTCCAGCCGCACACAGCCGAGCAGCACCTGGCTGTGCACAAACCCAGCCATCAAATCAAACAGTTTGCGGGTGCGGCGACGGGTGAGCCAGCGCGTGAACGGGTTACTGAGCGACCAGCGGTACAGACCCGGATGGGCGTACCAGCGCTCCAAGCGGGCTTGCCATGCATCCTTGAAAGAAGTGGCGGAGGTGTGGGCCCGCGCGGCGGCCAGATCCAGAGGTTGGGACATGGTCTTTCCTTCGCGTGAGTCGGTCTGGGCGATCAGTGAGGCGCGCTGACACGGGTGGGAACCACTTCCGGGTGGCTCCTAAAATAGCCTTCGCACAGGGCCTTGGGCACCAGGCGCTCGGCCTCGACCAGGACCAACTGGCGCAACATGTCGCGGCACGAACAGGCCGGGATGGAGGCTGCGGCCTGGTCGATCAGTTGCTCAAAGTAGGCAATGGCCCCAGTCAAACCCAGCGCCTGGGCAGAGCTGGGGCGGGCATGCAGGGCGTCCTGTCCCGCAGGTTTGCCCAAGGTGGCGGCATCGGCGATCACGTCGCGGATGTCGTCGGCCACTTGGTAGGCCTCGCCCAAGTATTGGCCCAAAAACGACCAAGGCTCGGCAGCAGCACCGCTGCTGAGCGCGCCCGCGCAAGTGGCCGAAACAAACAATGCTCCGGTCTTGGCACGTTGGTATTGGCCCAGGTCCGCGCTGGCCTCGCACTCCCAGGCTTGCCCGGCCACGATGCCGTACGGCAGGCCCACGCCTTGGGTCATGTTGTCCATCACCCGAATCAATCGCTCGGGCCGCTGTGCCCCCGCTTGCAACAAAACCCGGTAGGCCATGACGATCAGGCCGTCCCCGGCCAGCAGCGCCAACGGCTCGCTGAAGGCTTTGTGCACCGTGGGCAGGCCGCGCCGGGTGTCGGCGTTGTCAAAGGCGGGCATGTCGTCGTGCACCAAAGAGGCGCAGTGCATCAACTCGAGTGCCACGGCGGCGGCATTGGTCAGCTCGGGCGTATCGTCGCCACAGGCGGTGGCCACGGCCATGCACAGCTGCGGGCGGATGCGGGCTCCGCCCGAAAAGACCGCGTGCCGCATGGCGGCGACCAGCCTGGGTGGCGCACCCGTGCCTGCGGCTTGCTCAAAATGGGTGCTCAGTGCGTGCTCGGCGCGTTTCAACAGGCTCATGGGACCTCCGAAAGGGAAGGCCCGTCAACCCAAGCTGACAGGCGTGATCGTCAATATAAACTGATAATCACAACTGTCAATGTTTAGTGACACCTCGATACTCGGAAGGTCAAGCCATGGGAATCTGGTTGGAACTGGGTATTTTTGGCCTGGTGTTTGTGTTCGCCTTCTGGCAGATGCACGACGTCCGCAAGGCCCAAGAACAAACACGCCAGCAGCGGGCGCGAGAGAAAGCAGCAAAAGAAGCCGCCGATCAGGCGAGCGAAAAAGCCGGCGACGAGCCGACGTGAGCCGCCCCCCCCCCTGCACTCGGCAGGGTCTACGGGCTCAAAGACAGGCGACTGCCGCGAAGGGGCGCGCCCTGTGCGCGAAGGTATTGAGGTGGCAAACCCCACGTCACCTCACGCGGTGATCGACGGGAGCACAGGGTTGAGAACGGACGGACTCCCATGCGTGGTATGAGCCTTCGATTTCAAAGGAGGGCTAACCAACCAAAAGTCCTCTCTGCGCGGGCGGTGGCGCTCCTGAAAACGTAGCGTTCGGTTAGCACTTAAAGAAGTTCACTGACAGCCCCTGACACTCCACATGCACCTTGAGCAGCGACCCTGCCGGAACCGCAGCCTCCTGCTCCCCCACTGGCCTGCCCTTGCGCGCCGATGTGATGTACAGCGTCTGCAAGTCCTCTTCCCCAAAACACACCATCGTCGGGCACTGCACCGGCAGCGCAATGCGCTGCAGCACCGTGCCCGCAGGCGATAACTGCAGTACACAAGCCCCCTCATACATTGCTACCCAGTAGTTCCCGTCCACATCCACCGCTGCGCCATCGGGCCGCCCGCCGTAGGGCTGGCCGTCCACCTTGCGGTCAAACTGCACCCAGGGGCGGCGGTTGGTGATGGTGCCGGTGGCCACGTCAAAGTCGAAGCGGTCGATGCGATGCTCCGGCGTGTTCGACCAGTACATGGTGCGGTTATCGGGGCTGAACGCCAGGCCGTTGGCGGTGAAGTTCTCGCCTGCCATCTGGTCCAGAACGTGGCCATGATCGCTCGCCTGCAGGCGCCACAGGGCCGCGTCGGGCGCAGTGCGCGGCGTGACCATGGAGCCCGCCCAGAATCGGCCTGCCGTGTCGCAGCGCCCGTCGTTCAACCGAAGGCGGGTGGGGTCATGCGGCGGGTTGGGCAGGCGGGCAAGGCGGTCGAAGTGGCCAGTAGCGGGGTCGAGTCGATAAAACCCATCACGTAACCCGATTACTATTTTTCCATCGGTGGCGGGCGCGCAGCAGGCGGGCTCGCTGGGGGTCTTCCAGGTCCAGTGTTGTCCGCTGGCCGGATCCCACGCCCGCAGGGAAAAGCCCTCTATGTCACACCAGTACAGGCGCTTCTCGACGGGGTGCCACCAGGGCGATTCGCCCAGCTCGGAGGGCTCGATAGGCAGGATTTGCAGCGTCATGACTTGATATCAATCGGTTATCGAGTTACATTCTAGCCCTCACAAAACGGGCGCCCGCACGGGTTGCCAAATCCTTCGATGGAGCATCGCATGCATTCAACCGTAGCGCGCGTGACGGCCCGCATCATTTCACGCAGCGCGCAAACGCGCGCGGCCTACCTGGCGGTGGTGGACGCCATGGTCGCCCGCAAGCCTCCGCAAGACCGCATGGGTTGCGCCAACCTGGCCCACGCGTACGCGGCGCTGCCAGGGTCTGAAAAATTCAAGGTTACGGTCGAGAAGGCCCCCAACATTGGCGTGGTGACGGCCTACAACGACATGCTGTCGGCCCACCAGCCCTACCACGCGTTTCCGGCGGTGCTGCGTGACGAGGCCGCGCGCCATGGCGCCACCGTGCAGGTGGCGGGCGGCGTGCCCGCTATGTGCGATGGCGTAACCCAGGGTACGCCTGGCATGGAGCTGTCGCTGTTTTCCCGCGATGCCATTGCCATGGCGACGGCGGTAGCGCTGTCCCATGATGTGTTTGATGGCGCTTTGCTGCTGGGCGTGTGCGACAAGATCGTGCCCGGCCTGCTCATTGGCGCGCTGCACTATGGGCATTTGCCCTGTGTGTTTGTGCCGGCTGGCCCCATGGGTACCGGCCTGTCGAACAAAGACAAATCCAAGGTGCGTGAGCAATACGCCCAAGGGCTGGTCGGCCGTGACGAGCTGCTCAAGGCCGAGTCGGCCGCGTACCACAGCCCCGGCACCTGCACCTTCTACGGTACCGCCAACAGCAACCAGATGCTGCTGGAGGCCATGGGCCTGCATGTGCCCGGCGCGGCCTTTGCGCCACCGGCCACGCAGGAGCGCGAGGCCTTCACGCGCCAGGCTGCGCGCACGGTGCTCGACATCGGCCAGCGCAGCCAGCGCTTCACGCCCATCGGCAAGTTGGTGGACGAGCGCTGCATCGTCAACGCCATGGCGGCACTGCTGGCCACGGGCGGCTCTACCAACCACCTGATCCACTGGGTGGCCGTGGCGCGCAGCGCCGGCATCTTGATCGACTGGACCGATTTTGATGAGCTCTCGTCGGTGGTGCCTCTGCTGGCCCGGGTGTACCCCAACGGCGATGCGGACGTGAACCAGTTCGAGGCCGCAGGTGGCCCGCGCTGGATCCTGCGCGAATTGCTCAAAGGGGGCTTCATGCACCCCGATGTGCTGAGCATCAACGAAGGCGGCATTGCCGCGGGCGGGCAGGGCGCCCCCGAGGTGTCGGGTGACGAAACCGTGCTGCGCCCGGTGGACCGCCCGTTCTCGCCCACGGGCGGCCTGCGCCTGCTGCAGGGCCGCCTGGGTCGGGCGGTGATCAAGGTATCGGCCGTGCCGGAAGACCGCCACATCATCGAGGCCCCCGCGCGCGTGTTCGATTCGCAAGAAGCGCTGCTCGAAGCCTTTGCCGCAGGCGAGGTGCAGCAGGACATGGTGGCGGTGGTGCGTTTTCAGGGCCCGCAGGCCAACGGCATGCCCGAGCTGCACAAGCTCACGCCCCCGCTGGCGGTGCTGCAGAACCAGGGTTTTAAGGTGGCTTTGGTGACCGACGGTCGCATGAGTGGAGCCTCCGGCAAGGTGCCAGCAGCCATCCACGTCACGCCTGAGGCGATGGCGGGTGGCCCGTTGGCCAAAGTGCTCGACGGCGATGTCGTGCGTGTGGATGCCGTGGCCGGTACGCTGGATGTGCTGGTGGATGAGGCCACCTGGGCGGCCCGGCCGGTGGCTCCCTACACGGCTGCGGCCGCCACCGGATTTGGCCGTGAGCTTTTCACGAACTTCCGCCGCCATGCGGGCGGCGCGGAACAGGGCGCCTGCACATGGTTGTAAGGGGTCACCCGCCATCTCCCCGAGGGGGCGACATCGTCGGTCTGGCAAAGCCAGTTCCACGGTGGCACCGGTATCGCATCGCGGCAGGTACTTTTGCCGCACCTGTCTTCACTTGAAAGAATCCCATGAATCCGATTGAAATTGCCACCCATGGCCCGGTCATCCCCGTCATCGTGATCGACCGCGTGGAAGACGCGCTGCCCCTGGCCGAGGCTCTGCTGGCCGGCGGCGTCAAGGTGCTTGAAGTCACCCTGCGCACCCCGGCGGCCCTCCCGTCCATCGAGGCCATCGCCCGCAGCCTGCCCGAAGCCATCGTTGGCGTGGGTACCGTGCTCAATGCCGACGACGCCCGCCGCGCCAGCGAGGCCGGTGCCCGCTTTGCGGTGAGCCCGGGCTACACCGCGGCGGTAGGCAGCACCTGCAAGGGGCTGGGCCTGCCGTTGCTGCCGGGCGTGGCTACGTCCAGTGAAATCATGGCGGCGTTGGCCGATGGGTTCACCTTCCTCAAGCTCTTCCCAGCCGAGGCTGTGGGCGGCATCCCGCTGCTCAAGTCATGGGCCAGCCCGTTTAGCCAGGTCATCTTTTGCCCCACGGGCGGCATCACGCTGGCCACCGCGCCCAATTACCTGGGGCTACCCAACGTTCGCTGCGTGGGGGGGTCGTGGCTCACGCCCGCCGATGCGGTGAAGTCGGGCGACTGGGCGCGCATCACCGAGCTGGCCCGTGCTACGCAGGCCCTGCGCACGGTGGTTTGATACAGAAAAAACAAGTAAAAATGGCCGTGTCCGCCTGATGGTATTGCCTTTGTAGCTATAAAAAACATAGTAAACGGCTGCCGGTGTGCTGCGTGCTGCTCACACCGCGCGGCGGCGCCCGGATGTTGTCCATCTGGGTCTGACGCAGAGCCCCTCTATCATGGCGCGTGGGCTTGGTCCCTTATGTCGCTGGTTTGCTTTTTCAACCAAGAGAGGGAGTGCGCTATGGATTTTGTTTCTGCTGTCAAAAGCTGCTTCGCGCAGTACGCGGGTTTTTCGGGCCGTGCGCCGCGCTCGGAGTTCTGGTGGTTCTTTCTGTTTCAGGTGCTCGTCCTGCTGGCCGCGGCGGCCGTCAGCGATACCCTGAACGCCCTGGTTTCGCTGGGACTGTTGTTGCCAGGGCTGGCAGTGGGAGCCCGGCGGCTGCATGACATCGGCCGGTCTGGCTGGTGGCAGTTGCTCTACCTGACTGGAATTGGCGTGTTGCTGCTGCTGTATTGGTTTGTGCAGCCCAGCGAGGACTGAGGGTCTGTGTTCAGCGGGCCGGCCGCGTCCTTCGGAGCCTCGGCGGCCTTGCCTTTTGTTTGCTGGCAGTTGATTGATGGTCTGTGCTTTGCTTGGCATGTCCGACAGGCTCATAGACATCGACCATTTGGTAGTGCCAGCCTTGGTCTTGGTACCCGGTGAGTTCGGTGGGGCACTCGGTTCGCGAAGGGTCCACCTCGCAAGCTCTGGCAAAAAGCTTGGACACGTGACCTAAACACTCACTAAACTAGCGAAAAGCGCAAACCGCACCGTCGAATGTGGAGTCACGCACCAGCCTTAATTTCAGTGGCGGAGTTTGTGAAAAAGTCAAATAAATCATGGGCTTATGCCTGATGAGGCTTGGGCTGATTGGCGGGCTGCAGTGGTATCTGCTGACGTGTTCGCGGGCCGCTGGAGGTTATTGCGGCAGGCGGTGACAATGCTGCACCTACAATCCGTGGCCGCGGCTCCAGCGCATTGCCTGACATCGGGCCACGGCTCAGCAAACCCAACTTGCCCCGATGCCAGCATTCAACCATCGGAGCCAAATACCGAACGCAAACGCTGATCATCAGCTTCACCGCCCGCGCATATTCTGCGCAACTCGCTTGTTCACGGTTCATACATTCGATGGCCTCTTTACTCGTTACCACTGCACTCATGGGCATCGGTCTGGCAGTGCTCATCCTGTACCTGATCAGAAGGGACCACCTGTACGTCATGCACGGGCTATTTTGGGTTTTGGTAGCGGGTGCGGCTGCTCTGCTGGGTGCTTGGCCAGGCCTGATTGACCGGTTAGCCATGGTGTTGGGCGTGAACTACCCCCCTGCGCTGCTTTTGCTTCTGGTGTCGATGGTGCTTTTGATCAAGGCGCTGCACAGCGATATGGTGAATACCCGCATCGAGCGTGATGTGCGCCGGTTGAACCAGCGAATTGCCCTGCTGGAAGCCGACCTGCAAAAAACAGCCCTTGCTGACACTCACAGGGTCCAGCCATAAAAATTTGCTGCACCGATCTATGACCGAATCGAAGAACCCTTTGCTCCCCGTGGTTCTGTGCGGGGGCTCTGGCTCCCGCCTGTGGCCGCTATCGCGGGAAAGCTACCCCAAGCAGTTTTTGTCCCTGACGGGTTCGCGAACCATGCTGCAAGAGACGGCTCTGCGTCTGCGTGGCCTGGGCCACTTGCCCGTCGCTTCGGCCCCGATTCTGGTGTGCAATGCAGAACATCGTTTTTTGGCCGCCAGCCAAATGCAAGAGGCTGGTGTCAGCCGCGCACAAATTGTGTTGGAGCCAGCAGGCCGCAGTACTGCCCCGGCGCTAACCTTGGCCGCCTTGCAGGCCCAGGTCCAGGTCCCAGAGCAATCACCCGCGCAGCCGCCTGCGTGGGGGCTCCCCCAGCCAGATAGGCTCACCCACACCTTGCTACCGGGCCAACCCGGCCCTGGCGGCGATAACGCAAGCGACCCCATCTTGCTGGCCATGCCCGCCGACCATGTCATGGCCGACCTACAGGCTTTTCATGCTGCCATACAGCAGGCGTACCCGATTGCGCTGGGCGGCGCCATGGTGACGTTTGGCATCGTGGCCGACAAACCCGAGACGGGCTACGGCTATATCGAATGCGGGCAGCCATGGCACGCCGGTGGCCATCAAATCGCCAGCTTTGCCGAAAAACCCGACCTCGCCCGCGCCCGGGCCTACCTGAACGCTGGCAACTATTTGTGGAACAGTGGCTTGTTCATGGTGCGCGCCAGCGTATGGATCAAAGCCATACAGCAATGCCGCCCTGACATCTACCAGGCCTGCGCCGCTGCCATGGCCAACGCCCAGATCGATGCAGACTTTGTTCGCCCAAATACCCCCGCTTTTAGTGCCTGCCCATCCGACTCCATCGACTACGCCGTGATGGAAAGGCTGCCTGCTCGCCCAGACCTCCAAATACCGGCTTGCGTGGTGCCGCTCCAGGCCGGCTGGTCAGATCTGGGTGCCTGGGACGCCCTGTGGCAGGTGCGCCAGCACGACACGCAAGGCAATGCACATGTGGGCGATACGATTCAACACGGTTGCACCAATTCGCTGCTGCTGTCGAGCAGCCGCCTGGTAGCCGGGGTGGGGCTGGACAATATTGCGGTCATAGAGACCCCCGACGCCATTCTGGTGGTCGACAAAAATCAAACCCAAGACGTCAAACAAATCGTCAACAAGCTCAAAGACGCAGGTCACACGCTGACCCAAACTCACCGTAAAGTTCATCGACCCTGGGGCTGGTACGACAGCATCGACAGCGGCGATCGCTTTCAGGTCAAGCGAATCGTGGTGAACCCTGGCGCTCGCTTGAGCATGCAAATGCACTATCACCGTGCGGAACACTGGGTGGTGGTGCGAGGTACCGCCGAAATCACCAATGGCGAAGATACCTTTCTGCTGGCACAGAATGAGTCGACGTTCATTCCAGTCGGTCGCCGTCATCGGCTGGCCAATCCGGGCAAGACTCATCTCGAAATCATTGAGGTTCAGTCCGGCGACTATTTGGGTGACGATGACATCGTTCGGTTCGACGACATCTATGGGCGCACCTCGGGTGCCGACGACGTTCCATGACGGACTGGGTCGCCTTCGCGGACGGGGTGGCGGTCGCCGAGCCTGCATAACCCCATTCCTGGCCTTGTAGGCAGGGCGCTTCCCGCCCCTGGCCTCAACATACCTATTCTTCTCACACGCAAATATGAATCTCGAAAAAGCAAGGATTGCCGTGATCGGGCTCGGGTATGTGGGCCTCCCTCTGGCGGTGGAGTTCGGCCGTCAGCGTCCGGTCATTGGCTATGACATCAATGCCGCACGTATCTCCGAACTGCAATCGGGCCGGGACGGTACGCTGGAGGTGACCCCGGAGAACCTGCAAGCGGCCATCCACTTGCAATATAGCGCTAACGGAGAGGAATTGCGCGATTGCAAGGTCTTCATCGTGACGGTGCCCACTCCGGTGGACAAAGCCAACCGTCCCGACATGACGCCCCTGATCAAGGCGAGCGAAATGGTGGGCCGGGTTATGCCCGACGGTGCTGTGGTTATCTTTGAATCCACCGTGTATCCCGGCGCGACTGAAGAAGTATGCGTACCGGTGCTCGAGCGGTTCAGCGGCAAGACATTCAATACGGGCTTTTTCTGCGGATACAGCCCCGAGCGCATCAACCCCGGCGACCGAGTCAACACGCTGACCAAGATCAAGAAGATCACCAGCGGCAGCACCCCCGAAGTGGCCGATGCCGTGGATGCCCTGTACGGCAGCATCATTACCGCCGGGACCCACAAGGCCAGTAGCCTGAAGGTGGCCGAAGCCGCCAAGGTTATCGAAAACACTCAGCGCGACCTGAATATTGCTCTGGTGAATGAGTTGTCGGTCATTTTCGAGCGGCTTGGCATAGATACGCTCGACGTGCTTGAGGCCGCGGGCAGCAAGTGGAACTTCCTGCCCTTCCGGCCGGGGTTGGTGGGCGGCCACTGCATCGGCGTGGATCCCTATTATCTGACCCACAAGGCTGAGGAAGTGGGCTATCACCCGCAGGTCATCCTGGCCGGGCGCCGAATTAACGACAACATGGCGCGTTACGTGGCCCGCAACACCATCCGTCTTATGCTGAGGAATGGCATGGACGTGCCGCGCTGCCGCATCGGTATCCTTGGCATCACCTTCAAAGAAAACTGCCCCGATATTCGTAACAGCAAAGTCGTCGACATGGTGAGGGAGTTCCTCGCCTGGGGCGCCGCCGTAGTCGTTGCCGACCCTTGGGCCAGAGCCGACGAGGTAGACCATGAGTACAGCCTGGCGTTAGGGCGCGTCGATGCGGACCACCCCGTGGACGCTTTGGTGGTCGCGGTGGGCCACAACGAATACCGTCAGGCTACGCCAGCGGAACTGCGGACGTACTGCCGTGGTGTGCAGCCAGTGCTGACTGACGTGAAAAGCCTTTACGACCGTCAGCAAGCCTCAGAGGCTGGTTTTACCGTTTTTCGCCTGTAATTCTTCTTCGTGCCCGATATGAAAAAATTTGCCCTCATTGGCGCCGCCGGCTATATAGCGCCGCGCCACATGCGTGCCATACAAGACACCGGCAATCATTTGTCTGTGGCGTATGACATCAACGATTCGGTGGGCATCATCGATAGCATTTCTCCGCAGAGCGATTTCTTCACCGAGTTCGAGCGTTTTGCGGAACATGTGCACCAGCTCAAGCGCAATGCGGGGACTGCCCTGGACTACGTGTCCATCTGCTCGCCGAACTATCTGCACCATGCTCACATTGCGGCAGGCCTGCGCTTGGGCTGCGATGTCATCTGCGAAAAGCCGCTGGTCCCGACGCCCCAGTTGATGGATGAACTGGCGCGGGTTGAGCAGGAGACGGGCAAACGAGTTTTCAATATCCTGCAACTACGCCACCACGACGCCATCTTGAAGCTGCGGGAAAAGGTGGCCGCGGCACCGAAAGACACCAAGTTCGATGTCGAACTGACCTACATCACCTCGCGGGGCAAGTGGTACCTGGAAAGCTGGAAGGGCGACCCACGCAAGTCGTTTGGCGTAGCCACCAACATCGGTGTGCATTTCTTCGACATGCTGCACTTCATCTTCGGCAGGCTTCAGGACAATCGCATTCACTTGAGCGAAGAAACCAAGGCAGCTGGCTATCTGGAATACGAACGCGCCCGGGTGCAATGGTTTTTGTCCATCGATGCCAATGACTTGCCGGAGGGTGTCAAAGGCAAGAAACCTACGTACCGCAATATCGATGTCAGCGGAGAGCGACTCGAATTCTCTGAAGGTTTTACCGATCTGCATACGACCAGCTACCGCGAGATCCTGGCGGGGCGGGGGTATGGATTGGCGGATGCAAGGCATTGCATCGAAACGGTGGATGTGATCCGCAGCGCTTCGATTGCGAGCGATACGGATGAGCGTGTGCATCCCTTTGTGCGTCGGATAGGGTTTTGAAAGCATGGAAGCTTCCGGCCTGAAGTCGCTTTCCCAACTCCAGTTGCTAATGTCCGACGTGCGGGGCGCGTTGAAGCTTTGGCGTTTCTGGTTGCACTTGGGGCTTGAAGATATTCTCAAGCAGTACCGTCGCTCCTTTTTGGGACCCGTGTGGATATCGATCAACACGTCCATTTTTATCGGTGCGTTTGGTTTGATTGGGTCACAGGTTTTCAAGATAGATATCCAGACGTACTTGCCGTTCTTTTGTGTCAGCCATGTGCTGTTTCTGTTCATATCGCAATGCATTTCCGACAGTTGCCAGACGTTTATCGGCTCCAGTGCGTTCTTGAAGCAAACGCCTTATCCTAAGACTGCCTTCGGATTGAGGGTCATCTGGCGAAATCTGTTGATGATGGGCCACAACATTCCGATTGCCTTGATTGTTCTTCTAGCTTTTGGGCGTCTGGATGATGTGAGGCCAATCCCATTTTTGTTTGGACTCGCGTTTACAGTGGTGTGTGCGGCACTCGTATCTTGCATTTTGGGTGCTTTGTGTGCGCGTTTTCGCGACATACCGATGATTGTTACTAGCTTGATGCAGATTGCGATGTTTCTCACGCCTGTCATGTGGAACGCGTCGCAGCTCAGTGAGCGGGCACAATTAATCGTGCACGTGAATCCTTTAGCAGCATTTCTTGATTTAGTCAGGGCTCCCGTATTAGGCGAATCCGTCCATCCTTACAGCTATTTGATGGCCGGCGCTACTTTTCTCGCATTGCTATTAGCTTTTTTCACCGTATTCTTGCAGAGCCGTCGCAGGCTCGTGTACTGGCTCTGATCATGGCAAGCATCGAATTGGAGCGGGTCAATGTCGACTTCCCACTGTTTTCATCGCGCTCACGCGGATTGCTAAACACGTTGCTCGGAAAGGCCCAAGGACACCGGGGACGGATCGAAGACATCGGGCATGGCGCGATCGCAGTACGTGCGCTGCGAGACGTCACGCTGTCTCTCAAGGACGGAGATCGGATGGGCCTGATTGGCCGCAATGGGGCTGGCAAGTCCACCATGCTGCGGGTGCTTTCCAGCGTGTATGAACCCACCTCTGGCGTAATGAGGTCTGATGGCCACATCTCTTCCCTGATTGACCTGATGTTGGGCATGGATCCCGATGCCAGTGGCTACGAGTTTATTGCGACACGTTGCATCGTGATGGGAATTAGCAGCAAAGACGCCAAGGGCCTCGTGACCGATATAGAGGATTTCACTGAGCTGGGTGACTACCTGCATCTGCCTGTGCGCACCTACTCGTCTGGCATGATGCTTCGCCTTGCCTTCGCAGTGTCGACGGCCGTGGCCCCGGATATCTTGCTGATGGACGAGATGATTGGCGTGGGCGACGCACAATTCATCGACAAGGCGCGCATTCGGCTGGAAAATATGATGAGCAAGGTCAAGATCCTAGTACTTGCTTCGCACAACGACTCGATCTTGAAAACGTTCTGCAATACAGGGATATGGCTTAACGAGGGCCAGATCCTCATGCAGGGAAGTATCGAAAACTGTCTGGCTGCCTATCACGGCAACTAGTTTCATTATTTGGGCAGCATGAGCGAGATATCCTATAGCGCACACCCGACGTCGATCGTCGATGCAGGGGCGAAAATCGGCGCGGGCACCCGCATTTGGCACTGGGTGCATATCTCAGCAGGAGCGCGGATCGGCCTTTCTTGCTCTTTCGGGCAAAACGTCTATGTCGGCAATGACGTGGTGATCGGCAATAATGTCAAGGTTCAGAATAATGTGAGCGTCTACGATGCTGTTACGCTGGAAGACGATGTTTTTTGCGGGCCCAGCGTTGTTTTCACCAATGTGTATAACCCTCGCAGCACCGTCGTGCGGAAAAACGAGTACAGGCGAACTCAGGTTTGCAAGGGGGCCACGCTCGGCGCCAATTCAACCGTGGTGTGCGGCACAACCATTGGTGCCTATGCGTTCGTCGCTGCTGGGGCGGTGATCACGCGTGACGTTAAGGCTTATGCATTAGTTGCAGGCGTACCTGCTCGGCAAATCGGATGGATGAGCGAACACGGGGAGCGTCTCGATCTTCCCTTGACCGGAGATGCCCAAGCGCATTGTCCAAAAACTGGTCATTTATATCGTTTGATTGATGGTGAGTTACAGCGAGCTTGATACCCGCCATCGCATGGAGTTGTAATGGAATTCACCGATCTAAGAGCGCAATACCTTCAGCTCAAGACTGACATCGACGCGCGCATTCAGAAAGTATTGAATCATGGGCAGTACATCCTGGGTCCGGAAGTCCATGAACTGGAAGAGCGCCTGGCAAGCTACACCGGGGCCAAATATTGCATTACGGTGGCCAATGGCACCGATGCGCTTCAAATTGCGCAGATGGCGCTGGGCATTGGGCCTGGGGACGAAGTAATCACCCCCGGATTCACATATATCGCCACGGCTGAGACCGTCGCTCTACTGGGTGCCAAGCCCGTGTATGTAGATGTGTCGCCACATACATACAACCTCGATCCATCGTTACTCGAGGCCGCAATCACGCCTCGTACGAAGGCCATCATTCCGGTCAGCCTGTATGGGCAATGCGCGGATTTTGATGTGATCAATGAAATAGCCGCCAAATATCGAATTCCTGTCATTGAGGATGCGGCGCAGAGTTTTGGTGCTACCTATAAAGGGCGCAAGAGTTGCAACCTCACTACTTTGGCTTGCGCCAGCTTTTTCCCCAGTAAGCCGTTGGGTTGTTACGGGGACGGCGGAGCTATTTTTACCAACGATGACGAGCTTGCGCGAGAGATGCGTCAGATTGCTCGCCATGGGCAAGATCGGCGATATCACCACATTCGGGTTGGAGTCAACAGCCGTCTGGACACCTTGCAAGCTGCGGTGCTTCTGGCCAAGCTGAGCAGCTTTGACGATGAAATAAAGTTGCGTCAGCAAGTGGCGGCCCGTTATAACCAATTGTTGGAGTCAGCTGGTATTTCCACCATACCGCGCATCGCAGCCAATCAGCATAGTGTTTGGGCACAGTACACAATTCGTGCGCAAGGGCGTGATCGTGTCCAAGCCGTGCTCAGCGAGGCAGGGGTGCCTACCGCCATTCATTACCCACTTCCATTGAATCAACAGCCTGCTGTGGCTGACCCGGATGTGCGGTTACCCGTGGGTGATCGTTTGGCCCAAGAGGTGCTGAGTTTACCCATGGGTCCATTCCTGACCTTTTCCGACCAGGACCGGGTAGTCAGTGCATTGACGAAGGCCATGGCATGACCAGACGTAAGATTCTCACGATCGTGGGTGCCCGGCCCCAGTTCATCAAAGCAGCAGCTGTGTCGCGGACCATCCAGTCTGGTTTTGCTGATCGATTGGAAGAACTGATCGTTCATACGGGCCAGCACTTTGACGACAACATGTCGAAGGTGTTTTTCGACGAGTTGGAAATTCCCACACCCCATGTGCACTTGGCGATATCCGGAGGCAACCATGGTGCGATGACCGGCCGCATGCTGGAGGCAATCGAGGCGGTACTACTGAGGGAGCGGCCAGATTGGGTGCTGGTCTACGGTGATACCAATTCGACATTGGCCGGCGCCTTGGCGGCTGCCAAGTTGAACATCCCCGTGGCCCATGTGGAAGCAGGCTTGCGATCATTCAACATGCGCATGCCTGAAGAAGTTAACCGGATTTTGACGGATCGCGTTTCTACATTGCTGTTGTGTCCCACTTCTACTGCCGTTGGGCATCTTGCTCACGAGGGTCTTTCTCGCGGGGTTCACTTGGTGGGAGACGTCATGTACGACGCATCGCTGTTCTATGGCAGTCGTGCCCTGCAGCGCAGTTCAATCCTTGCACAGCTTCAGTTGACTCAGCGCCGCTATGTGCTAGCAACTTGCCACCGCGCCGAAAATACAGATGACCCCTCACGTCTCACGCAGATCGTTGAAGCGTTGGTGGAAGTCGCGCAGGACATGCCCGTTGTTCTACCCTTGCATCCGCGCACAAGACGCCTTGTCGAGGTAACGGGCTTGCAATCCAACTTGTGCAAATTGCGCGTGGTTGAACCTCTCTCATATCTCGATATGGTGGCGCTGGAGCAAGCCGCAGCAGTCATCATGACGGACTCTGGTGGCGTGCAAAAAGAAGCCTATTTCTATAGAGTGCCCTGCATCACCCTCCGCGATGAGACTGAGTGGGTTGAAACTGTCACGCTGGGTTGGAACCGCCTAACAGGGGCAACGAAAGATCGCATTCTTCTGGCTTATCGGGATGTCGTAGCGTCTGCCCCTCCAGCGTCCGGTAACGACAACCCCTATGGAAATGGCGATGCATCTGCGCGCTTACTGCAACTCCTTACTTGATAACGCTTCACTGGAAAATCACATGAAAGTTTTTGTCACTGGTGGCCTCGGCCAAATTGGTTCTCACGTCGTTGAAATGCTGCTTGCTCGCGGCGACGAAGTGCTTGCGATCGATAACCTTGCCACTGGCAGGCGTGAGCATTTGGATGAGCATCCTCGACTGAAGGTCGTGATCGGCTCTATCGCAGACAAGCCTTTGGTGGACCAACTGCTGGGTGAGTTTCGGCCGGACGCGGTCGTCCACACCGCAGCCTCGTACAAGGACCCCGATGACTGGTACAACGACACGCTGACGAACTGCGTTGGAGGTGCCAATGTCATCGACGCAGCGAAGCGCAACGGAGTGAAGCGGTTTGTTTATTTTCAAACCGCTCTTTGCTACGGCCTGCGCCCGCAACAGCATCCCATCCGCCTGGACCATCCGCGCTCGCCGGGTGGAAGCAGTTATGCCATCAGCAAAACTGCAAACGAGTTGTACCTTGAGCTGTCCGGGCTTGACTTCGTAACGTTCCGCTTGGCGAACGTGGTTGGCCCCCGGAACGTGGCGGGTCCGCTGCCAATTTTTTATCAGCGACTCAAGGATGGGAAGCGTTGCTTTGTCACCAAGGCACGGCGCGACTTCGTCTTTGTCGAAGATCTGGCACGGGTCGTCCTCAAGGCATGCGATGGCGTCGGACATGGGTCATACCATTTTTCATCCGGCACGGATATCGCGATTGAAGAGCTCTACAACGCTGTGGTCACCGCAATGGGCTTCACCGAAAAGCCAGAAGCCGAGGTCAAAGAACTGGGCCCGGACGACGTCGCCTCGATCCTGCTGGATCCTTCCAGAACGTTTGAAGATTTTGGTCAATTGACTTTCACACCGCTTCAGCACACGGTGGATACGGCTATCGCTTATTACAAACAGCATGGCACGCTCGGTGAGTACACCCATCTGCGTCTTGAAAACAAGCAGTAAGGCAGATACCGATGCGGATTCTGATCACTGGAGGAGCCGGCTGTTTAGGCTCCAACCTTATTGAACATTGGTTGCCGAAGGGGCACCAAATCGCTGTGTTGGACAATTTCGCCACAGGTAAGCGGGAAGTTGTGCCATCGGTCGAAGGTCTTCAAGTGCATGAAGGCCATATCGCCGATGCGGCCTGGGTGGACAAGATATTCGACGCGTTTGCACCAGAGATCGTCATTCACGCCGCTGCTGCGTACAAAGATCCTGAGGACTGGCGAGAGGACGCGAATACCAACGTCACTGGCAGCATTGCCGTGGCCCGCGCCAGTGAGCGTCATCAAGTCAAACGGCTAGTGAATTTTCAGACTGCGCTTTGCTACGGCCGCCCTACATCGTTGCCCATCTCGACGCAGGAGCGTTGCGCGCCCTTTACCAGCTATGGCATCAGTAAAACGGCCGGCGAGCAGTTCATGCTGATGAGCAAGGTGCCTTCGCTGTCTCTTCGCATTGCGAATGTGACTGGCCCACGCCTCGCGATCGGTCCCATTCCTACCTTTTACAAGAGGCTCAAGGCTGGGCAGAAGTGCTTTTGCTCAGATACCGCCAGGGACTTTCTGGACATGCAGGATTTCCTGCGATTCATGGACTTGGCCATTCAGCAAGATGCCCCGGTCGGTGTCTACAACGTGTCGAGCGGCGAGGCGCACACGATCTTGGAGATCTTCCGCGCAGTAGAGCGCTATTTGGGACTTGATCCGACAGAAGTGCCTGTGGTGGCACCGTTGGCAGACGATGTTCCTGTGGTTTGCCTTGACGCGAGCAAGACAGAGGCGGACTTTGGTTGGACGTGCCAGCTTGGCTTTGAGCAAACTATTCAGCGGCAACTGCAGTGGTATGACCAGCACGGGGTCAACGACGTCTTTAGCCATCTCAAGCCGCCAACCGCTGCATAAATCATGAATGCGAACTCCGCCACGTTTTCTAACCAACGCGTGTTGATCGTTGGAGGCGCAGGCTTCGTTGGAAGTAATCTGACTTACGCGATCCTGCAGCAAAATCCACGCGAAATCATTGTCGTGGACAACCTACTATCATCCGAGGCAACTAATATCCCAGGCGATGCTCGCGTGCGCTTTGTTTTTGGGTCGATTAATGACGATCAGATCCTTTCATCGTTACCTGAGGATCTTGATTACGCGTTTCACTTGGCTTGCTATCACGGGAACCAGTCTTCCATCGCCAATCCGTTGGCAGACCACGAAAACAACACGCTGACTAGTTTGAAACTATTTCAGCGATTGTCTGACATCAAAACGCTGAAGAAAGTGGTTTACGCAGCCGCAGCTTGCGCGGTCGCAGAAAAGACTTACAACGTAGCTTCTGCCACGACAGAAGATCAACCTGTCACGCTATACCATGATAGCCCCTATTCGATTTCAAAGATCATTGGTGAGTTGTATGGAAACTATTTTTTTCAAAGAGCAAACTTGCCATTCGTGAAAGCTCGATTTTCCAATGTGTATGGGCCAAGAGAAATCTTGGGCGCTGGTCAATGGCGTGGCACTGCCCACACTGTATGGCGCAACGTAATACCGACTTTCGTATGGCGGTCGTTACAGCAAGAGGCGCTACCCTTAGACAATGGTGGAAACGCCAGCCGTGACTTTATCTTCGTAGAAGACATGGCGCGCGGATTGATGGCATGCGCGCTGTGCGGACAGAAGGGCGAAGTCTATAACTTGGCTACTGGACGTGAAACTACCATTCTCGAGTTGGCTACGTTGATTAACGAATTCACTGGCAACAAAACACCTCTTGATCTGCGTCCCGCCAGAGACTGGGATCGATCCGGTAAACGTTTTGCTTCCACGGACAAGGCACGCGAAAAATTAGGGTTTGAAGCCCAAATGAACATACGAGAAGGTCTTCGCCTTACTGTCGAATGGACACGAAACAATGCTGAAATGATCGAACGTTGCATGGCGAAGCATCAAAAGATGATGAGCCAACACTGAAAAATCACTGCGGATACGAGGATCCTCCTGCCTAGCGATTCGTCACCCAGAGTATATGGTTTCTCGTCGGGTAGAGCGTTTGCTTAGCGCAAGGTTTGCGGTCGCCAGAACTTAGCAAGCTTCTGAAGTACTGGATTGCTGATGTCAATCGCAAAAGCTAGACCTCATAAAACGAGCCACAAGCTTTTTTTGAGCCTCTCAAGGGGTAAGAGGCCGTCGAGAATGCAGTTTTTAGAGTTTTTGGGGGGTATGTCAGCAGCCTGTTAAATTAAGCAGTCTGTTAATAGACCTTTGTAGTGAAATAGTTGCCGATTGAAGGAGCTTTTTCCTCGTGGGCAACTAAAACGCGACACCCTACGGTACCGATCAAGAGTTTCAGTTGTCGAACTTACAAATACTCTGCTGAGATAGTTATCCACGTTGTGCGTTTGAAGTCATTTTCGGTGGTCTGATGGTCGTTGTCTGGGTTCATATTTCTAGTGGAGCGCTTCGACTAGTTTTTTGCTTGTAATGCAAGGTTGCTTTTCTTGATCATCGGGTGAAGGTCATGGTGCAATTACGCTAATACTGCGCCGCGAAGTTAGTTTGTGATGAATCTATTCCGCTGGCTTTTTATTAACGTAGTGCGATCCAGCAAACATTGATTTCCTTTAGCTTCAGAATAAAAGCAAGAGCAGTTAAAAATATGTTTTTCAAGATCAATAAGCGTAAGCTAATAAATTATAAACATTGAAAATTCCAAGGGTGAAAATTTAAAAATCCTGAGCGCCGCAGGGAAGCAACTTATCTTAATCATATTTGTGGAATCTTATATGCGCTGATATGGTCATCGGAAAATATCGTATTATTTTTTGGTCATTTGGTAAGTCGTAATTGGCGCGGTCATGGCATACTTGAGAAAAGCAGATGCTTGAGTAAATTTACTCGTGATATTAATATAAAAGATAAAAATATCTTCCATATTAATAAGCGCAATGGAATCATTTTTGTATTTTTGCGATACATCCGAATGTTGCCAAGCGAGCCCCGAAAATATTGAAGACTAACTCTTTTAAAGTTGATAAGTTGTGGGTTTGCTTGAGGTAAATTAACCTGAATTTTCACCCTGAGTCTCTGTGTAAACACTGCTCGTTAGGTAGTTATTGTGTATAACATTTTATTCTTATACAATGCTAGTCAAACGTATACCAACACTGTGCATGAGCATGTGGCAAGTTTTGGGATCTATTCCAATAATAGATATTTTTATCTGCATCAGGACGATTCGAGCTTAACAAATGTCGACCACCGCAGGTTTGATGCCATCGCCTTGCATTATTCGATAAGGCTGCCATACGATCAAATTTCTGAATCCACCTGCAGCCTTTTTGAGAATTTTCGCGGATTGAAGATTTTATATATTCAGGATGAATATGATCACACTCGGAAAGCTTGGGCGTGGATTAAAAGATTAAAAATAAATTTGGTATTTACGGTTGTGCCTGAGGATGGCATCAATAAAATTTATCCTCCTGAAAAATTTCAAGGTGTGAAATTCACTTCGGTTTTGACTGGATACGTCCCTCATGATCTTTCCGAGTTGCTTAGTGATGTGCCCCCCTCAAAAAGGCCCATTGCAATTGCCTACAGAGGCCGGCCCTTGCCTTTAAGATATGGTCAGTTGGGTGAGGAGAAGGTTCAGATTGGTAAGATGGTAAAGGCTTATTGTCTGAACAATGGCATTCCATGCGACATTGAGTGGACTGAAGAGGCTCGTATTTATGGCCCTTCTTGGTATGCTTTCATAAAATCATCACGTGCAATGTTAGGTTCTGAAAGTGGTAGTAACGTATTTGACTGGGATGGTGACCTGCAGCAAAAAATATTGGAATATAAGGACAAATATCCTGAGTGTGATGATCGAGAGATTTATAATTGTGTGATTGCTGCCCATGAGGAGCCTGGTTTGATGAATCAGATATCGCCTCGCATTTTTGAAGCAATTGCTGCGAAAACAGCCCTCGTTCTCTTTGAGGGCCAATACTCGAACATATTGAAGCCGGGAGTTCATTATCTTTCTCTCCGCAAAGATGGGTCGAATATTCCAGAGATCATTGCGGCACTTAATAATTCTGAGTTGATTGACTCAATGGTAGATAAGGCTTACAGAGAAATAATCGCTGAGGGAAGGTACAGTTATTTGAAATTTGTGAGAAAGACCGATTTGATTATTTCAGACTTGATGCCAACGCATGAAATTGTGGGCCTGGGTGGGGCGGTAACTTCATTCGCTCCTGCTCAGCCTTCTCAGCTGACTACTGTGCCGCTGAGAGCTATTCCCGCTACGGCCACGCCGCCTGTGATTTTACCTTTCTCTAGTGCAAATTTTTCTAGAATTGCGTTGGATCGGCTAGTACCGGTATGGCTGAAGGTCCCGTCTCGGATAAGAAAGCCACTGACTCCGGTGTTAAAGACAATCTTGAGGGTGAAATGATATGTGTGGTATTTTTGGGGTAATGCCACCGCAGCCGCGGGAGATCGATGTCTTGCATAATCAAGTAACCCTAGGGCTTGATCCGATAAGGCATCGTGGCCCAGATGGGTCAAAGTGTTGGGTCGCAAATAATGGCGCTGTAGGACTTGGACACGTTCGCCTTGCAATTATCGATCTGGACGCCGGCGCTCAACCCATGCATAGCGGAGATGATAGATATACGATAGTTTATAATGGCGAAATATATAATTACATAGAGCTACAGCGGGAAATTGGAGGGGACTTTTCTACTCAATCGGATACTGAGGTTATTCTCCGTGCATATCAGCTGTGGGGCGCTCAGTGTGTGGCTCGCTTGCGCGGAATGTTCGCGTTAGCGATCTGGGATGCCAAGAAGCAAGAATTATTTCTTGCGCGCGATCGCTTTGGCATAAAGCCTCTGTATTGGATGGTGCAGGATAATATTTTTTTCTTCGCGTCCGAGGTGAAGGCGCTATTGCCGTTTGTCAAGGCTAAAGAGATAAGCTCAAGAGCTCTTTCCGATTATTTTACTTTTCAGTTTTGCTTGGGTGAAAAAACTCTACTTTCTGGTGTTTCTCAGATGCCAGCCGCGCACACAGCTATAGTGCTGCCTGGCAGGATGCCGGTGTTCAAAAAATATTGGGAGGTGCATTATGATATTGATTATAATCACACGGAAAGATGGTTTGAGGCTAGGTTGAAGGAGTTGGTTCAAGACTCTATTGCAATTCATTTAAGATCGGATGTTGAAATTGGTAGTTATGTGAGTGGAGGTCTTGATTCCAGCTTGTTGGCGTCAATCGCCAGAAAAACTAGCTCTCAAAGCCGCTTCCAGGCCTTTAATGGCCGATTTTTAGAGGGTTCTCGTTTTGACGAGTCTAGTTATGCCCAGGCGTTAGCGGATGAGCAGGGAATGCGGCTTCATATTGCAGACATTAATGAGGAAGACTTTGTTAGTCACGTTGGCAAAGTTATTTGGCATTTGGATCAGCCTGTTGCTGGGCCGGGCGCCTTTCCTCAATATATGGTGTCAAAAATCGCTGGGCAGCATGTCAAGGTCGTGTTGGGAGGCCAGGGTGGGGACGAGATTTTTGGTGGGTATGCACGATATTTAATCGCCTACTTTGAGCAATGCATTAAAGGGGCTATAGAGGGCACGCTTCATGATGGAAATTTTGTTGTCACGTACGAATCAATTATTCCGAATCTTCAGACGTTGCGACAGTATCAGCCGATGATGCAAGAGTTTTGGTCTGAAGGTGTATTTGGCGAGAGGGATGCTCGTTATTGGCGCCTGGTTAATCGTTCAAATACTTTTGGTTCGATCTTGGCTGCCGGTGTGATTGATCATGCCGCAACTTATAATGAATTTCAAGCGATTTTTAAAGGTGAGAATGTTGGGGGCGGATCGTATTTTGATGCTATGACCCATTTCGATTTTAAAACTCTACTTCCTGCTCTTTTGCAGGTTGAGGATCGAATGAGCATGGCTCATGGTGTTGAAGCAAGAGTGCCATTTTTAGATCACCCTTTGGTGGAGTTCGCTGCGACAATTCCCGCCGATATTAAATTCCGCCATGGAGAGCTGAAACGCTTGTTAAAATCAGTGTTTTCAGGAGTGCTTCCTGAGTCCATTACGAGTCGGAAGGATAAGATGGGATTCCCGGTGCCGTTGAATCTTTGGCTTTCTAAAGGCGGACCTGCACGGGAGTACATCGGTGATGTGTTGGGAAGCACCCGTGCGCGCCAACGTGCGTATTTAAATGAAGGATTCACCGTTGATCAGGTTCTTAATTCTCAATCCGTTTATGGTCGGAACTTGTGGGCTCTGCTAAGCTTGGAGCTTTGGCAAAATCAATTTATTGATGCATGAATGTTCTGATTCTTTACGATCATTTCGAAACCTACACCAATACGGTTTTTGATCATCTGTGCGCCTTTAAAAAATATTCGGCAAATAATCATTTTTACATGCACGCGGGGTTGCCCGATGTGAAATTTAATTTTACTTTTTTCGATGTAATTTTGATTCATTATAGCGCGAGGGTGGCTTTTGGGCATATCTCAGCCGCGCTTAGGTTAAAAATTTCGAAGCATTCAGGACAAAAAATATTATTTGTTCAAGATGAGTATGATCTGACATCTAATGTTTGGGATACTATTGGTGAATTAGGTGTTTCAATAGTTTTCACTTGCGTCCCTCCGCTGCACAGAGAAAAGATCTACCCATCTGCACGCTTCCCTAATGTTCGCTTTGTCACTACTTTGACTGGTTATTGTCCTGAGCAGATTTATGAGATCTCTTTGCCTCCCTTGGCAACTAATCGGCCTATTGTCATCGGATATCGAGGACGGGCATTGCCATATTTTTACGGTGATCTTGGTCAAGAGAAATTGGAAATTGCAAAGGGTATGCAGCTTGCCTGCAAACAGCGCGGTATTTCTTGCGACATCGAGTGGGATGAAGACAAGCGTATCTATGGCAGCGATTGGCCTCGTTTCCTGATGGCTTGCAAAGCCACTCTGGGGACTGAGAGCGGCTCCAATCGATTCGATTTTGACGGCAGCCTGCGTAAAGCAGCTAACGAGGCACTCACTGAAAATCCGGAATTGAGTTACGCAGAATTCAAGCAGCGAATGGGTTGGGAGGATGAACAACCCATCATGAATCAAATTTCTCCCCGTTTTTTTGAAGCAATCGCTTTTCGCACGGCGTTGATTCTCTTTGAGGGTAGGTATTCCGGGATCTTGCAACCTTGGGTCCACTACATCCCTTTGCGCAAAGATTTTTCCAATGTTGACGAAGTAATGGCTGCTGCGTCCGACGACGCTTTGTTGGACCGATTAACGGACAAAGCCTATTTTGATGTTGTTCAGTCCGGCCGGTATTCCTATCAGAAGTTCATCACTGAGTACGATGCATTGATCGAGTCCTGCAAGCCTGCTCACCGTAGCGGCTTGCCTTCAGGGTTACCCGCAGAAATCACCGATCATCCCGTGAGGAAATCCAGGCTGCCTCCGGCGCCGGGACCATTGCTGGCCTTATGGCATTCGATTCCATGGGTCTTGCGCCGCCCTTTCAATGACGGTGTCAATCGGCTTTGGGCAAAGCTGCATTCAAAGTAATCTGTATGTGCGGTATTGCTGGACTGACTTCCCATAGGCCTTCGGCAGCGCTTGAGAGCCATTTGGCGCCAGCCTTGGCTTGCCTTCGCAGGCGTGGTCCCGATGATCAGGGCGTTGAAATCTGGCAGGGCCCTGGTCACAGCGTGGCGTTGGGCCATACTCGCCTGAGTGTCATTGATCTAACGGAGGCGGCCCACCAGCCCATGACCAGCGCCGATGGTCGATTTGTGTTGGTCTTCAACGGAGAAATCTACAACTACCGAGAACTGCGCCAAGCGTTGGAAGCTCGGGGTTGCCAGTTCCGCTCAGCGTCTGACACCGAGGTGTTGCTTCAGGCATGGATTGAATGGGGCGAGGCAGCATTGCCACGCTTTGTGGGCATGTTTGCCTTCGTACTTCTGGATCGACGGACGGGCGATCTGCATGGTGCACGCGATGCTTTTGGAATCAAGCCGCTGTATTACCGCGCAGACAGTGAAGGACTGGCGTTTGCCTCGGAAGTGCCCGCTTTGCGAGCCATGCAACCCCATCCAGCTGAGCTCGATTGGCAGACTTCATACGACTACTTAGTCCATGGCCGTTACGAAACGGGTGAGCGGACTTTTTTCCGCGACGTTTTGGCATTGCCTCCGGGCCAATGTTTTCGCTATTCGGTTGAGTCGCGACAAATGACTCTTCGCTCATGGTGGCGAGCCACCATCGCAGTCGCGCCGCGTTTGTCATTCGATGACGCAGCGGAAACTCTAAGAAACCTGCTTCTCGAGAGCGTGCGGCTGCATCTGCGCAGCGATGTGCCGCTGGGGGCCGCTCTATCTGGGGGCGTGGACTCTTCCGCCATCGTCGGCTGCATACGGCATCTGGAGCCTGATGCGCCCATCCACACGTTCAGTTTTATCGCTGCGAACAGCGCGGTCTCTGAAGAGCAATGGGTGGATCAGGTGAACACTGAAACAGGTGCCACGGCCCACAAAGTTTTCATCCAGCCAAGCGAGTTGGCTGCCGACCTGGATGACATGATTGCCACCCAGGGTGAGCCCTTCGGCAGCACCAGCATTTATGCTCAGTATCGGGTTTTCAAGCTAGCACGAGAGCATGGTGTGACCGTAACGCTCGATGGTCAAGGTGCTGATGAGCTGTGCGGCGGTTATGTGGGCTACCCAGGGCCGCGTGTGCGTAGCCTGCTGGACGAAGGCCGGTGGGCAAGTGCTGCCGCTTTCTTGCGCCAGTGGGGGCGCTGGCCGGGCAGGGCGGGCCTAGAGGGCTTCAAGGCTGCCGTAGCTGAATACACCAGTGATGCGGCCTACCAAGCGCTGCGCCGCATGAACGGTGCCGATGCCTGCCCGCCTTGGTTGGACGGACGCGTGTTGGGCGACGCTGGCGTGGTGCTGCGTTTCCCACGCGAATTGCCACTTCAGACGGCCCCAGGTCGCCGCATGGTGGCAGAGTTGGCCCGCTCGCTGCACGGCGTTGGACTGCCAGGCCTGCTTCGCCACGGTGACCGCAATTCGATGCGTTTCTCGGTAGAAAGCCGGGTGCCCTTTTTGACGACGGAACTGGCAGACTTTTTACTGACGCTGCCGGAGGAATATTTGGTGTCGCCCCAAGGCGAAACCAAGCACCTGCTGCGCCGCGCCATGCGAGGGCTGGTGCCGGATGAGATTCTGGATCGCCGGGACAAGATCGGCTTTGCCACGCCCGAGCAAGCTTGGCTTTTGCAGATGGCGCCGCAAGTGCGCGAGTGGTTGCGTTATCCGCTGAAGTTGCCGTTCTTCCGTCAGGACGAAGTGCTCAAGGCTTTCGATCAGGTCGTTGCGGGGCGACGCCCGTTCAGCTGGCAGGTGTGGCGCTGGATCAACTTCACGCGTTGGCACGCACAGCATTTCGCGGGTTGAGTTGCTGTGGCTCGTTTGCTGTTGATGTCGCTTTCGCCCATCGCGTCCGATCCCCGCGTGATGCGTCAGTACGAAGCGCTGAAGGACGAGCATGAAATCCATGTGTTGGGGTTCGGAGAATGCCCACCCGGGATGCTGCATTTCACCTCCGTCGAGCAGCCGCGTGCGGATCGTAAAGGGGTTTTGCGCAATGCGCTGCGTCTGGCCTTCCGGTGCTACGACGCCTATTACTGGCAACACCCTCAGATCCGCGCGCTGGAGAAGGCCGCAGCGCAGGTGCCAGCGGGTTTCGACCTGGTATTGGCCAACGATGTCATGGCCCTGCCCATGGCGCTGCGGTTGGCGGGCAATGCGCCCGTTTGGCTCGACGCGCACGAGTATGCGCCGCGAGAATTCGAGGACCTTTGGGCGTGGCGCTTATTGCTGGGGCCTTTCTTCGATGTCACCTGCCGAGATGCGCTGCCACAGGTTGCGCGCATGAGTACCGTGTGCGCGGGCATCGCACGCGAGTACGAGCGGTGCTACGGCGTGCCGGTGTCCGTCATGCCCAATTGTCCTGAGCCCCAGGCTTTGCCCGTGCGGCCGACGCGTGCCGACCGCATTCGGCTGATCCACCATGGCGCAGCCATCGCCTCGCGCAAGATCGAGGTGATGATCGATCTGATGGACCATCTGGACGATCGCTTCAGCCTTGATCTGATGCTGATGGAGCAAGACCCCGTGTATCTTGCCACCTTGAAGCAACGGGCAGCCCGGCATGCGCGCATCCGGTTCATTCCACCCGTGCCCATGCAAGATATAGCGGCTCACATCAACGGCTATGACGTAGGCTTGTTTCTGCTGCCTCCTACCAATTTCAATTACCTGCACGCTTTGCCTAACAAGTTCTTCGAATTCATGCAGGCGCGCCTGGCCATTGCCATCGGCCCTTCGCCAGAAATGCAGGCCCTGGTGACGGAGCTTGGCTGTGGCGTGGTCAGCAGCAGCTTCGATGCGGCAGACCTGGCCGCCCATCTCTCGCGGCTCACCGCTCAGGACATCGATGCCATGAAGCGCGCTTCGGACTCTGCCTGCCAGCGCTTTAATGCGGCGGTTACCCGTCAATGGCTTCGTGACGAGGTGGGCAGCTTGCTGGCCAGCCGTGTCAAAACCGGCCACTGATACCATGCGTGCGCTGGTTTTAGGCACCCAGTCGTTCATTGATGGTGGAACCAAGGTGGGTTCGCAGCATCTGGCGCAGGCGTTAGCCGCGGCGGGTTGGGCGGTCGACTACGTGCCCACGCTCTCATCGCCCATCGACGTGGTGGGCCGCGAGCGCCATGCTCGGCTGTGCAGGGCATGGGGAGGTGGGCTGCGGCGGCGTTCGGTGCGCATTTCGCAGGGGCTTACCGAATGGAGCCTTCAGTCGCCGTTCCCTGCGCATCGGTTTTTTTTGCGCTGGTCTTGGCAGTTGCCGGCGTACGGGCAATGGTGTCCGGCGCCCCTGCGCGATGTGACTTTCGACGCGTGCATTGCCGATGTGGCCCCCAATATGTTGCTGATGCACCAGATCAAGGCCCGTGCCAAGGTATGCCGCCTGAACGACTGGCCTCAGGGGTTTGCACGCGATCTGCATCCGGTGCTCATCAACGGGCTCGAATCCATGGTGGGCGGCCCCGACTTCGACGAAGTATGGGCCGTCTCTGGCCCTCTGGCGGAATATGCCCGTGCGCTGCACCCGCAGGGTGAGGTGGTGCACATTCCGAATGGGGTAGAGGCCCGGCTTTTGATGCCTGCCGCGCAAAGTCCGGTAGTGCGACAGCCGCGCAGCGCAGTCTATGTTGGCGGGCTCACGGCTTGGCTTGACACCGGCTTGCTCGCCCAGGCCGCGCGCTTGCTGCCCGATTGGACCTTCGCGGTGTATGCCCCCGGCGCGCCTGCACAGCGCGCATGGCCTTCGAACCTGCAGTGGCGCGGCAGTGTAGGCCGTGCAGAGTTGCCGGCGGTCCTGCAAAGCCATGAGGTGGGGCTGATCCCTTTTCGCGAGGCGGATGGACGCATGCGCTATGTCGAGCGCCCGTTGAAGTTTTATGAGTACATCGCCGCCGGATTGGGAGTGGCCAGCACCGATCTGGGTGCACTGCGCCATGGAATGGGTGCCCTGGCCTGCTATGGCAACGATGCCCGAACATTCGCGGATGCCGTCGTACAGGCTGGAGCGCAGGCGCAGTTACGCACTGCAAGCTTCGCGGAGGACTTCGTGCAAGCCCATGACTGGAATGCGCGTGCAGAAACCATGTTGACCCGTCTGGAGATGCTGCTGGTATGAAAAACTACCTACTGTACGATTTCATGCAGGTGGCAGGGGGCGCAGAGCGTGTCACGCTCACGCTGGCTGAGGCCTTTCCGGACTTTCAGGCCTTGGTCAGCCGTTGCTATCCCGATGCCCAACCATTGCTGGATGGTTCCTCGGCCAACGTTCAGGAACTGCGGGGTGGCTGGTCCACGTGCCTTCCCCGAATCCTGGAGAGCATGTGGTGCTTTCGGTTCCGGGCCCAGCGGTTACAAGAGGCACACACCGTGCTCTACAGCGGCTTCTATGCCCCCTTGGCGGTTTACCAGCAGCGATCTGGCCAGCGCCTTTATTACTGTCATACGATTCCTCGCTTTGCCTACGATCTTTACGACAGCACGCTGGCGGGTTTCCCGTTCTGGCTCCGGCCGTTGTACGCAATCTTCGTGCAGTGGTTTCGCAAACAGTATGAAGCTGCCATTGGCCGGATGGACCGGATTTTCGTGAACTCGGAGAACGTGCGGGCCCGGCTTCATCGATACACAGGGTTGGACGCCGAAGTGGTCTATCCCCCGGTGGCTACGCAGCACTTTCAATGCTTGGGCGACCAGGGCTATTACCTCTCTACCGCGCGGCTGGTGCCCAACAAGCGGGTCGAATTGATCGTGCGGGCGTTCCTGCAAATGCCAAATCAGTCGCTGGTGGTACTTTCCGGCGGCCCTGAGCTGGAACGGTTAAAGTTAATCGCGGGAGATGCACTCAACATCCGGTTCATTGGCTGGCAGCCCGACGAGGCGCTGCGACGCTGGGTCGGTAATGCCCGATGCGTGATCTATCTGCCGGTAGATGAGGACTTTGGCATGTCACCCGTCGAGGCCATGGCGGCGGGTAAACCGGTAATCGGGGTGGCTGACGGAGGGCTGCTAGAAACCATTGTTCCGACAGAGACTGGCGTTTTAATAAGCCCCTCCCCAACGATTCAAGAAGTTGTAAATGCAGTCCAGAAAATAGAAACTCTCGTGGGACCTGGCATCTCAGAATCATGTCGCCGCCGAGCGGCTTTGTTCAGTCAAGATCGGTTCATTAAGTTAATGAAGAGGCATATGGGTCATCTTGCTCAATAAACCATCGTATTGCGTCTGGCTGATAAATTTTTTAGGGGCGAATTTGTGTAATGTCGCCAACGGTGTCTAGCGCACTAAGGCGTCAATGTTTCTTCCCAACAGCATTTCGGCCCGCTGTTACATTCCACTGCGCCATGCACAACAGTGTAGTTGCTGCCATGTACTTCGCTACGCTCAACCATGAATTGAAAATGCGGGACTGGCCGACGGCGCGCAGATTCATCGAGACCGGCACTTCCCGTATCCCAAGCCCGGCCCGCCGAACAAGCAGTAGCGCACCCAGATCCTGGTAGTCGAGCAGGGTTGCCTCGGGTGTCGCTAGTATCTCCATCACATCGCGGTTGTAAAGCCGAAATCCCGAAGTCAGGTCGCGCAGATCAAAGCCGGCCAGCTTTCTGAACCAGTTCCACGCAAGTTGCCGCAAGCGGCTCGCACGTTCCGGGAAGGCTCCGACAACCAGGTCGGCCAATTCGCGCGACTGAAGCAGCACCGGAATTTCGTCCACTTCGTGTTGACCGTCGGCATCCATGGTGATCACTGCCTGATACCCGTGGCGCAGTGCATAGGATATGCCTGCTTGCATGCCACCCCATGCGCCCATGGCCAGCACGGGCCTGAGCACCTGCGCGCCTGCAGCACTGGCTATGGCGCCGGTGTTGTCGGTGCTTTGGTCATCGATAACAAGCACGTTGCTCCACCCCGCGGAGCTCAGGCGCTGTAGAAGGCTTCCAATGGTAGCCGCCTCGTTTCGGGCGGGGATCACTATCAGCATATCCCTGACTGGACGGATTGCATGGTCGGCGTGGGGGGCTGCTAGTAAATATTGTGCGGACAAGGCTCGCGTGCACGTGGTGATAGAGAAATATTGAGGCAAGGCACGATTCCCAGCAGCGCCCCATTGGGCTCGGCGGCCGGGATCAGCCTGCATCTGCAAGATCTTTTCGGCCCAGTCGGCGGGGTCTTCCGGGGAAGCTTGTAGGCCTGCTTTCGCCGTTGCTAGCACCCAGGGCATGCCCGAGCCGGGCAGCGCAGACACAACGCACGGCCGGGCATGGTGCATTGCCTCCAACAACACCATGCCAAACGCTTCAGTGCGCTCGCGCGATGCCAGGCAAAACACGTCGCAGCTTGCAAGCAGGCCGGCTTTCTCGGCATCCGTTACGTTGCCCAGCAGGCGTATTAGAGGGGGGGCTCCGTCGGCGGCGCGGGCATCAATAAGGGCTTGCAGTTTGCCGCGCAGATCCCCGTCACCCACGATCAGTAGTTCTACATCCTGCAGGCGCGACACGGCTTCGATAAGCGTTTCGAACCCTTTGTAGTACGTGAGACGGCCTATCGACAGCAGACGCAACTTCGCGCCCGCGCTCCATGGCGCGGCTGTTTGCGATTGGGGGGAGGCGGGCGGCATTGGGCCCAGGCCTAACGGTATGACGGCGCACTTGGCGCGCCACGGTTGCAACGCTTCGCTGGCCTCCAGGTAGGGCGGCGATGTGGCGATGATGCGCTCGGCCCGCTCAAGCACTGCCTGCTCGAAAGGGCGGTACAGCCGGTACGCCACTGCCACGGCTAAGCGGATCTGAGAGGAGACCACATCGGAGTGCCAGTGCACCACCCATGGGATAGCAACAGCCTGTGGAAGAGTCAGCGCCCACAAGGCTGAGTTATTCGGCATATGCAGATGCAAGACATCGGGCTGATGCCGCGCGATGGCTCGGGCCAGTGCTGCTCTGAAACCGATGGCGATCGGAGCGTAGATGAGCTGGAACTGCACGGGCACGCGAGTCAGCCAGGGTGGGTCATCGGGCAGCGGTGCTCCGTGCACCAGCGCTGCGGCATCAATCCCGGCCGCGCGCTGCGCGGTGATCAAGTCGGCCAGAAACACCTCCATCCCACCCCGAAAGGGGGGATAGAACTTACCAATATGGAGTACGCGCAAGGCCACAGTTTGCAACCTGCGCTACTTGGTACGGCGGGAGGTTTTGCCACCCGTGCCAGCAGCTTCGGCCACTGTGGAGCGCATGGCTTGGTACTGCGGGTTGCGCGGGTCAATGCCAAGGGCCTCGTCAAGATCGCGCAGGCTGGCCGAGTGCTGCCCCATTTGGTGGTAAGCCAGGCCGCGGCCGTAATAAGCCATTGCACTCGGCTTTTCGGCAATCAGCGTGTTGAACCATTCAAGCGCCTTTTTTGCTTCACCCTTGCCGACAAGCGCCATGCCCATACCGAGCCGCAGTCGGGGATCCCTGGGGCTTTCCAGGAGTAACTCCTCGAAGCACACAATGGCCTCCCCGTAGAGTTGCCCCGCCATGGCTGATTCGACGCGCGAGATAAGGATTGCGGGCATCAGGCTGTGATCGCGCGGATTGGACTTGGCGCGAATTGCAGCTAGGCTGTAGCTCCTGAACGCCTGTTCGTGCTGTCCCAGCGCTGTGAGCGACCTGCCTCGCTGGATGTAGAGCCGCGCATCCGAGTAGCCTAGAGTTTCGGCGGCTGCAAACGCTTTCAGCGCTTCTGTGTGCTTGTTGAGAGACCGTAAGAGCAGTCCGTTGTTGAACATCGCGCTCGATCCAATCGCGCCACGGTCACCCAATGCGGCAGCAGTGGCAAGCGGCCGTTCGGCCTGCTCTGCGAGTCCGCGGCTTTGGTAATACGCGCCCAGGTTTACAAAAGCCCGGCTGCGACCCACGGCGTTCGGCGGCGCCTTGAGGTCAATTTTTTCGCTGGCGTCTGTCCACGCGCTCAGATCATCGCGCAAAGAAAAGTGACGCTCCAGGGCGAGCACTGCAAACAGCAAGCCCAGTACGATGCCAGCAGAGTAAATGGTGCGCGGTGTAAACCCGGTCAGCGCTATGGCCAGCAGGCCTGGCAGCGTCACCGCCCAAAGGTAGCTGCGATAGAGCACCATAGGATCCTGAACCCACACGGTGGAGAACTCGGTGGCAAACCACAGCGCGGGCATGAGCAGTAACAGGCCAAGCAGCGCCAGCACGCCGGAGCGACGCAGCAGCAGCCAGCTTGCACCCAAGATCAGAGCCACATAGCCCGCAGCCCCTAGCGCATGCCACGAGACAAAAAATCCCAGAGGGAAGGCAGGCCGCAGGTCAACAGACATCCAGCCAACGTAAGGCACAAGCCATAACAGCCCGTAGCCGAAGAACAGCCCCGCCTGATTCAAGATGCTCAGTGGAAGCATCCGCCCACTGATTCCTGGTTGGACGGCCTCCAGCTGTTGCACGAAAGCAAGCGATTGTTCGTCAAATACCTGTCCGACCACGCTCCCATAAAAGTGCAGGAGCACCGCCGTGGCTCCTGACAGGAGCAAAAGTACCACCACCCCTGCGATTGCCACGCGCTTGAAATCAGGTCGTCGCACAAATACATACAGCGGCAAAGCAAGGGCTGCAGTCATGACGGCATGCTCTTTGGAAAGCACTGCCAGTACGTAGCAAGCGAGTGCCGCGAGGTACCACGCCCAGCGCCGAGTTTCAAGCGCACGCACAAACGCCCAACACGCTAGCAACGCGAACAGGGTCGCCATCACGATGGAGCGCTGGATCAGGTAACCCACCGCGTACACTGCCACTGGGCTGAGCGCAAACAGCGCCACCCCGATGCGCAGGGCGGCACGTCGGGATGCTTCGAAGTGTTCCTGCTCCTCGATGTCTTGAGGAAACCGCGTGTGGGCTAGAAGCGCCCGCAGCAGTCCATAGACAGCGGCTACCACGCCTAGATGCAGCGCGATGTTGACCAGACGTTGCTTCCACCAACCAGCACCCAGCAACTGGTCGATCCAGACGAAGCTTCCATACGAGATCATGCGCTGCTTGATGGTTAGCAGACTGCCATATTGTCCGAAGATGCTACCGTCCGTGAGCCGTTGATCGTCAAAGAGAAGATCGTGTCCCAGGCCTGGCAGGTAAACGGTCAGCACGGCCGCCAGCAAAAGCGCAATAAAGACGTACAGCGCCCGGGTGTCAGGCTTTTTATCGGAGAGCATGGGCGTCATTGGGAGGGAGGAGCCACTGGGCACGCTGGCGGAAGAGCAGCAGGAAGTCTAGCAGCCCTCTTGCTGCAGCATCTTGCTGTCACTGCGCCTGCCGCATTCGCAAGAGCTGATGATGACCTGGGCTTGCTGCGGATTCGTTTCAATGTCAACGACCACCCGGCTTCGATGTGGCCACACCATTGGGATTATTGAGTCGGCACCTTTGAACTTGAACCAGCCGTTCGGGCTGAGCCTGTCGAAGCCTTGCGCAGAGCTTCGAACCGCATCAACGCATTCAAGTTGGTTGATGCCGACTCAATAATGTGTCCCTGATGCGTCTGCCGTACTCGCACTACAGGTTGTCAAACAGAGCTTCTTGATCCGATCAGTTTGGGCATCATGCAAACGAATAACCAAACGAAAAAGGGCCGCATACGCGGCCCTTGGCTTATCTGCATCGAGCCCTCTCGGGCCCGTCAAGGCATTACATGCCCATGCCGCCCATACCGCCCATGCCACCCATGTCAGGCATGCCCGCGCCGCCCGCGCCAGCCTCGTCCTTCGGAGCCTCGGCGACCATGGCTTCGGTCGTCAGGAGCAGCGAGGCCACGGAAGCGGCGTTTTGCAGGGCCGTACGGGTGACCTTCGTGGGGTCCAGGATGCCCATTTCGATCATATCGCCGTAGGTGTCGTTGGCAGCGTTGAAGCCGTAGTTGCCCTTGCCGTTGAGCACAGCGTTGACCACCACCGATGGCTCGCCGCCAGCGTTGTAGACGATCTCGCGCAGGGGGGCTTCGATGGCCTTGAGGATCAGCTTCACGCCTGCGTCCTGGTCAGCGTTGTCACCCTTGATCTCGCCAGCCGCCTGGCGTGCGCGCAGCAGAGCCACGCCACCACCGGCCACGATGCCTTCTTCCACGGCAGCGCGGGTAGCGTGCAGGGCGTCTTCCACGCGGGCCTTCTTTTCCTTCATTTCGACTTCGGTGGCAGCACCGACCTTGATCACGGCCACACCGCCGGCCAGCTTGGCCACGCGCTCTTGCAGCTTTTCACGGTCGTAGTCGCTGGTCGCTTCTTCGATCTGGATGCGGATTTGCTTGACGCGGGCTTCGATGTCGGCAGCGGCACCGGCACCGTCGATGATGATGGTGTTTTCCTTGCCCACTTCGATGCGCTTGGCTTGGCCCAGGTCGGCCAGGGTGACCTTCTCCAGGGACAGACCCACTTCTTCAGCGATGACCTTGCCGCCCGTCAGGATGGCGATGTCTTCCAGCATGGCCTTGCGGCGGTCGCCAAAGCCAGGAGCCTTCACCGCCACCACCTTCAGGATGCCGCGGATGGTGTTGACCACCAGCGTAGCCAGGGCTTCGCCCTCGACTTCTTCGGCAATGATCAGCAGGGGACGGCCAGCCTTGGCCACTTGCTCCAGCGTGGGCAGCAGGTCGCGGATGTTGCTGATTTTCTTGTCGAACAGCAGCACGAAGGGGTTGTCCAGCAAAGCCGCTTGCTTTTCGGGGTTGTTGATGAAGTAGGGCGACAGGTAGCCGCGATCAAACTGCATCCCTTCCACGACATCCAGCTCGTTTTGCAGCGACTTGCCGTCTTCCACGGTGATCACGCCTTCCTTGCCGACCTTGTCCATCGCGTCAGCAATGATCTTGCCGATGGATTCGTCAGAGTTGGCGGAGATCGAACCGACCTGGGCGATTTCCTTGGAGGTGGTGGTGGGCTTGGAGGCCTTCCTCAGCTCTTCGGTCAGGGCCAGAACGGCTTTGTCGATACCGCGCTTGAGATCCATGGGGTTCAGGCCAGCGGCCACGTACTTGGAGCCTTCGCGCACGATGGCCTGGGCCAGCACGGTGGCGGTGGTGGTGCCGTCACCAGCGTTGTCGCTGGTCTTGGACGCCACTTCCTTCACGAGCTGCGCGCCCATGTTTTGCAGCTTGTCCTTCAGTTCGATTTCCTTGGCCACGGACACACCGTCCTTGGTCACGGTGGGGGCGCCAAACGAGCGCTCCAGCACCACATTGCGACCCTTGGGGCCCAGGGTTACCTTGACCGCATTGGCCAGAATGTTCACGCCTTCAACCATGCGTGCGCGGGCTTCGCCGCCGAAAACTACGTCTTTTGCTGCCATGATGGAGCTCCTGAAAATTTGATTCAAATCAGCCGGTTACGCTTGTCCTGAAAGCGTTAACAGCTATGAAAAGATGAGTAAACCAGAGGGGCGAGAATTACTTCTCGACCACTGCAAACAAATCGTCTTCTTTCATGACGAGCAACTCGTCGCCCTTGACCTTGACGGTCTGGCCCGAGTACTTGCCAAACAAAACGCGGTCGCCGACCTTCACGTTCAGGGCGATCACTTCGCCCTTGTCGTTCTTCTTGCCTGGGCCCACGGCCAGCACTTCACCTTGATCGGGCTTTTCAGCGGCGTTTTCGGGGATCACGATGCCGGAGGCCGTCGTGGTTTCGCTTTCGATACGCTTGACGATCACGCGATCGTGCAGAGGGCGAAGGTTCATTGCATTGCTCCTGATTCAGTAAAAAACACACAAACTGGATTGGCGTCCGGTGCACCCGGCCGCTCCAAACTCCCGTCGGACGGTGTTGTTAGCACTCATCCTTGGCGAGTGCTAATGATACGGGCATTTGCGACGGTTTCAAGACCTGTTTGGATGCGAGGCTGTTCGACCGGGCGCTCGGTCACTGCGGAACGCCACTCTACTTTCGGGAACCTCTAAAAACCCCTGATTTCCACGCATGATGAAGCGCAACAGAGCAGGATTTTCAGGCTGCCTATTTTTTGGGCAACTCTGCGGCGTTTCCCGCTAGTCTTGGCCCTTCCAGGGCGCTTTTGGGCTCCATTTTTC
>NZ_JBKDRI010000176.1:0-3020 GCF_046341535.1 Acidovorax sp. | reverse complement strand
GCGCGGGGCTGGGTGGCGTCGCTGGCGCCCTCGGCCACGGTCGCCGGTGGTGCGGCCACGGGTGTGCCTGGCCCGGGTCGGGTTGTGGCGGGCGGATTGCGCGGGGCTGGGCGGGCAGAGGCCGCCGGGCGCGCCCGTGCTGGCGGGGTGGGTTCGGCGGTCTGCACTGCGGGTGGCGCCAGCGGGGCGGGCGCAATGCTGCGCGTGCTGAACACCTGGCCCGCAGGCTGCGGCGCAGCATGCCACCCCAGCGAAACTCCGCCCAGCACCAGCCAGTGCAGGGCCAGCACCGCCGCAGTGATCAGGAACAGGGCGCGCCGTGGCACGGACTGCTGCGGTTTCAGGCGCTGCCCGCGCCCAGGTCACGCGACAACTGCGCGGCGGCGGCGCGCAGGGGCACATCCACCGCGCCGCCCCATTCGGGGTCGAACGTGGCAATGGAGCCCAGCGTGGTGATGCCCAGCTCCAGGTGGCCGTCCGCGTCGAACACCGGCGCGCAAAAGGCCACGATGCCCGGCAGCAGCGTATCGACCACGCGCGCCGCGCCGCGCTTGCGCACTTCGGCCAGCAGGGTCTTGACCTCGGCCATGGTGGCGGGCAGATCGGTGCGGCGCATCTTGACCACGCGGGCAAGCTCTTCCTTGATCAGCGGCGCGACGACCTCTGGTGCCATGTGGGCGGCAAAGCAGCGGCCCGTGGCCGACGACAGCAGCGGCATCACATCGCCCAGGCGCAGGTTGGCCGTCACGGCCTGGGGCGATTCTTCCCAGTGCACGATGGTCGGGCCGTGATTGCCCCACACCGCCAGGGCCAGTGTGTGGCCGATGCTTTGCATCAGCTCGGGCATGCGCTCGCGGGCCATGCGCATGGCGTCCAGCCGGGCCAGCGATGCCAGCCCCAGCTTCAGCGCGGCAGGGCCCAGGTCGTAGTGGCCGGTGCGGGCGTCCTGCACCACCAGCCCCAGGCGCTGAAAGCTCACTAGATACCGGTGCGCCTTGGCCGCGCTCATCCCGCCAGCGGCGGCCACATCCTTGAGCATGAGGGGGCCGCGCGCGCGGGTGAGCCCCTCAAGCAACGCAAAACCCACCTCCACCGACTGAATGCCTGCACGTTCTTTGGCCATGTGCACTAAAATTCGCTCGTTTTGATTAGTTAAATGAATTTACCCCAGCGTAATTTCAACCGTGGCCCCAATGCTGCCGCAGCCGCAAGGCGAGGCCCCGGGGACCTGGGTGGAATCGCTTTTCCCAGACTTCACCCTGAGACAAAGGTCCTGCCACCATGAAACTCGCTACCTACAAAGACGGCTCTCGCGACGGCCAACTCGTGGTTGTATCCCGCGACCTGGGCACAGCCCATTATGCGACCGGCATCGCCAGCAAGCTGCAGCAGGTGCTGGACGACTGGGGCTTTCTTGCCCCCCAGCTGCAAGACCTGTACGAGCAGCTCAACAGCGGCCGCGCCCGCCACGCCTTTCCGTTTGACCCCGCCCAGTGCATGGCCCCGCTGCCGCGTGCCTATCAGTGGGCCGATGGCTCGGCCTATATCAACCATGTGGAGCTGGTGCGAAAAGCACGCAACTCCGAGGTGCCTGAGAGCTTCTACACCGACCCCCTGATGTACCAGGGCGGCAGCGACGACTTCATCGGCCCCCGCGATGACGTGGTGGTGCCCAGCGAGGCCATGGGCATCGACTTTGAGGCCGAGATTGCCGTGGTGACCGGCGATGTGAAGATGGGCGCTGATGCCGACCAGGCCCTGGAGGGCATCCGGCTGGTGATGATCGCCAACGACGTGAGCCTGCGCAACCTGATCCCTGCCGAGCTGGCCAAGGGCTTTGGTTTTTTCCAGAGCAAACCCGCCACCGCCTTTGGCCCCGTGGCCGTCACGCTCGATGAACTGGGCGACGCCTGGGACCACGGCCGCCTGCACCTCACCGTGCAGTCCACCTGGAACGGCCGCAAGGTAGGCATGTGCGATGCGGGCCCGGAGATGACATTTCACTTCGGCCAGCTCATCGCCCACGTGGCCAAGACGCGCAACGTGCGCGCCGGCTCCATCATCGGCAGCGGCACCGTGAGCAACAAGGGCATCACCGACGCGAACGGCCGCACCGAATGGCCCAAGGGCTACAGCTGCATTGCCGAAAAGCGCTGCATCGAAACCATCCAGGACGGCCAGCCCAGCACCGAATTCATGAAGTACGGCGACACCATCCGCATCGAGGTCAAGGGCAAAGACGGCGCGAGCATTTTCGGTGCCATTGATCAGGCGATTGCCGCCCCGGCCACCTGAGCCCACCACGGGCATCCGCGCGGCCTGAACCGTTCGGGCTGAGCCCGCCCGAGCCGGGGCGCGGCGTGGCGGCACCATGCAAAATACACGTAAAAACATGCGCCAGCGCTTGCTGAATAAGCGCTTTCAGCTATCAATTAAATAGCTAATAAGGCGCAGCCCCTTAAAACGCCGTACCCGCTTGCGCGCCCGGGCCACCGCAGGCGCCCCCACCGCCGCGCCCACCGCCGCATCCAGGGCCGCAGCCTGGGCCGCAGCCCGGCCTGCCTGGCCCGAACAGCCCCTGCGCTGGGTCGTGCCCTCCCCGGCAGGCATCACACGGGGCTGAACCCTTGAGCGGCAGCGCAGCATCCCCAGGGGGTGTGCGCTGTCCAGCCCTGCCGCCCCACCAACCCCGGCCGGTGGCATACCGCCCAAGGGGGTGGCCTGCTGGGGTGGTTGCGTCGGGTGGATGGCCGATCAGGTCGGCCGTGCCAAACAGCGCGCGGGGGCACATCAAGGGCCAGTGCAGCGCCCAGGTGGCCGCGCTGCGCCACCCCGGCGACAATGGGCAAGACCGGACGATGGTCACCCGTTACCCGATTGAACACATGTGAACACATGGCACACCAGAAACTAGAACTCACCTGGATCGGCAAAGACCAGCGCCCCCGGCTGGAGCCGCGCATATTGCTGGAAGACCCGGCCCGCAGCTACCACGCCAAACAGCGCGTGACGGACAAGGA
>NZ_JBKDRI010000175.1:0-24882 GCF_046341535.1 Acidovorax sp. | reverse complement strand
CCAGCGTCAGCAGATCTCGCTGTCTTACCTTGAGCAGCTTTTTGGAAAACTGCGTCGCCACGAACTGGTGGAATCCACCCGTGGCCCCGGAGGCGGCTACACGCTGGCCCGCAAGGCGGGTGAGATCACGGTGGCTGACATCATTGTTTCGGTGGACGAACCTATCGATGCCACGCAGTGCGGTGGCAAGGAAAACTGTCTGGGCGAAGCGGGCCGCTGCATGACACATGAACTGTGGGCGTCTCTGAACCAGCGCATGGTCGAGTTTCTGGATTCCGTCACGCTGCAAAAGCTGGTGGACGAGCAGCTTGCCAAGGGCGTGCGGATCGAGAACAAGCCGTCGGTTCGTCGTGCAATTTCCACCGCGCCGGTGGTCAAGCCGATCCGCGTCAATGCACCCAATTCGGTGTTCGCGCTCGGAAACGCTTTCGCCAAGTCGTGAACCCTTGGGCCCCGGGTGGGTCCTTGGGTCGGCTTTGCCCTGACCGTCTCAAACGTTTTCGTTCTTATTGTTTTCTGCCAGCCAGACGCACCCTTTGAGCCAGCCATGGACATGACACCTCATTTCCCGATTTACCTCGACTACGGAGCCACGACCCCGGTGGATCCGCGCGTTGTGGATGCCATGATCCCTTGGCTGCGCGAGCACTTTGGCAACCCCGCATCCCGCAGCCATGCGTGGGGCTGGGAAGCCGAAGAGGCGGTCGAAAAGGCCCGTGTCCAGGTGGCCGACCTCATTGGCGCCGACCCTCGCGAAATCGTGTGGACCAGCGGCGCCACCGAGTCCATCAACCTTGCCTTGAAGGGCGCAGCCCACTTCTACAAGGGCAAGGGCAAGCACCTGATCACGCTCAAAACCGAGCACAAGGCGGTGCTGGACACCATGCGCGAGCTTGAGCGCCAGGGTTTTGAAGCCACCTACCTGGATGTGCAGGAGGACGGCCTGGTGGACATGGGAAAGCTGAAAGCTGCCATTCGTCCCGACACGGTGCTGATCAGCATCCTGTTTGTGAACAACGAAATCGGCGTGATCCAGGATATTCCCGCCATCGGCGCGCTGTGCCGCGAAAAGGGCATTCTGCTGCACGTGGATGCGGCCCAGGCCACGGGCCGGGTCGAAATCGACATGAATGTGTTGCCCATCGACCTGATGAGCATGACCGCACACAAGACCTATGGCCCCAAGGGCGTTGGGGCACTGTATGTGCGCCGCAAGCCGCGCGTGCGCCTGGAAGCGCAGATGCACGGCGGTGGTCATGAGCGGGGCATGCGTTCGGGCACACTGCCCACGCACCAGATCGTTGGCATGGGTGAGGCCTTTCGCATTGCCAAAGAAGAAATGGCCAGCAGCAACGCCAAGGCCCGGGCGTTGCAGCAGCGCTTGCTCAACGGTCTCAAGGACATCGAGCAGGTGTTCATCAATGGCAGCCTGGAGCACCGCGTTCCGCAAAATCTGAACATGAGTTTCAACTTCGTGGAAGGCGAATCGCTCATCATGGGCATCAAGGGGCTTGCGGTCTCGTCGGGATCAGCCTGCACCTCCGCCAGCCTGGAGCCCAGCTATGTGCTGCGCGCCCTGGGCCGCAGCGATGAGCTCGCGCACAGCAGCCTGCGCATGACCATTGGCCGGTTCACCACCGAGGAAGAGATCGACTACGCAATCTCCACGATCCGCGAGAACGTCGCGCGGCTGCGCGAGTTGAGCCCGCTGTGGGAGATGTACAAGGATGGCATCGACATGAGCACCATTCAGTGGGCCGCGCACTGAGCATCCGAATGAATCTGAAGCACTGAAGAGGTAACACCATGGCTTACTCTGACAAAGTGGTTGACCACTACGAAAACCCCCGCAACGTTGGCTCTTTCGATAAGGGTGATGACTCGGTGGGCACCGGTATGGTCGGTGCGCCCGCCTGTGGCGACGTGATGAAGCTGCAGATCAAGGTGAACCCGCAGACGGGTGTGATCGAAGACGCGCGTTTCAAGACCTATGGTTGCGGCTCTGCGATTGCCTCATCGTCGCTGGTGACCGAGTGGGTCAAGGGCAAGACGCTGGATGAAGCGGCTGCCCTCAAGAACAGCGACATTGCGCAGGAACTGGCACTGCCGCCCGTGAAGATCCACTGCTCGATCCTGGCTGAGGACGCCATCAAAGCGGCTGTGCTCGACTACAAAACCAAGCACGCTGCGGCGGCCTGAGGACATGGCCATCACGTTGACAGAAGCGGCAGCCCGGCACGTGAGCCGGTACCTGTCGCGCCGCGGCAAGGGCGTGGGTGTGCGCCTGGGGGTCAAGACCACCGGGTGCTCGGGCTTGGCCTACAAACTGGAGTACGTGGACGAAACCGAACCGGAAGACATCGTGTTTGAAAACCACGGCGTCAAGGTGCTGATCGACCCCAAGAGCCTGGCCTACATTGATGGCACCGAGCTTGACTTTGTGCGCGAAGGGTTGAACGAAGGCTTCAAGTTCAACAACCCCAATGAGCGTGACCGCTGCGGTTGTGGCGAGAGTTTCCGCGTCTGACGCCAGCACATACGGGCGACCTCACTCGACCGCCAACGCCTTGCGCGCTGGCGGTTTTTTCTTGATTGATCCGGCCCGCGCATAGCCTGTTCCATGAATCTGCAATCCGACGACTTTGAGCTTTTTGGCTTGCCGAGACAGTTCGCGCAGGAGCGCAGCGCCGTGGATGCGCGCTGGAAGTACTTGCAGCGCGAGGCACACCCCGACAGGTTTGCAGCCCAGGGCGTAGCCGCGCAGCGCGTGGCGATGCAATGGTCGGTGCGGATCAACGAGGCCTATCAACGGCTCAAGGACCCGATGCGCCGCGCGGCTTACCTGTGCGAACTGCACGGCGCGCCCATCCGAGCGGAGGACAACACCGCAATGCCCGCGCAGTTCCTCATGCAGCAGATGGAGTGGCGTGAGGCGCTGGAAGAAGCGTCTTCCCCCGCCGCGCTGGACGCCCTGGACGAAGAGGTTACCCGTGCGCGCAGCGCCGCGCTGGGGCGGTGCCAGCAACTCATTGACGAGCGCCAGGACTACGCGGGTGCCGCCCTGCAGGTCAGAGCCCTCATGTTCATTGAGCGATTTGCCGATGACATCGAGCGCTACCGGGAGCAGCAGGGACAATAGCGGCTTTTGCCCCGGAGTTTCGCGCTTGCATTGCGCGCGCTCCTTCATGTCGAGACCCAAGATTCCATGGCGTTACTGCAGATTTCCGAGCCCGGCCAGTCCCCCGATCCGCATCAGCGGCGCATTGCCGTTGGCATCGACCTCGGGACCACGCATTCGTTGGTCGCTGCCGTGCGCAATGGTGTCGCCGAGTGCCTGCCTGATGACCAGGGTCGCGTCCTATTGCCGTCGGTGGTGCGCTACCTGGATAACGGCGGACGGCAGATCGGCTACGACGCCATTGCGGCCCAGTCGCAGGATGCGCCAAACACGATTGCATCGTTCAAGCGCTTCATGGGTCGTGGGCTTGGCGACATTGCCGATACCGGAAAGCTGCCCTATGACTTTGTGACTCCTGACGGTGGGTCTTCCGACGGCGGCATGGTGCGCATTGCCACCGTGGGCGGCGAGAAATCCCCAGTGGAGCTCAGCGCTGAAATTCTGGCTGCGTTGCGCTTCAGGGCCGAGGACACTTTCAACGACGACTTGTATGGCGCGGTGATCACGGTGCCAGCCTATTTTGATGATGCACAGCGTCAGGCCACCAAGGACGCTGCCCGGCTTGCGGGCATCAACCTCCTGCGTCTGATCAACGAGCCCACAGCGGCTGCCATCGCCTACGGCCTTGATAACGCCAGCGAGGGCGTTTATGCGGTGTACGACCTGGGCGGCGGTACGTTCGATGTTTCCATCCTGCGCCTGACGCTGGGCGTGTTCGAGGTGATTGCGACGGGGGGCGACTCTGCACTGGGCGGCGATGATTACGACGCCGCGCTGGCCGACTGGGTGGTGCAACAGTGCCATCTGAACCTGGTCACGGCTTCGGACAAGTCGGCCATTCGGATGGCTGCACGCGCGTGCAAGGAGGCGTTAACCGCTACGGATTCGATAGCGTTCGAGGCAGTCCTGTCGGGCGCAACAGTTGATTTTCTTGTCACAAAAGATGATTTCGAGGCTGTGACAGCCAGTCTGACGGCACGGTCTATCGCGGCAGTACGACGCGCCGTGCGCGATGCGAAGCTGGCGCGTGAAGATATCCGTGGTGTGGTGATGGTCGGTGGCTCGACCCGGATGCCGCAAATCCAGCGAGCAGTGGCCGAGTTTTTTGGAACCGAGCCCTTGAACAACCTCAACCCGGATGAGGTGGTAGCCCTGGGTGCTGCCATCCAGGCCAACCAGCTGGCTGGCAACAGCACTGCCGGCGACATGTTGCTGCTGGACGTGATTCCCCTGTCGCTGGGCATTGAAACCATGGGTGGGCTGGTGGAGCGGATCGTGTCCCGTAATGAGACCATTCCCATCGCCAAGGCCCAGGACTTCACCACTTACAAGGACGGCCAGACCGCGCTTGCCATCCATGTGGTGCAGGGCGAGCGCGACCTGGTGGCTGACTGCCGCAGTTTGGCCCGCTTCGAGTTGCGCGGGATTCCGCCCATGGCGGCGGGTGCAGCGCGCATCCGCGTGACCTTCACGGTGGATGCCGACGGCTTGCTGAGCGTGGATGCCCGAGAGCAGGGCAGTGGGGTGGAAGCCCGCATCGATGTGAAGCCGTCTTACGGGCTGTCGGATGCCCAGATTGCCCGCATGTTGCAAGACGGATTTGCCACGGCAGCGCAGGACATGCGCACGCGCGCCGTGGTGCAAGCGCGGGTGGATGCAGACCGCATGCTCATTGCCACGCAAAGTGCGCTCGAAGCCGACGGCGATTTGCTCACGGACTCCCAGCGGCGAGACATTGATGCCTTGGTGGACGCATTGCGATCATTGATCGAGGCGGGTGCCGCACCCGATGCGCCAGATGCGCCGGACGCTGCAACCATCGAAGCGGCGACGCAGGCGCTGGCCCGGGGTACCGAGGCGTTTGCAGCCCAGCGCATGAACCGTGGCATCCAGCAGGCCCTGGCCGGTAAGAGCGTGCAGTCGCTTTGATGCTGCCTTTCGCCGCAGCGCCGCGCCCCCGAATATCTACACTTGGCAGACATCAGACCAACACCATGCCCGTCATCAAGATCCTTCCCCATCCTGAGTACTGCCCTGGTGGCACCGAAATCACGGCCCCGGCGGGCACGTCCATTTGCGAAGCCTTGCTCGATAACCATATCAACATCGAGCACGCATGTGACATGAGCTGTGCCTGCACTACCTGCCATGTGATCGTGCGCGAGGGGCTCGCCTCGCTCAATGCAGCCGAGGAAGAAGAGGAAGACCTGCTCGACCGTGCCTGGGGGCTGGAGCCGCAGTCGCGCCTGTCCTGCCAGGCCATCCTGGCGCAACAGGATCTGGTGGTGGAAATTCCCCGTTACACCATCAACCACGCCAAGGAAAACCACTGATGTCGCGGCAGATTGTTCTGGACACGGAAACCACCGGCCTGTCGGCTGACAGTGGCGATCGGATCATTGAGCTGGGTTGTGTCGAACTGCTCAACCGCAAGCTCACCGGCAACAACCTGCACATGTACTTCAACCCGGGGCGCGACAGCCATGAGGATGCGCTCAAGATTCACGGCATTGGTAACGAGTTTTTGAAAGACAAGCCGCGTTTTGCGGAGATGGTCGATGAAATCCTTGCGTATCTGCAGGGCGCCGAAATCATCATCCACAACGCGGCGTTTGACGTGGGCTTTTTGAACAAAGAGCTCGAGTTGACGGCGCGGCCCCCTTTAAGCCACCACGTGGCTGGCGTCACGGACACGCTGGCCATGGCCAAGGAGATGTACCCGGGCAAGCGCAATTCGCTGGACGCGCTGTGCGACCGTCTGGGGGTCGACAACTCCAGCCGCACCCTGCACGGCGCGCTGCTGGATGCTGAACTGCTGGCCGATGTCTATATCAACCTCACGCGCGGGCAGGATGCGCTGCTGATCGCCGATGATTTGCCACAGGGTGCCGGGGGGGCGCTTGTGGCGTCGCTGGACCTGCGCCTTCTGAGCCTGCCCGTGCTGCGCGCAAGCGAAAGCGAAGTTGCAGCGCATGCCGACGTGCTGGCGCAGATCGACAAGGCCAGCGCAGGCAAGACCATTTGGCGGTCTTACGAGGCAGCGTAAAAAGCTGTGCGATAATCGAGAGCTTGTTTAGCGGCACGGGTGATTAGCTCAGCGGTAGAGCACTGCCTTCACACGGCAGGGGTCACATGTTCGATCCATGTATCACCCACCAATTCAAACCCCTGCAGATGTTGGTCTGCAGGGGTTTTTTGTTGGTGCGCCGCGCGCTTGCGTGGATTGCAGCGCGCTACTGCGGGGCGTCAAGCAACGCTGACCGTAGCTGCGCGGCGACAGTGTCGAGCGTGTAGCAAATCCGGACGCGATGGAACGAGAGTGGGGCAATGATGGATAAGGTCGAGTGCGTGGTGATCGGCGCTGGCGTGGTGGGGTTGGCGGTAGCGCGTGCGCTGGCACTGGGCGGCCGCGAGGTCATGGTGTTGGAAGCGTCGGGTGCGATTGGTACTGGCACCAGTTCTCGCAGCAGCGAGGTCATCCACGCCGGTCTGTACTATCCGGAGGGTTCCCTCAAGGCCAGGCTGTGCGTGCAGGGCCGGCAGCTGCTGTATGCCTACTGCGCAGAACGTGGTGTGCCTCATCGCCGCTGCGGCAAGCTGCTGGTGGCGACCTCATCGGAGCAACTGCCTGCGCTGCAAGCCATCCATACCAGGGCAGCCGTCAATGGGGTTCACGATCTTGTCTGGCTTACCGCCGAACAAGCCCGGGCGATGGAACCCGAACTGCGCTGCGTGGCCGCGTTGCTCTCGCCCAGCACAGGCATCGTCGACAGCCATGGGCTGATGCTGGCCCTGCAGGGCGACCTGGAAAACGCGGGGGGTCTGGTGGCTCTGAACTCGCCTGTGATCTCGGCGGATTGCGCGGCATCGGACGGTATTGTTCTGGACGCAGCCGGGACTCCTTTGCTGGCTGATGTGGTGGTCAATGCTGCAGGGCTGCACGCGGCCGCGCTGGCCGGCCGGTTCGCAGGTTTCTCGGCAATACATGTTCCTCGAGCTTACTTCGCCAAGGGCAACTATTTCACTCTGGCGGGCCGGGCGCCGTTTGGCCGGCTCATCTACCCAGCGCCCGAGGCCGCCGGCCTGGGTGTGCACTTGACGCTGGATCTTGGTGGGCAGGCGCGGTTTGGTCCAGATGTCGAGTGGGTGCAAACGCCTGACGACCTCATGGTGAACCCTGCGCGCGGCGATGCGTTCTACGCTGAGGTGCGCAAATACTGGCCAGGATTGCCCGATGGCGCTCTGATGCCTGGCTATGCAGGCATCCGGCCCAAGATCCACGGGCCAGGCGCACCGCAGACTGACTTCGTGATCCAGGGGCCCGCCGATCACGGCATGCGCGGTCTCGTGAATCTCTTCGGGATCGAGTCGCCCGGGCTGACGAGCTGCCTGGCCATCGCATCGCATGTGGCCGGTCTCGTCTGATTGGTTTTTCGACGAGTGATGTTGCGCTAGATTAAGCTGCAGGCAATTGACAGGCGGTCGAGTCACCGTTTGACTGAAAGGATATCGGGGGTCCCGGTAAGATGCTCCGAAGCCCATTCCCTGGCAATTCGACGCGATCGCTGCCTTGGGCTTGTTGGTCGCATTACGGCCGTTTTTTTAACGCACTGAAAGGTTTGTATGAATGGCTCCGACACCTCCACCACTTCGCAAGGCGAACTCGAAAAGCTGGTGACCGATCTCAAAGCGCTACTTGCCAACAAAAATCTGGATGCCGTGCCCGACATCAGGGTTCTGCGGCAGCGTCTGGACGACGGCATGCAGACCGCCCGCGACGCTGCTGTGCGAGCCGCACAGGACGCAGCACGCCAGGCCAAGGATGCCGCATTGGCTGCCGACCGCTATGCCCATGATGAACCTTGGCGGGTTGCCGGTGCGGCACTGGCCGTTGGCGCGCTGGTGGGGTTTCTTCTGGCGCGCCGCTGAGCCGCGTCGGAGTCGGGGCGCACAGCGGGAGACGGCGAATGAACTGGCTTTCGATACTGGGGCTTGAAGCGTTTGTCGCACGCTGGCGCGCCAATCTCATGGAGGCAGCGATCGCTGCGCAAGACCGCCTTGATCTGGCGAGCCTGGAGTGGGCCGAGCAGAAAAAACTGCTGCAGCAGATGCTGCTCCTGTCGGTGGCACTGGTGGCGCTGACGGTGGTGGCATTGATCATGCTGTCGCTGGCCCTGCTGGTGCATTTCTGGGACTCTCCCCAACGTACACTCGTTGCCTGGCTCATCGCAGCGGGGTGGGTGGTGGGCTGGGGCGGCGCTCTGATATCGCTTTTGTCGGTAGCACGTCAGGCAGGTTCCGGCTTTGCCATGACCCGGCGAGAATTGGCGCGTGACTGGCGTGACATCAAGGATCAGTTGTGACGACACGAAGCGAACGAGTTTCTGATTCGACGCAATTGGGTGACGCCCCAGCGGCTAACCGCGCGCGCATGCGCGACAAGCAGCAGATCTTGGACCACATCGCCTCGCAAAGGGATCGTTTGAAGGCACGGCGCGCCGCGCGTGTCCTGGCGGCTTCCATGGCACAGGCAGCAGGTGGGGCCACCGGGAACGATTCGTTTGCCTCGCGCGCGGCGGTGTTTGCGCGCGAGCATCCGCTGGCAGTGGCGGCCGCAGCAGGCGTCCTTGTGATAGCGGGGCCCGGTCGGCTCATCAAATGGGCCACGGTCCTGCTGCCCATCGTGCTGCGATTCACGGCCAGATAGCTGGGTGATCTTCAAAGCGGTGGCGCATGACCCGCACGGGTTCAAACTGGACGGCAGGATGCCAAAAGCCAAGTTCCAAAGCCTCTTTGGCGGCTTGAGGGATCCCTCTTGTCTCCATCGAGGGTGATTAAGCAAGCCCCTTGATCGCACGCGCTGCCCGCACCACCAGGGCTGGGCCTTCATAGATGAGCCCGGTGTAGATTTGCACGACATCGGCCCCTGCGCGTATCTTGTTCACAGCATCTTCGGCGCTCATAACTCCGCCGACGCCGACGATGGGGTAGCGGCTGCCCAATGTGGCGCGAAGCTGCCGTATCACCTGGTTGCTTGCCTCCCGCACGGGAGCACCGCTGAGCCCGCCGGTCTCTTGCGCATGCGCCATGCCTTGCACGGCCGCCCGGCTCAGGGTGGTGTTGGTCGCGATCACGCCGTCCATGCCATGGCGCGTCAATGTTGCGGCAATCACCCCGACCTGGGTCTCGTCCAGATCGGGCGCGATTTTCACGAACAAGGGTACGCGCCGCCCGTGGCTGGCCGACAGTGTTTCGCGGCGCTCTGCAACCGCTTCCAGCAGGGTATCCAGGGCGGCATCACTTTGCAGCGCGCGCAGATTTTTGGTATTGGGCGAGCTGATGTTCACGGCCACGTAGTCCGCATGCGTGTACACGCCGTCCAGGCAGGTGAGGTAGTCGCTGGTTGCGTTCTCGATCGGCGTGGAGGCGTTCTTGCCGATGTTCAAACCCAGCAGCATGCGGGAGCGGTGCCCCTCTTTGCGGCATTGTGCCTGCTGCACATTGTGCAGAAACGCATCGAGCCCGTCGTTGTTGAACCCCAGGCGGTTGATCAGCGCACCTGCCTGGGGCAGGCGAAACATTCTGGGTTTGGCGTTGCCCGGCTGAGGCTTCGGGGTGACGGTGCCCACCTCGACAAAGCCAAACCCCATCGCCTCCAGTGCATCGATGCAGCGCGCATTTTTGTCCAGCCCCGCGGCCAAGCCCACTCGATTGGGAAAGGTCAGGCCCGCCAGTTCGATGGGGTCATCTACGGTTTCATTGCGCCAGGCCCATTGCAGCGGTGTGCGCTGGCCGCGCGCCAGCATGTCCATCGTGAGGTCGTGGGCCGTTTCGGCATCCATGCGAAAAAGAAACGGGCGGGTAAGGGCATAAGGGATGAGGGACATGGAGGGATAATTCAAAGATTACCCCGATTTTCTCCCATGACAGCACCAACTCCTCTCACGCAAGATCAACTCAAGACCCTGGTGGGGCAAGCCGCCCTCCAGTACGTGGTGCCCGGCGAAATCGTAGGCGTTGGTACAGGCTCCACGGTGAACAAGTTCATCGATGCCCTGGCCAGCATGAAACACGAGATCAAGGGCGCAGTTTCGAGCTCGGTGGCCAGCACCGAGCGCCTGAAGGCACTGGGTATTACCGTGTTTGACGCCAATGAGGTGGACTCCCTGGCGGTGTACATCGATGGTGCAGACGAGATTGACGGCAATGGATACATGGTCAAGGGCGGCGGGGCAGCCCTGACGCGTGAAAAGATCGTGGCCGCGCTTGCCAAGCGTTTCATCTGTATTGCCGACGAGTCCAAGCTGGTGTCCTCTCTGGGAGCTTTTCCGCTGCCGGTCGAGGTGATCCCCATGGCGGCCCGCCACATTGCGCGCCGTTTCCAGGCTCGCGGCGCTGAAGCGACATTGCGACTCCAGGATGGCGTGCCGCTGGTCACTGACAATGGTCAGCACATCCTGGATGTGCGAGGGCTGACCATCACCGACCCGCTGGCTTTCGAAGCCGAGATCAATCAGTGGCCGGGCGTGGTCACGGTGGGAGTATTCGCCCACCAGAAGGCGTCGGTCTGCCTGTTGGGCACGGCCGCAGGCGTGAAAACACTGGTGTACTGAGGTGCTCTACACCGCGTGGGGTTGACCCACGCCCTGAACAGACGTCCCGCGCTTTGGTGTACGCGCACAGCGCAGGATTGAAAGCGCTCAGGCTGCTTTTGCTTTTTGTTCAGTCCCCACTGCAAACAAGGCGACAACGCCCGGCGCAGCACGGACCGATCAGAACCGGATACCGGCTGGGTTGCTCGGCGTGGGGCCGCTGTTTACCGGAGCGGCGGGTCGCTCGCGACGCGTAGAGCCGCTGGCCTGGGCGGGTGCAGGTGCAGAAGGGGCCGAGGCGGCTGGAACCACCGGTGCCACTGCCACCAGGGGCGTGGGCGCAGGCGCCTTGTAGTTTGGAGGCAATTGGGATTGCCGCGGATAACCTGCCGCGTTCAGGTACTGCGTCCACTCGGATTCAGAGAATCCCACCATTTGCTGGTTGCCAATCGTGCCAAAGGGCACATTGCTGGAGCCGCTGAGCCGCTGCAGCGCCGCGATGTCCTCGTTGGTGGAGACCGTACGCTCTGAAAATGGCACGCCGCGGCTGGTCAGCAGGTTGCGGGCGCTGGCGCAGGGCGCGCAATCGGCTGCGGTGTACAGCGTGACTGGATAGCGGGTAGCCACCTGGCGCAATTCAAATGGAAGGGCAGCCTGGCCGCTCGCAGCGGGTGCGGCGGCGTCACCCGTGCGGGCCGGTTGGGCCGTGGCGTTTGCCTCTGCCGGCGGGCGATCCGAGAAGGTGACCTTGCCGTCGGGTCCGACGATCCGGTACACGTTTTGTGCCAGGGCACTGGCAGAGGCTGCCGTTATCAGCAGTCCCGTTAACAGCGTCTGGGATGAGAGCTTGGTGATCATGTTGTCTCCTCGCTGGGTGGGTTGCGTAGGGATATGCGCAGGGCAGGTGCCGCTGGTTCAGGTGGCAGTCATTTTGTCGGCCATACCCTGGTGGCGCAACAGGGCGTCCAGGCTGGGCGCTCGCCCACGGAACGCCTTGAACGATTCCATGGCTGGTCGGCTTCCGCCCGCTTCCAGGATGGCATTGCGGTAGCGGCGGCCCGTTTCGATGCTGGGCTGGCCGTCGGAACCCACCGTTTCTTCAAACGCGGCATACGCGTCCGCGCTCAGTACTTCGGCCCATTTGTAGCTGTAGTAACCGGCAGCGTAGCCACCGGCAAAGATATGGCTGAAAGTATGGGCCGTGCGGCTGAAGGAGGGGGGCTGGAGCACCGACACTTCGCTGCGAACCTCGTTGAGCAGGGGCATGAATTCGTCTGCCGGATCGTGCTCGGTGTGCAGCAACATGTCAAACAGTGCGAACTCGATTTGCCGCAGTGTCTGCATCCCGCTTTGAAAATTCTTGGCGGCAGTCATTTTGTCGAACAGCTCGCGCGGCAGCGGCGCACCCGTGTCGACATGGGCCGTCATGTGCCTGAGCACGTCCCACTCCCAGCAAAAGTTTTCCATGAACTGGCTGGGCAGTTCCACCGCGTCCCACTCGACACCGCCAATGCCGGACACATCGCGTTCGTTCACCTGCGTGAGCATGTGATGCAGGCCGTGCCCAAACTCGTGGAAGAGGGTGATGACGTCGTCGTGCGTGAGCAGCGGCGGCTTGCCATCCACGCCGCTGGCAAAGTTGCACACAAGGTGGGCGACGGGCGTCTGTAACTCGCCCGTGTCGGGGCGCAGCCAGCGCGTGCGAACATCGTCCATCCAGGCGCCGCCGCGCTTGCCGGTGCGTGCCGGCTGGTCCAGATAGAACTGGCCAATCAATTGGCCCGCACGCTCGATGCGATAGAACTCCACGGCAGGATGCCACACGGGCGCCTCGTCGCGGTGGATCGACACCTCGAACAGCGTTTCGATGATCTTGAACAGGCCACCCAGAACCTTGGGGGCCGTGAAATACGCCTTGACCTCCTGCTCGCTGAAGGCGTAGCGGGCTTCCTTGAGCTTCTCGGAGACATAGGGCCAGTCCCAGGCTTGCGGGTTGGTCAGGGCCAGATGCCCTGCCGCAAATTCGCGCAGGTCGGCGACGTCTTTTTCGGCATAGGGGCGGGCGCGCTGGGCCAGATCCCGAAGGAAGCGGACCACTTGCGCTGGCGACTGGGCCATCTTGGGCACCACCGACACTTCGCCGAAGTTGGCGTAGCCCAGCAGTTGCGCTTCTTCCTTGCGCAGTGCAAGGATTTCGCAAATGAGGGCGGAGTTGTCAAACTTGCGTGCATCGGGCTCTGCCTGGTCAGAGGCGCGGGTAACGTAGGCCCGGTACAACTTTTCACGCAAGTCAGCGCGCTGGGCAAACTGCATGACAGGCAGATAGCAAGGCATCTTCAGGGTGAGCTTGTAGCCTTGTTTGCCTTCCGCCTGCGCGGCCTCCAGGGCTGCCTGCTGCACGTCCGACGGGACGCCAGCCAGCTCTTCCTGGGTGGCGTAGTAGGCAAACGCGTCGGTAGCGTCCAGAGCGTTCTCGCTGAATTTCTGGCTCAACTCGGCCTGGCGTTCCTGGATTTCGGCAAAGCGCTCCTTGGCCGCGCCAGTGAGTTCTGCGCCGCTGAGAACAAAGTTGCGAACAGCGTTGAGGTGCGCCTGACGCTGTTCGGGCGTGAGCGTTGCGGGATCGATGGCCTTGTACTTGGCGTACAGGCGTTCGTCGGCTCCGAGGCGGGTCCAGAACTCGGTGACCTTGGGCAGCGCCGCGTTGTATGCGGCGCGAAGCTCAGGCGTGTCGACCACGCTGTTGAGGTGGCTGATGGCGCCCCACGCCATGCCCAGCTTCTCGGTGGCCACATCCAGCACTTTGGCAATCGCGTCCCAGCGGGCCGGGAAGTCGGCTGCCGTCACGGTTTCAAGCGCTGCGCTGGCGCGCTCGAGCAGCGCATCGACAGCAGGCGCGACATCCTGCGGCGTGATGCGGTCAAACGGGGGGAGTCCGGAGTAGTCGAGGAGGGGGTTGCTCATGCGGTTCAGATGGCGCCGACGGGCCCAGGTTCAAGTTGCAATGCGGCTGGCAGATTTGGAAGACCGGAGCCCGGTCAGGCCTTGGCGGCACGCTCGGCTGCTTCGATGGTGTTGACCAGCAGCATGGTAATGGTCATGGGGCCCACCCCACCAGGCACTGGGGTGATCCAGCCCGCGACATTCTTGACGCCATCGAAATCAACATCGCCACACAGCTTGCCATCGGCGGTTCGGTTGATACCCACGTCAATGACGATGGCTCCGGGCTTGACCATATCGGCCGTGAGCGTGTTGGCCCGTCCTACGGCCGCCACCACGATGTCTGCTTGGCGGGTGTGGTGGCCGAGGTCGGGCGTTGCGCTGTGGGTGACGGTGACGGTGGCGTTGGCCTGCAGCAGCAGCAAGGCCATGGGCTTGCCGACGGTGTTGCTGCGGCCAATGACCACCGCATGCTTGCCCTTGATCGGCTGGCCGGTCGATTCGATCAGCTTCATGCTGCCATACGGCGTGCAGGGGCGAAAGCCGTCCAGGCCCGTCATCAGCTCCCCGGCCGACAGTGCGGAGTAGCCGTCTACATCTTTGGATGTGGAGATGGCCTCAATCACTTTGTGGGGGTCGATGTGTTTGGGCAGCGGCATCTGCACCAGGATGCCGTGCACTGACGCATCGGCGTTGAGGGCAGCGATGCGCTCGAGCAGCGCGGGTTCGCCGAGGGACGCGTCGTATTTTTCAAAGATGGAGCGCACGCCACTGTCTTCGCAGGCCTTGATCTTGTTGCGTACGTAAACCGCCGACGCCGGGTCTTCGCCCACCAGGATCACTGCCAGACCTGGCTGGTGGCCGCGGGCAGTGAGGGCTGCCGCGCGCTGCGCCACTTCAGCGCGGAGTTGTCGGGAGAGTGCGTTGCCGTCGATGATCTTTGCTGCCATGTCCAGAATCGATTCAAAATAGCCAGTTGCGCTTGTTGGATATAGTGATATTGCTATCAAATAAATAGTAAATCGCTTCAGCCTTTGGGAGCGTTTTGGCCCAGCGCAATCTTGAGCAAGTCGGCCACCGTGTTGGCGTTGAGCTTTTCCATGATGTTGGCGCGGTGCGCCTCCACCGTCTTGATGCTGATGCCCAGGTCGTCGGCGATCTGCTTGTTCAGGCGGCCCGCCACGATGCGCTCGAGCACCTGCGCTTCGCGGGTGGTCAGCTTGGACAGCAGGGCGTCGCGGCTGGCGGCCTGCTGAAATTCGTCGAAGGCATCACGGGCGTGCCCCAGCATGCGTTCTACCAGGCCCACCAGCTCTTCTTCGTTGAAAGGCTTCTGGATGAAGTCCAGCGCGCCCTTTTTCATGGTGTTGACGGCCATGGGCACGTCGCCATGACCCGTGATGAACACAATGGGCAGCGGGGACTTGCGTTCGATCAGGCGATCCTGCAACTCCAGCCCCGTCATGCCGCCCATGCGGATGTCCACAATCAGGCACGCCACCTCGCGCGGGTCGTAGCGCGACAGGAAGGTCTCGGCCGAATCAAAGCACCGCACCCGGTAGTCTTTGCCTTCCAGCAACCACTGCAGGGAGTCGCGAACTGCTTCGTCGTCGTCTACGACGTACACAGTGCCTTTTTTCGGAATCAAGCTCATGCAATTGTCCTTGGAATTCTCTCGTTTGCTACAGTATTTGTAGTGTCAACGGTAGGTTTGGCGAGCGGCAGCCAGAAAAAGAACCGGCATCCCGACACCTCCGGGCCATTGTAGATGTTCTCTGCCTGCATCCTTCCCTGGTGCGACTCCACGATGCTGCGGCACAGATTCAGGCCCATGCCCATGCCTTCCTGCTTGGTCGAAAAGAACGCTTCGAACAACCGCTGCAGCACCTCGGGGGCCAGTCCCTTGCCCGTGTCCTGCACTGAAAATTCCACCACCTGCCGGTCTTCGATGACCTTCGGCACCACGCGCAGCTCCACGCTGCGACGGGACGGGGGCCGCCCCGCGTGCTCAATGGCCTCGGCGCCATTTTTCATGAGGTTCACCAGCACCTGCTCGATCAGGATGGTGTCGGCCATCACGGGGGGCAGGCGCGCCGCTACATAGTGCGTCAGGCGCACGTTGTGGCGTCGCAGCTCAATGTCGGCCAGCTCAACAGCTTCGTTCACCATCGAGTGCACATCGGCCAGCGTGCGGTTGGGTTCGCTCTTTTTCACGAACGCGCGGATGCGCTGGATGATCTGCCCCGCCCGCTGCGCCTGGTGTTGCGTTTTTTGCAGCGCCGCGAGCAAGGCATCTTCTTTGAGCTGGCCGCTGTGGATGCGCGAGACCATGCCGCTACAGTAGTTGCTGATGGCGGTGAGGGGCTGGTTGAGCTCGTGGGCGACGCTGGAGGCCATCTCGCCCATGGTGATGAGCCGGCTCACGGACTGGGCACGTTCCGCGTGGCGGGCTGCCTGCTCTTCGGCATGGCGTCGCGGCGTGATGTCGGTGGCGATCACCATTTGCGCAAGCCGCCCATCGACCCAATTGAGATAGCGCGAGCGAACCTCCAGCCACTTGCCCAGGTCAGGCAGGAAGATTTCGGCGTTTTCTGCGCGTGCGCTCGTCAACTGGTCTGTCGGCAGGCCCATGAGACCATCCTCATCGTCCACCCCGGTGGGGTTGCTGCCTGCGACCGGCACGACCCCCGCCTGCGCCACCAGCTGCAGGTGCCCGGCAGTCTGGGACCCGAACCACTGGCGGTACAGCTTGTTGGCAAACAGCAGCTCCTCGCTGCCCAGCGGCGCGACCGACACGGAGGCATCCAGCGATTCAAGCACGATGGTGAAGCGCTCGTACGATGCCGAAAGCTGCTCGCGGATTCGGTTGGGCTCAGTGATGTCGGTCATCGACGTCATCCAGCCGGTCTGCTGGCCGTGGGCGTCGATCAGTGGCGATACATACAGGCGTGCATCGAAAATCGAGCCGCTCTTGCGCCGCACCCGCACGTGAAAGCCCCCCACGGTCGACTTGCCGCTGAGCTCTTCCTGTAGCTTGGCGTGCAGCGCTTCATGGTCGGCCTCCGGCCAGTAGGGAAAGGGGGGGCGCAGGCCCACCAGCTCGGCTTCGCTCCAGCCGGTCATCTGGCAAAAGGCAGCATTCACATAGGTAATGCGGCCTTCCATGTCGAGCGCGCGCATGCCCGTGAGGATGGAGTTTTCCATCGCGCGCCGAAAATTGGTCTCGGCGACCAATGCCTGCTGCGCCTGCATGCGGCGTCGGGTATGCCCCCAGGTGGCGATCAGCATCCAGGCTGTCATCGCGCTCAAGGTGCCGACCAGCCAGAACAAGCCGCTGCCGACGACGCCAAGGGATGTGCGGTAGGCCTGACCCTTGAGCACAAGCCCGTTGCCCACGGGCGACACCGGCACCGCATATTCATTCGCCTGCCTGGTCCACGGCAGTATTTGCGTGGTGGCGTCACGCGGCGCCAGGGGCGTGCCGGCCAACACCTGATTCTCGCCGTCGATCAGGGTGACCGCATAACGCGCCAGCACCTCGGTGGGGGTACCGTAGCGCAGCAGGCTGTCGATGGAGTATTCGGCCAGCACCACTCCGCCAAACTTGCCCTGGATGTTAAGCGGCACCTGTAGCTGCAGCAGTGGCGCCGTATCGCCCGATGTGCCAGCGGGCTGGGCGTACACCGGCTGCTGCAAATCGCGGGCCAGTTCATAGGTATCTGCCGTGTCGCCGGGTTTGAGCACCTCGCCCGCAATGCGCAGTTCGCTGCTGGCCAGGGTGGGTGCTGCATGGCTCGCGCGGATGCGGCTGCGCTCGTCAATCCACGTGATCGCCTGCAGCTCTGGGTACTGACTGATGAGCGCCTCAGCCCGGTTGGTGAAACCCGCACGCTCGAGATCTTGGTTGGACAAGTCCCGCGCGATGCGCATCAGCTGCTCCTGGCGTTCCAGCAGCCGCAGCCGGATGCGTTGCTGGGCATATTCCACATCGCGCCGCAGGGCTTCGTGCTCGCGCTCGGCCTCTTCGGCACGCAGGTACCAAAAAGCGGCCAGGATGGCTGCGAGAAACATGAGCACAGCGGCCAACGGGGCGAGGGCTGCAAATCGATCCTGCCGGTTGGGCGATAGGCCTCGCCACCATGTGCGCCACCAACCCAGCGGTGCCGCGACAGCCAGCGAGTCAGCAGTCGTGTTGCGCGAGTCGGAGTCCATGCACCTAGTGTAGAGGAGTGCGAGCCAAACCTTGGCGCGGGGTCTTGTGCAAGCGCAACAAATTATTGCAATATGAAATGTAGAAGCATCATTTGAAAAAACGAAAAGTTATGAGACACTCGCTGCACTTTTCTAACTTGCTGCCACACCCATAGGAGACGAAGCATGTCAGCTCAGCCCGACCCACAGGCCGGCCTCGGTATCGGTACCGACGCAGATCAACAGGAAACCCGCGAATGGATGGATGCCCTGTCCGCCGTGATCGAAAAGGAGGGGCCTGAGCGCGCCCATTCCCTGCTGGAGCAACTGCTGGAGCATGCGCGGCAAAGCAGCATTGACATGCCGTTTTCGGCCAACACCGGCTATGTGAACACGATCGAGCCTGAACAAGAAGCCCACTGCCCGGGCAACATCCAGATTGAAAAGCGCCTGCGCGCCTACATGCGCTGGAACGCCATGGCCATGGTGGTGCGCGCCAACCGCCTGAACCCCGCAGACGGCGGCGACCTGGGCGGGCATATCGGCTCGTTTGCGTCGGTGGCCAGCATGTTCGGTGCTGGTTTCAACCACTTTTGGCACGCTGCAAGCGAAAACCATGGCGGCGATCTGCTGTACATCCAGGGTCATAGCTCGCCTGGCATTTACGCGCGTGCTTACCTGGAAGGCCGGCTGACCGAAGAGCAGCTCGATAGCTTCCGCCAGGAAGTAGATGGCAAGGGCCTGTCCAGCTACCCGCACCCCAAGCTGATGCCCGAGTTCTGGCAGTTCCCCACGGTCTCGATGGGTCTGGGCCCGCTGATGGCAATCTACCAGGCGCGTTTCCTCAAGTACCTGCACGCCCGGGGCATTGCCAACACCGAAAACCGCAAGGTCTGGGTGTTCTGCGGCGACGGCGAGATGGATGAACCCGAATCGCTGGGTGCCATTGGTCTGGCTGCCCGCGAGAACCTCGACAACCTGGTGTTCGTGATCAACTGCAACCTGCAGCGCCTGGACGGCCCGGTGCGCGGCAACGGCAAAATCGTGCAAGAGCTGGAAAGCGAGTTCCGCGGTAGCGGCTGGAACGTGATCAAGCTGCTGTGGGGCAATGGCTGGGACACTCTGCTAGCCCGCGACAAGAGCGGCAAGCTCAAGCAGCTGATGATGGAAACGCTGGACGGCGACTACCAGGCCATGAAGGCCAACGACGGCGCCTTCGTCCGCAAGAACTTCTTTGGCAAATACCCCGAGACCCTCAAGCTCGTCGAGCACATGACCGACGAAGAGGTGTTCGAGCTGCGCCGCGGCGGCCATGAGCCAGCCAAGGTGTACGCCGCCTTCCACGCCGCCAATTCGCACAAAGACCAGCCCACCGTGCTGCTGGTCAAGACCGTCAAGGGCTACGGCATGGGCAAGGCCGGTGAGGGCAAGAACACCGTGCACCAGACCAAGAAGCTCACGGACGAGGACATCAAGTACATCCGCGACCGCTTCAACATCCCGATCCCGGACAGCCAGCTCGCCAGCATCCCGTACTACAAGCCGGCAGAAGACACGCCCGAGATGCGCTACCTGCACGAGCGCCGCAAGTCACTGGGCGGCTATCTGCCCGCCCGTCGCCCCAAGGCCGAAGAGCAGTTCACCGTGCCTTCTCTGGACACCTTCAAGGCGGTGCTGGAGCCGACTGCCGAAGGCCGCGAAATCTCGACGACCCAGGCCTACGTGCGTTTCCTCACCCAACTGCTGCGCGACCAGGCCCTGGGCCCCCGCGTGGTGCCCATCCTGGTGGATGAGGCCCGCACCTTCGGCATGGAAGGTCTGTTCCGCCAGATCGGTATCTACAACCCCAAGGGTCAGATGTACACCCCGGTCGATCGTGATCAGGTGATGTACTACAAGGAAGACAAGGCCGGCCAGATCCTGCAGGAAGGCATCAACGAAGCGGGCGGCATGGCCAGCTGGATTGCGGCTGCCACCAGCTACAGCACGAACAACCGGATCATGATCCCGTTTTACGTGTATTACTCGATGTTCGGCTTTCAGCGCATTGGCGACCTGGCCTGGGCGGCAGGCGACATGCAGGCCCGCGGCTTCCTGCTGGGCGGCACATCGGGCCGCACCACGCTCAATGGCGAAGGCCTGCAGCATGAAGATGGCCACAGCCACATCCTGGCCGGCACCATCCCGAACTGCGTAAGCTACGACCCCACCTTTGCGCACGAAGTGGCCGTGGTGATGCACCACGGTTTAAAGCGCATGGTTGAGAAGCAGGAAAACGTTTTCTACTACATCACGCTGCTTAACGAAAACTACGCCATGCCCGGCCTGATTGCCGGCACGGAAGAGCAAATCATCAAGGGCATGTACCTGTGCAAGCCCGGCGCGGACGGCAAACAGCGCGTGCAATTGCTGGGCTCGGGCACCATCCTGCGCGAGTCGCTGGAAGCCCAGACCCTGCTGGCGGCCGACTGGGGCGTGCAGGCCGACGTGTGGAGCTGCCCAAGCTTCAACGAGCTGACCCGCGAAGGCCAGGACGCCGACCGCTGGAACCTGCTGCACCCGCTGGAAACGCCACGCGTGCCCTTCGTCACGCAGCAGCTGTCAAGCCGCAGCGGCCCCGTCATCGCATCCACCGACTACATGAAGGCCTACGCAGAGCAGATCCGCCCCTTCATCCCCAAGGGCCGCACCTACCGCGTGTTGGGAACCGACGGCTTTGGCCGCAGCGACTTCCGCAGCAAACTGCGCGAGCACTTTGAGGTCAACCGCCACTACATCGTGGTTGCAGCCCTCAAGTCGCTGGCCGACGACGGCGTGCTGCCCGTGGCCAAGGTGGCCGAGGCGATCGCCAAATACGGCATCAATGCCGACAAGATCAACCCGCTGTACGCCTAAGCGCAAACGGAGATACATCTTGAACCCCCACGCTCATATTCAATCGCTGCCCCCCAAGGGGGCGCATGCCGCCTTTGAGGCGGCTCGGCAGGAGGCATAACATGGCATTGGTAGAAATTCAGGTCCCGGACATTGGTGATTTCGACGAAGTTGGCGTCATCGAGCTGCTCGTCAAGGTGGGCGACACCGTCAAGGCCGAGCAATCGCTCATCACGGTCGAATCCGACAAGGCATCGATGGAGATTCCCTCCAGCCACGCAGGCGTGGTCAAGGAAATCAAGGTCGCGCTGGGCGACAAGGTCAAGCAAGGCTCAGTGATTGCGGTGGTTGAATCGGCTGGCGCGGCACCCGTCGCCGCACCTGCCGCGGCTCCAGCACCTGCGGCCGTGGCGGCACCCGTTCCGGCGGCAGCCGCCCCCGCCGCTGCCCCGGCACCCGCCGCAGCCGCAGGCCCGGTGGAAGTGCGCGTGCCCGACATTGGCGACTTCAAGGACGTGGCCGTGATCGAGCTGCTGGTCAAGCCCGGTGACACGATCAAGCTGGAGCAATCGCTCTTTACGGTCGAATCCGACAAGGCGTCCATGGAGATCCCTTCGCCCGCCGCAGGCGTGCTCAAGGAGCTCAAGGTCAAGATTGGCGACACCGTCAACATTGGCGACCTGGTGGCCGTGCTTGAAGGCACCGCCACGGCGGCCTCTGCTGCTCCTGCAGCGGCGGCACCGGCTGCCGCACCGGCTGTCTCATCGGCCACAGCGGCTCCCACGGTGGCTGTTGCCCCGGCAGCGACACCGGCTGCGGTTGTGCCTGCAGCACCCGCGCACCAGCCCGGCGCGCCCACGGTCGGCCTGCCACACGCCAGCCCCTCCGTGCGCAAGTTCGCCCGCGAACTCGGTGTGCCGCTGGACGAGGTCAAGGGCTCCGGCCCCAAGGGCCGCATCACGCAGGACGACATCCAGGCCTTCACCAAACAGGTGATGAGCGGTGCCGCCCAAACCCGCGCCATCGCCGCCAAGGCTCCCGCTGCGACCGCCGCGGGCGGCTCTGGCATCGGCCTGGACCTGCTGCCCTGGCCCAAGGTGGACTTTGCCAAGTTTGGCCCGGTGGAGCGCAAGGACCTCGGCCGCATCAAGAAGATCAGCGGCGCCAACCTGCACCGCAACTGGGTTGTCATCCCGCACGTCACCAACCACGACGACGCGGATATCACCGACCTGGAAGCCTTCCGCGTGCAGTTCAACAAAGAGAACGAAAAGAGTGGCGTCAAGGTCACCATGCTCGCTTTCATGATCAAGGCCGCCGTGGCTGCGCTAAAGAAGTTCCCCGAGTTCAACAGCTCGCTTGACGGCGACCAGCTGGTGATGAAGAACTACTTCCACATCGGTTTTGCGGCCGACACGCCCAACGGCCTGGTCGTGCCCGTCATCCGTGATGCGGACAAGAAGGGTATCGTGCAGATCAGCCAAGAGATGGGCGAGCTGGCCAAGAAGGCGCGCGACGGCAAGCTGGGCCCGGCCGACATGACCGGCGGCTGCTTCTCTATCAGCTCGCTGGGCGGCATTGGTGGGCGTTACTTCGCGCCCATCATCAACGCGCCTGAGGTTGCCATCATGGGCGTGTGCAAGAGCAGCATCGAACCCAAGTGGGACGGCAAGCAGTTTGCGCCCCGTCTGATGCTGCCCCTGAGCCTGAGCTGGGACCACCGCGTGATCGACGGTGCTGCTGCCGCACGTTTCAACGTGTACTTTGCCTCGCTGCTGGCGGACTTCCGCCGCATCGTGATGTAACGAAAGGGCATTGCACATGGCAATCATCGACATCAAGGTGCCCGACATTGGCGACTTCGCCGAAGTGGCCATCATCGAAGTGCTGGTCAAACCCGGCGATACCATCAAGGCTGAGCAAAGCCTCATCACTGTGGAGTCCGACAAGGCATCCATGGAGATCCCGTCCAGCCATGCTGGCGTGGTCAAGGAGCTCAAAGTCAAGCTGGGCGACAAAGTCGCCGAAGGCTCGGTAGTGCTGACGCTGGAAGTGCAGGGCGCGGGCGCAGCCACTCCAGCGCCCGCTGCGGCTCCAGCGCCTGCAGTTTCAGAAGAAAAAAAGGCTCCCGCGCCTGCCCCGCAAGCCCAAACAGCTATTAATTTGGTAGCGTCCAGCTACGCAGGGTCTGCTGATCTGGATTGCGACGTGCTCGTGCTCGGCGGCGGCCCCGGTGGCTACAGCGCCGCATTCCGCGCAGCCGACCTGGGCCTGAAAGTCGTCATGGTTGAGCGCTACGCCACCCTGGGCGGCGTGTGCCTGAACGTGGGCTGCATCCCGTCCAAGGCGCTGCTGCACGTGGCTGCCGTCATGGACGAAGTCAGCCACATGGCTGATTTGGGCGTGGACTTTGGCGCACCGGCGGTCAACATCGACAAGCTGCGCGGCCACAAAGAAAAAGTCATCGGCAAACTGACCGGCGGCCTGGCGGCCATGGCCAAAATGCGCAAGGTCACAACCGTGCGCGGCTACGGTGCGTTCGTCGGCGCCAACCACCTGGAGGTGGAAGAAACCACCGGCACCGGCCAGGCCAAGACGGGCAGCAAAAAGGTCATCGCCTTCAAGCGCGCCATCATCGCCGCCGGAAGCCAGGCCGTGCGCCTGCCCTTCATGCCCGACGACCCGCGCGTGGTCGATTCCACCGGCGCCCTGGCCCTGAAAGAAGTGCCCAAGCGCATGCTCATTCTGGGTGGCGGCATCATCGGCCTGGAAATGGGCACCGTCTACAGCACCCTGGGCGCGCGCCTGGACGTGGTCGAGATGATGGACGGCCTGATGCAGGGCGCCGACCGCGACCTGGTCAAGATCTGGCAAAAGATGAATGCCAAGCGCTTTGACAACATCATGCTCAAGACCAAGACGGTCGGGGCCAAGGCCACGCCGGAAGGCATCGAGGTCACGTTTGCACCGGCAGAAGAGGGCGGCACCGCCCCCGCACCGCAGGTGTACGACCTGGTATTGCAAGCCGTAGGCCGCACGCCCAACGGCAAGAAGATTGCCGCAGAAAAGGCGGGAGTGGCCGTCACCGACCGTGGCTTCATCAACGTCGATATTCAAATGCGCACCAACGTGCCGCACATCTTTGCCATCGGCGACATCGTGGGCCAGCCCATGCTGGCGCACAAGGCAGTGCATGAAGCGCACGTGGCCGCAGAAGTGATTGCCGGTGAACTGCAAGGCAACAAGGAATTGGCTGCTGCCGCGTTCAACGCCCGCGTCATCCCCAGCGTGGCCTACACCGACCCCGAAGTGGCCTGGGTAGGCCTGACCGAAGACCAGGCCAAGGCCCAAGGCATCAAGGTCAAGAAAGGCCTGTTCCCCTGGACGGCCTCCGGCCGCGCCATCGCCAACGGCCGCGACGAAGGCGTCACCAAACTGCTGTTCGACGATTCACCCGAGGCCCATGGCCACGGAAAGATCCTGGGCGGCGGCATGGTCGGCACCCACGCGGGCGACATGATTGGTGAGATTGCCCTGGCGATTGAGATGGGCGCAGACGCGGTGGACATCGGCAAGACCATTCACCCGCACCCCACGCTGGGCGAGAGCATCGGCATGGCGGCGGAGATTGCGCATGGCAGCTGTACGGATGTGCCGCCGGCCAAAAGGTAAGCCAAGCGGGTTCTGCAAAGCAAGAAGCCCGAACCGACAACGGTTCGGGCTTCTTGCTTTGCAGACTCAATCCATCGCATCAGAAAACTTCGAGATATCGCTGGATCTCGCCAGCGCGGGGTAGTTCGATGGTCAGGGAGACCATCGCGCCCCACAAGGCCTATGTGGGCTAGGCGTTTGTCACGTACCAAGAAGTGCGGCCTCTTTGCCTAGAGCGTTGCGGTGCGCGCTGCGAGGATTGCGGGCACGACCAACCAAGCTGACAGGCGGGGCAACCAGGCCGGCGTCTCATACCTGAATCCGTGACCCCAATCCCCCGGGTTCCGTAATCGCACAGAAACCGGGCAGAGAAACCCCGATATTCACCCCCAGTCCGGCCATTTCAACGCAACAAACCCGACCGGCACCCCAGATATACGCTCATCATGCCCT
>NZ_JBKDRI010000174.1:0-36080 GCF_046341535.1 Acidovorax sp. | reverse complement strand
CGGCATGGGCCTGACCGAAAGCCTGGCCATGACGCCCGCAGCCAGCGTGAGTGGCTTTTACATCGGCCACCCGCAGGCGGTGTATTTCAACGTCGGCAAGATCGGCGAAGACCAGCTGCACGACCTGGCAAAGCGCCGGGCGATGGACGAGCAGGAGCTCAGCCGCTTGCTGGCACCTAACTTATGACGCTATCAATGTGATAGCTGTTAGCGCGTGATGGGCAAGCGCAACCAGGGTTGTTGATGGTGTTTTTGCGGCTGGGCGCTGAACGTGTGCGCTCAACCGGGTGGTGTGGCCGCGGCCTGCGCGCCCGCCGTGATGCCATCGCCACCGCCGGAAGCCGCCATCTCCAGCTGCATCATGATCATGTGGACCAGCGTGCTCACCGAGGGGCGCCCGGTCTCGATCACGTAGTGCGCCGTCTCGCGGTACAGCGGGTCGCGTGCGGCATACAGCTCGCGCAGCTTTTCCATGGGGTTGCTCACCTGCAGCAACGGACGGTTGCGGTCGCGGCGCACGCGCTTGTAGATCTCTTCGGGTGACGCACTGAGGTACAGCACGTTGCCAAAGCGGCGAAGCACCTCGCGGTTTTCGGGCCGCAGCACTGCGCCCCCACCCGTGGAGAGCACCATGCCACCCGGCTGCTGGGCCACATCGGCCAGCAGTTGCGCTTCGATATCCCGAAAACGGGCCTCCCCTTCAGTCTCAAAAAACCGCCGGATGCTGGTGCCCAGGTGACGCTCCAGTTCGTGGTCCAGGTCCACGAAGGAGACGCCCAACCGGTGCGCGAGCTGTCGCCCGACGGTCGATTTGCCGGATCCTGGCATGCCGACCAGGGCACAGCGAAGATGCTGCTGCATAGTTGTCCTGCGTTATTGCTGCGCGGGCGCGTGTGCTGCCCGCAGATTGCTGGATGAAAAGTCGCGTCTTTGTAGCGACCGGGCAGCCGAAACACACCACCGCCAGCCGCCCAATCTTCCCACCTTTTGTCATGTCTGATCCGCCTGGGTAACCGTCTTCCAAGCCTTTCGGAACGCTGTTGCGCTAGCTAGTGCGCCCCTGACCTCGGCCTTTGCAGCAGCCCAAAGCAGGCCGACGTTCTTCATCTCATTGGGCACTCGAGTTCTGCCATCGGACAACACTGTTTGAAAAGACCATGAGAGCGCCTCATTTATCGGTTGTTGCAAGCGGGGCGGCCGTTTCGATGCCTGCCTCGTACAGTTCGAGGGGCAGGCCATCCGGGTCTGCAAAAAATACAAACCGCTTGTTGGTGTACTCGTCGATTCGTACATCTTCGACGCGCACTCCGCGCTGCTCGAGTAGTGTTTTAGCCGCGACGACGTCTTGGACCTCAAATGCCAAGTGGCGCAGACCGCGTGCTTCTGGATAGGACGGCCTGGCTGGTGCATTTGGAAAAGAGAACAGTTCGATCTGCTCTCCCCCTGCAAGCGCCAGGTCAAGCTTGAAGGATTGGCGACTTGGCCTGTAGTGCTCGGCCAGCACCTTCAAGCCAAGCACTTCGACATAGAAGTGCTTCGAGACGTTGTAATCTGAACAGATGATCGCTGCGTGGTGAATTCGGCGAAGCACGGTTGTAGCCTTTGACATCCCGTCGGATCAGTTCGGCAGCTGGCTAAGCCAGTGCAATCATGGAATGGACTTGCCAGCTTATTTGTACGAGGTTCGCACCCGGGACTTCATGGGCCTGCGTATCAGTCCAGTCTGGCCTGAAAGCCGTCACTTGCAACCAGTGGCGACGCGGTCTCGCAAATTCCATGCTGGCACGAGAAATGGACAAGCCCGTTGTAGATGCCGTTTACACCACCGCATTTGTTGCCCCCCTGGCCCCCGAGCGATCAGGGTCTTGCTGTTGTCGGGCAGTCCACAAACGACGAGTACAGGCTGGCCAGATGCGAACGTGAGAGTGCGAGAGAAGAAGTCACTGGGGGGCATGACATACGGCTTCTATGTTGTGCCCATCTGGATCAAGGACAAAGGCCCCGTAGTAGTTCGGATGGTAATGGGATCTAAGGCCTGGCTTGCCGTTGCAAGTAGCCCCTGCTGCAATTGCTTCGGAATAAAAAGAGTCGACTTTTTCCCTGGAATCGACCCTGAACGCTACGTGGATTGCTGGCCTGTTGGGCTGGCCAGCACTAATCCAGAAGTCTGGTTTTCCGTTTTCGCCGAATCCTGCTACGTCCGTATGCCCCGTAACGCTTGCAGGGATATCAGCCACAAGGTGGTACCCGATTGGCTGCAGGGCTAAACGGTAAAATTTTTTGCTTAACGCGAAATTACTAACGATGACACCTGTGTGGTCGATCATGCGCGCTCCATGTTGTGGTGATGCAGGCTTAACTGGACGTAGAACTTCGCTTGTCGCCCTTACGGTGCGCGTTATATCAAGAAAGCTACTCAACGCTCGCTCGTCTGCCATGTTCCTATCCATTTAGCCGGAACCAAACAGACCCCTGAGCCCACCTTACCCTTCCTGCTGCCCAATCCACGCTCTTGCTGGACCCAATGCGAGAGCGCATCCGGCAAAGTTACATAGCCTGCGCACCAGGCAAGCCAAGGTGCCGTATGTCAAGCCCCGATCTGCACCCGGGTGCCCACGCTCACCGCATCAAACAACGCCACCACGTCCGCATTGCGCATGCGCACGCAGCCATGCGACAGCGGCACGCCTATGGCGCAATCGTCGGGGCAGCCGTGGATGTAGATGTAGCGGCGCAGCGTGTCTACTGCACCGCCGCGGTTGATGCCTGGCTCACAGCCGGTCAGCCACAGGATTCGGCTCAGAATCCAGTCGCGGCCCGGGTGGGTGGTGGCTAATTCTGGCGAATACATCTCGCCCGTGGGGCGGCGGCCCACCAGCACCGTGCCGGGCGGGCAGCCTGCGCCGACCTTGGCGCGCACGCGGTGCAGGCCGCGCGGGGTGCAGCCGCTGCCGTGGGTTTCGCCGGGGCCGTTGAGGGCGGTCGAGATGGGGTAGCGGGCCAGCAGGGTTTCTCCGGCCTCCCCATCCAGCACCAGCAACTCCTGCCGGGGGATGTCGATATGGATCGCTACCGTCATGGTGGTCAGCCCCGGCCCTGGACTACACCACCGCCAGCCCCGCACCGTGGCCGCGGGTGAAGGCTTCTTCAAACACCGAGTAGCCTGACCAGTCGCTGTGCGCAAAGGCCAGCCGCGCGGTGGCGGGGGTGGGTATGGGGGTGGCGCGCTCTCCGTTGGATCGCACTTTGCGCCCGCTGTGCAGGCCCTCCAGGCCGATTTGGCTGAGAAACGCTTGCGCTCCGACGACCGGGATGGCCATGGCGTGGCCGTAGCGGGTGATTTCGATGCGGGTGATGCGATCGCGCAGGTCGGGGTGGGGCACGGCCAGGGCGGCCAGGGCGGATTCGGCCCAGTGCTGCCAGGGCTGGGTGGCCAATTGCTGGCGGCCATCCTGCACATCGCCCAGGGCCTGGTAGTAGCTCAGCACCGTGGGCCCGGCCAGGGTGGCGCGCACGTCCAGCCGCTGGTGGCCTGCGTCCACGTAGCCCAGGCCGCCTGCGGTGGGGTCGGCGTAGAGCACGTTGTCCCAGGCGGGGGCGGCACCAGGGCGGTCGGTCAGCGGGGCATGGATGTGCATGTTGGCCACCAGCCAGGGGGCGGTCTGCACGCGGCTTGCGGCGGCGGTCAGGAAGGCGGGCGGGCTTTGCACCACGCGGGCGGCCACCCCCACCGGCAGGGCCACGATGCAGCGCGGGGCCTGCCAGCGCTCCACGTTGCCGCTGGCGTGGTTGAGCGCGTCCACCTCAACGCCATGGCGGCCTTCGGTGATGCGCAGCACGCTGGTGCCGGTGCGTAGCTGCCCGGCGGCGCGCAGCGGGGCGGCCAGTTGGGCGGTGATCCAGCCGTTACCTTCAGGCCAGGTGAGCACGCTTTCGCGGGCTTCGTCCACCGCATCGCCGGGCGCATGAAAACCGTGGCGGCTGGCAAAGTAGTGGATGCCAGCCCAGGCCGACACGCGTTGGGTGCCTGCGCCATAGTCGTCGCGGCAGCAGTAGTCCAGGTACCAGCGCAGGTGCGCATCATGCAGGCCTTGCTGTGCCAGCCATTGTGCAAAAGTAATAGCATCAAGTGCTTGCTGGGATGGCGTAAGCGGCTGTTTTGAACCCCATAATTTGAGGGTGGGCATGGCAAAGCGTGCCGCGCGGCTTTGGGCATCCACGGCCTGTGCAAAGCGGCGGTATTGGGCCAGCGTGGCATCGCCCACGCCATGCACGGGCAGCAGGCCCTCGTGCCATTCGCCCTGAAAAAACAGGCGCTCCTGCGGGCTGTGGCACAGGTGGCGTCCGTCCTCGCCGCCGTACTGCCAGCGTCCGGCCACGCGCTGGCGCAGGCCCAGCTCTTCCAGCAAATCCTGCACCTCGCGGGCGTCGTCGCCGGGTACGGGCAGGTAGTGCGCGCCCAGCGGGCACGGCAGGCCGCCCACCGCGCCGCCACGGCTGTTGCCCCCGGCGGTGTCTTCCAGCTCCAGCAGGGCAAAGTCGCTCACCCCCGCCAGCCGCAGCGACCGCGCTGCCGCCAGCCCGGCCACCCCGCCCCCGGCGATGACCACCTGCGCGCGGCGCACCTCGGCGGGCGCGGGGAGGGTGCCGCTTTGGAGCATGTCGCGCAGCGCGTGGCCGCGCTCGATGTTGACGCCGGTGAAGCCGCCTTGCAGTGCTCGCGGCGCGTCGTCGCACCCTGGCAGCAGCACAGCAGTAGCTGCCGAGGCGGTAGCAGTGGCGAGGAAGTGGCGGCGCTGCATGTGTCGATGCCGATCGTCAGGACCCGCGCTCCATCATCCCAACACCCGTTCGGGCTGAGCCTGTCGAAGCCGGGAGCCGCGCTTCGACAAGCTCAGCGTGAACGGACGGGGGGTGTACCGCGCCGCAACAAAACTCGGCGCGAACGGTGTCGGGGATCTGCGAGCCGCCTGACATGCGGCTGCGTGCTGCGCAGGCTCGTCGATACCGCACGCTGCGATGCCAGCGCGCCCGTGGAACTGGCTTTGCCAGGCCACCGTGCAAGGGCCGCCCCACCGCACGGGTGGCGTCTGCCCTCCCGGCGGAGCCGAGAGAGGCGGGAATCCCAACACCCGTTCGGGCTGAGCCTGTCGAAGCCGGGCGCAGCGCTTCGACAAGCTCAGCGTGAACGGACGTGGGGTGTACCGCGCCGCAACAAAACTCGGCGCGAACGGTGTTGGGGATCTGCGAGCCGCCTGACATGCGGCTGCGTGCCGCGCAGGCTCGTCGATACCGCACGCTGCGATGCCAGCGCACCCGTGGAACTGGCTTTGCCAGGCCACCGTGCAAGGGCCGCCCCGCCGCACGGGTGGCGTCTGCCCTCCCGGCGGAGCCGAGAGCGGCGGGAACCCCAACACCCGTTCGGGCTGAGCCTGTCGAAGCCGGGCGCAGCGCTTCGACAAGCTCAGCGTGAACGGACGGGGGGTGTACCGCGCGGCAACGAAACTCGGCGCGAACGGTGTTGGGGATCTGCGAGCCGCCTGACATGCGGCTGCGTGCCGCGCAGGCTCGTCGATACCGGCACGCTGCGATGCCAGCGCACCCGTGGAACGGGCTTTGCCAGGCCACCGTGCGAGGGCCGCCCCGCCGCACGGGTGGCGTCTGCCCTCCCGGCGGAGCCGAGAGAGGCGGGAATCCCAACACCCGTTCGGGCTGAGCCTGTCGAAGCCGGGCGCAGCGCTTCGACAGGCTCAGCGTGAACGGATGGGGGTGTGCACCCCGCCGCAAAAACCCAGCGTGAACGGTGTTGGATCCGCGAGCCGCCTGACTTGCGGCTGCGTGCTGCACAGGCGCGTCGATACCGGCACGCTGCGATGCCAGCGCACCCGTGGAACTGGCTTTGCCAGGCCACCGTGCAAGGGCCGCCCCACCGCACGGGTGGCGTCTGCCCTCCCGGCGGAGCCGAGAGAGGGGGGAAGGCGTGCAGCGACTCAGGCGGGTGTTCACTAGTGTTTTCCCCACTCGCGTTCGTAGGTATGCACCAGCGCCTGGTTCGACAGCCGGTTCACATCGGCGGGCACCCGCGCCATGTCGCGGGGAAAGTCGAACAGCAGCGGCAGCGTGTCGGGCGTCAGAAACCGCAGTCCGTCGGGCAGCGCATCGGGCAGACGCCAGGGCCGGTGGCTGGCGATGATGAAGCCCCACTCGCCAAAGCTGGGCACATGGGCGTGGTAGGGCGCTGTGGACAGGCCCACCGACTCGATGGTTTCGGCCACCGTCCAGTAGCTCTTGCGCGCCACCAGGGGTGATGTGGTCTGCACCACCGCGTAGCCACTGGCCGCCAGGCGGCGGTCGAGCAAGGCATAAAAGCTGTTGGTGTAGAGCTTGCCGATGGAGAAGTTGGTGGGGTCTGGAAAATCGACCACGATCACGTCAAAAACATCGGCTGCCCCCACGCTGCCCGGGGCGCGGGGTTCGCTGCCCCCAGGGGGGGCCTTCGCGCCTTCGGGCGGCCGGGCGGCGCTCACTGGCGCCTGCTGCAGCCAGCCAAACGCGTCGGTGTTGACGATTTTCACCTTGGGGTTTTGCAGCGCGTGGCCGTTGAGCGCGGCCAGGGTGGGGTGCTCGCTGAAGATGCGGGTCATGGCCGGGTCCAGCTCCACCAGCGTGACCGATTCGACCGAGGGGTACCTCAGGATCTCGCGCACGGCCATGCCGTCGCCGCCGCCCAGCACCGCCACGCGTTTGGGCGCGCCGTGTGCGGCCATGGCGGGGTGCACCAGGGCCTCGTGGTAGCGGTACTCGTCGCTCTGGGCAAACTGCAGGTTGCCATTGAGGTACAGCCGGTGCCCGGCCCGCCCCTGCGTGACCACGATGCGCTGGTAGGGCGAAGTGGTGGTGAAGATGATGCGGTCCTGATAGAACTTGTCTTCGGCCAGGGTGGTGATGTGGTCGGCCCCGGCCAGCGCGCCCAGCAGGGTGCCCAGCACCATCACGCACGCCACCACATGCGCCTTCAGCCGCCGCAGCTCATGCCGAAACAGCCACACCGCCCACAGCGCCACGGCGGCATTGAGCACGCCAAACACCAGCCCCGTGCGGATGAGCCCCAGGTGCGGCACCAGCAGCAGCGGAAACGCCAGCGACACCGCCAGCGCGCCCAGGTAGTCGAACGTGAGCACTTGCGACACCAGATCCCGCAGCGCCACGTTGCGCTTCAGGATGCGCATCACTAGCGGTATCTCCAGCCCCGCCAGCATGCCCACTACAAACACCATGCCGTACAGCAGCAGACGGAAAGCCCCGGGCGCATATGCGTTGGCCAGAAACAGCGTGGCCGGCAACAGCCCGCCCACCAGCGCCACCATCAGCTCCACGCGCAAAAAGTGCGCGGGCAACTGCCGCTCAAAGTAACGCGACAGCCACGAGCCCACGCCCATGGCAAACAGATAGGTGCCGATGATGGTGGAAAACTGCAGCACCGAATCGCCCAGCACATACGACGCCAGCGCGCCTGCCGCCAGCTCGTACAGCAGCCCGCATGCGGCCACCACGAAGACGCTGAAGAGCAGGGCGATTTCGATGGGGCGGGGGCCGGGGGACGGGCCTTGCGCCTGCGGCAGATCAGGCTGCGGATGCGTCATGCCAGCACCGCGTCCAGTTGCTGCGCCAGCGTTCTGCCATCGTGCTGCTTGGTCAGCCAGCCAAACACCGCTCGACCGCCGCTGGTGCGCCCCCACAGCGCACCGACCTGGCTCTTCTCAATCTCATACGGGTCGTTGAGCAGATGGGCGCCTTTGTACTCCAGCAAGGCCACGCGGCCATCCACCAGCTCGGCCACAAAGTCGGCGTAAAACCGCCCGCGCGATGTGGGCAGACCAAAGCCGCAGGGGGCGGTGTCCAGGTTGCGCACCCAGTGCTTGACCTGCGGGTGCGCGTCGATCAGCTTTGCGAACAAAAACTCCTCCCCGCCGTCCTTCAAATCGGCCAGCACCGGAAAGTAGTGCTTGCCGAACTGGTAGCGCCCCGCATAGCGCGACAGCACGGGCGCAGGGTAGCGCCCAGGTTCAAACACATGCGGGTGCAACCAGTCGGGCTCCACCAGCCAGGCGCCCTGGCTGCCCGCCTGCAGCACCAGTTGCCGAAACTGCTGCTTGGCAGCGGCATCGCGCAGGTCGCCAAAGTGGGTGGTGATGCTTTGCGCCAGCTGAAACCGCGCCTGCGCCAGCAGGACCAGCGGCACGCCGCAGCGGTGCAGCTGGTCGTTCACCACCGCTGCCAAGTAAGCCCGGCGCTGGCTTTGTGTCAGCTCGTGCAGTTGCTTGAAGAGTGACTGGTCCAGCCAGCGCACGAGGTCGTCGGCGCTGATGGAGCTGCTGCCGTAGTCCATGGCCATCTGGTCCACGTCGGTGCGGCGCAGCGTGACGCGGGCATCGGCGTTCAGGCTGATCTCGAACACGTCCGACTCTTGCGCCACATGAAAACCGGGCAGTTGCACGGCCTGCGGGCTCAGCAAGTCCAGCTCCACCGCTTCGAGCACGGCCTCGCGCTCCAGCGGCCACAGCGGGGCCTGGGCGTCTTCGCGGTAGGCCAGCGTGGGCAGCGGCGCAAACGGCACGCCGCGTGATGCGGGCGACAGCTGAGCAGCCACCAGCGCGTTGTGCTGGGCCACCTGCTCGCGCAACTGTTCCTGCTTCTTCGGGCCGCGCACTTGGGCCAGCATTAGCGCCTCGGTGTCTTGCCCAATGTGCCCGGCTACCACCACCTGCGGTGCCCCGGCAATGGTTTTGACCTGCACACCAGGCAGGGCCAGCAGCTCGGGCGTGGCCTGCAGCGCTTCAAAATTTGTAGCTATTGGCGCTTGCTGCATAAGCGCTGGTGGCTGATTTGACCCCAATTCATTGCCGCCAAACAGTGGCAGCGTGGCGGGCTGGGCAATCATCGACGCCACATCCAGCGCCTCAAAACCCATGTGGTGGATCAGCCGGTCGGCCAGCGCGTGGGCTGCGGCAGAAAACTCTGCCGCGCACACATGGGCATAGGCCCGGTTCAGCGCCTCGCGCCCGCGCCGCTTGGCATGCGGCATGCGCAGGACGCGGCCCAGCAGCTGCTCTACCGCCGTGGCGCTGGTCAGCTTTTGCAGGCTGCACAGCACGTAGGCAAAAGGGCAGTCCCAACCCTCGCGCAGTGCCTGCACGGTGATGATGAAGCGCACCGGGCAGTTGCGATCGCCCAAATCCACGTCATCCAACTCGAAGGTCTTTCCCGTTGCCACCGCCACCTGATTTTTGGGCAGCTTAAGTTCTTTCTCCAAATAGCTGCGCAGCGCCTCGGGCGGCATTTCGTCCCCCTCGTTGTGCGCCTGGAACAGCACGATGGGCCGCACATAGCCGTGGCCTGCCGCCTCGTCCTTCAGTGCCTCGGCTTCGAGCTTGCGCTGCGTCTGCACTGCGCCAAACACGGCGGCGGGCCAGCCCTCGGGGTGCTCGGCCAGCACGATGGGCAGCTTGATCATGTTCTCGGCCGCCAGCTCCTGCGCACTGACGTGATACAGCACATTGGTGCGCGCCTCGATGGGCGTGGCCGTCAGCTCCAGAATGCACGAGGGGTTCAGCCGCTGCAGCGCCGTAAAGCTCTTGTCCGTCTTGGTGTTGTGCGCCTCGTCCACGATGACGATGGGGCGGTGCAGCGCCAGCCAGTTGGCCAGGCTCCAGCGCGGCTGGCCCACAAACCCGGCCAGGATGCCGGTGCTGTCTTGCGCCACGTCCTCGGGCGTGACCACCGCATCGGGCAGCGCGTGCAGGCAGGCCAGGTCACGCCCGCCCTCGGCGCCCTTGCCCTGGGCCAGCGCGTATTTAAAGTGCGGCTCAAACGCCTCGGTAAAGCTGTACACATTGCGCTGCCCCGCGTCGTCAATGCGAAAGCTCTGGATGGTAGCCACCACAACCACCACCGCCTGCCGCCCCCACTGCGGCGCGGGCACCTGGGCCACGTCGTCCAGCGAACACACGCGCAGGCCCAGGCCATACACCGCCTCCAGCGCCTCGCGGTAGGGGTGACCGCTGGTTTGCAGCGCGCGCAAAGTCTGGGTGCGAATGGTGTCGCTGGGCACCAGCCACACGGCCACGGGCGCATCGGTGCCGCGCCACTGTGCCGCCAGCAGCGGCACCGCGTGCGCGGCCAGCACCGTCTTGCCCCCACCGGTAGGAATGCGCAGGCACACACAGGGCACATCGGGGCCAAAGGCGTCGGCGTTGTAGGCGCGGCCCGCGTGCTGGGCAAAGGCAGCAGCCGGGCCCTGGATGCGCGCAGCGCGGGCATAGGTGGCCAGGGCGTCCAGGGCAGACTGCTGGTAGGACTTGAGGGTGAGGGTGGTCATGTGGGTCAAGAAGGGCGCGCGGGTAATGTTCGGGATAAATTTTGCGGTGCTATCCGAAGTAAGTTATTGATTTTTATGGCTTAAATTTTCTTCTTCGGTTGATCTTTCGGATAAATGCGGATAATTTTTGCCCCACTATCCGAAGGCAAGTGTTTTCTATCGGCTGTCTATCGAACTTCCCAGCGCGCATTTTTCCCTGTGCCAACAACGCCAATCCTGACCCCCTCCAAACCGGTGGAGCGCAGGGCTGCCAGCAGGTTTTTGATCTTCACCACCTTTTGCTGGGGCGACAGCGAATCGGGCAGCTTGTCGAGCAACAGTGCACGCAACTCTGCCGCAGAGGCCGATTGGAATTTCTGGATGTGCTGCAGGATCAGCGTCTTGTAGTAGTGGTCGGTCAGCCCCTTGTTGCGCGTGTATTGCGTGCGGGTGTTGGTCGCATCGGCTACGTGGGCAGAGACAAAAAAGTTGGGTTTGCGCCCCTCAATCAGCTTGGCACGACGCAGCGTAGCGGCCTGGTCATCGGCAATGCGGTGTTTTTTCTGCACCCGGTCCAGCCAGATAACTTGTTCCAGCGGCAGGTCGGAACGCTCCATGAGCAACTGGCTGTAGTTCTTGTCGATAGTCTGGCCGTAGATGGTGAACACGGTCTGGTTGGCGCTGCTGCCTTCGTAGTCAGGCAGGGGCAGATAGCGCTTGCGCTGGGCAGCCACCATGTCACGAATGCCGAATCCCCCCCGATCGATCATCCCGATCAAACGCATGGCTTCCACAAGCCGGGGGTTGCGATATTTCTCTGGCGTGCGCCGACCGTCAAAATAGTCTTCCGGGCGGCCGTCCACAAACCCGCCCGGATTGGTCAGGCGCAAATAGCCCTGCCACTCCTCCGCCACCACACGGCCAGCCTGCTCATAGTCCTGGTGGGCAATGCAGTTGTGCAGCCCCTCCAACACCACCTGGGCGTCGTAGCGGGGCAACTCCACCGCAAGCAATTCGGTTTCAGGAAAAAACTTGATGTTGGGGTTGCGTATGCGCTGGCCCACTTCGGTCGTCGTGAGCACAAACGGCGGTCCAAAAGGCAGCGCAATGCGTTCTGCGGGCACCTTCCAGAGTATTTCTGCAGGCTGGGGCGACAGCCAATCCACACATTCGGCCCGGCCCAGCAACAGCAAGGCTGTGCGATTGAGCTGGCCATGCGTCGTCATCTTGGCTTTGGCCAGAAATTGCTCCACGCTCCAGTGCGCCATCTCACCCGCCCAGCGCTCGTTTTGGTGCTTCTCGGTGTATTTGGTACGGGCCTTGACAATGGCTGCCGGGTCCAGATCGGCCAACGTGGCTCCGGCCACAATCTGCGCACTCCAGTCTTGGCCGGCAATCAGCTCGGTCAGGATGGCCAGGCGCCGGTCTTCCCGCAGCGTCGTCAGACTGTCGCCATCGCGCTGCCAGGCTTGATCGTGCGCCAGCACCAGCTCGCGCGGGGCGTGGCGCGGCACATGTACCAGCCACACCAGCGCGCCCGTGTCGCTGGCGCGCAGCTCCTGCACCCGCAGCCCCATCGACGGCAGCCCCGGCGTTTTGCCCAGCACGCGGTGCACCACGTTCTCTACCGTGTAGTCCGCAAAATCCTGAATGCCCGTCACCGCCAGGGTGTGGTCTTGCACGCCGATGACGATACAGCCGCCGTCCATATTGGCCAGGGCCGACACGTAGGACACCAGATCCTCCCCCTTGCGGCCCGAGACGTTGGACTTGAGGCTGCGCCACTCCTTCCACTCATAGCGCTCGTCCTCCTTAGGAAACCGCGCACGCAGCCAGGCTTGCAGTTCACGGGCCGTCAGGGGGGTGGGCGAGGTCATCACTCAGCGCGCCTTCACGTCATACGGAATGTGCTTGAACACCACGCGGGCCTGCGCCAGCCGGGCCGCGCCCAGGCGGCAGGCTTCGCCGTAGACCACCAGCGGCGCGTCGGGGTGGGGCGTGGCGGCGTGCAACTGCAGCAGCGACTGCAGCACCGCGTGCGTGAGCACGTTGCCACCCGCCGGGCGCTTGTCGCCCAGGATGCCGTTGAACAGCAGGTAGTAGGCCGTGCGGCTGCGCAGGGTGGGGGCTGGGGGCTGGGTGGCTATGGCCGCCCCGCTCCCGTCTGCATCGCTGTCCATGCGCCCGTCCCCACCCGTTCGGGCTGAGCCTGTCGAAGCCGGGGCACCACCGACATCCCCCACCCCATCCGTTCGGGCTGAGCCTGTCGAAGCCGGGGCACGGTGGCCCACCAGCCCTTCGACAGGCTCAGGGCGAACGGGTTGTGGCAATTCGGACCCGGGCAGCGCGGGCGACTGATGGGACGCGGGTGGCACGGCTTCAGATGAAATTTCCACCTGACGCATGTCCATCAAGCGCAAGCCGCTATCAAAAACAGAGTGCATGCCCAGATACGGCGTGCCGGGCGTGCCCTGCCCCGCATCCCACGCCGTGGCCGTTTCTTGCTGCCAGATGTAGGCCGCCAGCGTGGCAAAGCGCACGCCGGGGTCAATGCTGCCGTCTGCCCCGAACACGGGCGCGCCCAGCCGCGCCAGGCGGAAGCCGCCGCCCCCCTGCCACCCCACCGCCGCGCTGATGCCGCCCTGCTCGCCATCGATCACCTTTTGCAGGCGCGGCAGGCAGTGGGTGATGGCGTGCTCGCCCATCTCGATGCCAATCCAACGGCGGCCCATCTTGTGGGCCACGGCGGCGGTGGTGCCGGAGCCGAGAAAGCTGTCGAGGACGAGGTCGCCGGGGTTGGTGGCAATGTGGAGGATGCGTTGGATCAGGCGTTCGGGTTTGGGGGTGCCGAAGCTGACATCGCCACCAAAAAGCTCGTTCGCTTCCTTTTTTGCTTCATCGGTATGCCCCACTTCTTCATGCGGCCACCAAGTCCACGGTACCAGCCCTTCTACTTCTGACAAAAATCGAATCACGCTTGGCTGTGCGTTGCCATCTTTTCCCCAGTAGATTCGCCCCGACTCGCGCAATTTAAGGTACTCGGGCTCCACTGTTGACCAACAACGCCCGGGGGGTGGGACGTGTTCCTTGCCATTTGGCGCGACGATCACATACATCTGGTTAGGCCTATAGCCTTGCGCCGTCATGGGCAACCCACGCCATCGCTTTGCCGGATCAGTTTCACCAGGGTTCTCAGGGTTTTTGTAAATCTTGGCCTGCAGTTCATCGAGGGGGATTCGATTTCGAATCTGCTTGAACTTCACAGGATTGACCGCGTAAACCAGTAAATGGTCGTGCACATCCCCGATGGATTCACGGTTTTCGCGCGAGTAACGTTTTTGCCAAACGTTGTTCGCCACAAAATTCCCCCGCCCAAACACCTCATCCATCAACACCTTGAGGTAATGCGCCTCGTTGTCGTCAATGGTCACCCAGATCGAGCCGTCGTCACTGAGCAAATCCCGCAGCAGTTCCAGCCGGGGCAGCATCATGCTGAGCCACTGGCTGTGTTCGAGCTTGTCGTCGTAGTGCTCAAACGCGCTTTGCGTGTTGTAGGGCGGGTCGATAAAGATGCACTTGATGCGGCCGCGATAGAAGGGCAGCAGGGCCTTGAGGGCCTCCAGGTTGTCGCCGTGGATGAGCAGGTTGTCGGTGTTGCTGCGTGGATTGCTGTGGCTGCTGCTGCCGTGGTGCGACACGGTGTCCAGCAGGCGGTAGGGCACCTGGTCGGCAATGGAGAAGGCGGCGGCGCGGTGGAGCCAGTCAAGGGTGGGCATGCGGGGTAATGAGAAAAGGGCTTGGCGAGCGGCGCGGCTATGCGCCCGATGGCGCGAACGCGGCTTCCACCGTTTCGCGGTGAAAGAGGTCCAGGTAAGGCTGGTAGCGGTACAGGCGGTTGCGCTCAAAGCCTGTGACCTCGCGCAGCCAGCCCCGGGCCTCTAGGTCGCGCGCCAGCTTGACGGCAGTGGGGTGGGTGCAGCCCACGATGGCGGCGATGCGGTTGGGCGAAACCATGGGCTGCTGGAACAGGCTGTCGAGCAACTTGAGGGCTTTGGGGTTCTTGATGAGTGCGGTACGGTGCGCTTCGCGCATACCCATGATGTCGTGTGCCGTGCGGGTGGCGGCCCGTGCCGTTTGGCTGACGCCACGCAAGAAGAACTTGAGCCAAGGCTCCCAATGCCCGTGCTGGCGAATGGCAGTCAGGCGGTCGTAATACTCGGCGCGGTGGGCCTTGAGGAACACCGACAGGTACAGCAGCGGTCGCGAAAGGGCTTGCTCTTCACACAGCATGAGGGTGATCAGCAGCCGGCCCACGCGGCCGTTGCCGTCGAGAAACGGGTGGATGGTTTCGAACTGCGCGTGCGCCAGTCCGCAGCGGATGAGCAGCGGCACGGTGGTCTCGCCCTGGTGCAGGAAGTTTTCCAGTGCGCCCAGGGCATTCATCAGTTCATGCGGCGGGGGCGGCACGAACGAGGCCGTGGCGAGGGTGCTGCCGGTGGCACCGATCCAGTTTTGCGAGGTGCGGAATTCACCGGGGGATTTTTCGCCCCCTCTCACGTCGTGCATGAGCTTGCCGTGGATCTCGCGCAGCAGGCGCAGCGACAGCGGCAGCTCGGTCAGCCGCGTCAGGCCATGGTTCATGGCCCGCACGTAGTTCACGACTTCCTCGACATCCTTGGGCCCGTCGTGACCAGCCGACGCATGCGCTTCAAAGGCGAGCACGTCTTCGAGCGTGCTTTGCGTGCCTTCGATCTGCGAGGAAAGTACCGCTTCGTGGCGCACATACATGGCCACGAAAAGGTCGGGGTTGGGCAACAAGGCGGCAATGGCATCCAGCCGCGCGATATCCCGGTCTGCCTGCGACAACAAGGTGCGCAACTCCCCGTCGAAGTCAATGTCGGGATGGGGCGGGAGGGGGGTCGGAACAAAGGCCTTGTATCCCGTGAGCTGTTGCAGGTAGCGGCCGGCTCGATGGGATGTGGGCGCAAAAGTCACGGTAGGTGCAATTTTTACAAGAGGCCGCCAATCTTAGCCTTATGAAAATTGAAATATCTAGTTTTTCATAAAAGCGGATCGCAACCCAGCGTATGAAAGGCAACCGTGCGGGGTGGGCGCTCGCCCTCCCGCTACGTCAATGTATTGCCGCCGCCACGATGATGCTGATGCCCAGGCACATCGCCGCCACCACCATGCCCAGGGCCTTGTTTTGCTTTTCCACAATTTCGCGCCACAGGTCGTACGGCGTGATTTTGTCGATGATGATGAAGGCAACCCAGAAGATGACGATGCCCATCAAGGCATACATCAGCGTGCCGCCGATGGACAGGGGGTGAAGCCATTCGAATTTGGTCATGCTGTTCTCCGGTGAATGGGGGGTGGGGTTGATGTCACTTGTGGCTGCCACCCGATGAATAGCCGCCGTACGAGCCGCCGGAGCTGCGGTAGCTCGACGACGAACAATTTTCAACCTGCGGGTCGCAGCGCGAGCAGCGGCTGAGCAAGACCAGCAGGACGAGGATGATGACCGCGAGCAGCACGATGGTGCCGCAGCCCATGCCCTTGGCGGCCACAAAGGGGCCGGGGTCGTCGCGCTGCAGCACGTCTTGCTTGTCCTGCAGGTTGAAGGCTTTGACCACGGCGTCGCTGGCGATCTTGTCGCCGGCCGACCAGGTGAGTTCGGTGGGGCTTTGCTCCAGCGAGAGCACGCCTTTGCTGCTGGCGAAGTCGCGGTTGCTGGTTTTCTGGCCGCGGTGCACCTGCCAGTAGAACTCGCCCAGCACGTAGGTGGTCTCGGCCGTGTAGCTGTACTTGAGCTCGTATTTGGTGCCCAGGTACGTGGCGCTGCGGCCATTGGATGACAACTGCGGCGCGCCGGTGGTGGGGCGCACCATGCTCCAGCCTTCTTCCGAATCCACCAAAAAGGCAAAGCCGCGCTTTTGGTTGTAGAGCAGGTACTCGCTCCAGCCAAAGTGCTCGTCGTCGCCGGGGGCCACGCCCATGCGGTGCTGAAAGCCCACCACCTGCCAGTGCACGCCTTGAAGCTGGCCCTTGGTGCCCAGCGGGATGATGGGGCGCACGGGCTCGTCCTGCTCGGCCGAGCGCAGTTCGGCCCCTACGCCGCTGCTCAGGTCGATGATGCTGGCGCACGAGCCGCAGGTGATGCTTTTGGTGGTGGCCAGCTGCACCTGCACGGGCGCGCCGCAGTGCGGGCAGTTGAACTGACGGCCTTTTTCTTCCTTGGCCGATTCGTCCTTGAGGCCCTGGAGCTTGAGGTCTTCCAGCAGCACGGTTTTGCCGCGCTCGACCTGCGGGGGCTGGCGGCTGTAGTCGATGCTGAGGACTTCGCCGTCGCTGCTCCTGAGCTCCACCATGTCAAAGGGGTGGCCCAGCGGTGGCAGCTTGGGAAGCTCTCCCTGCGCCGAGATCAGCGATGCCTGGCCCGTGGCGGCCACGCTGTAGGGTTTGCCGTTGATGGCGGTGGTGGCACCCAGCCGAAAGCGCGCAGCCTCGGGCAGTTCGCGGCCGGGGTCGATGGGCCGGGTGAAGACGTAGGCGCCGTTGTCTTCGCCCAGCGTGGCCATGGTGCCGTCTGGCAAGAAGGCGACCCATTCGGTCCACACGCCAGCATCGCTTTTGTATTGCAGGCGGCCGATGAGGGTGAAGGGGATGTCCTGGCCGCCCTCGTTGATGCGCCCGCTGGCCATCAGCTGCAGCGGGCTGTGGTCGTCGAACAGCTCGGCCATCTTGCCCAGGCGCGTGAGCACGTCGCCGTTGCGCACCACCGTGCTCTGGCAGTAGCCGCACACGGCGTGGGTGGACTGCGCGCTCTTGAACTCGACAGGCGCGCCGCAGCCTGGGCAGGGCGCCCGGTAGTAACGCTGGGTGGAATCGGATGCCATCAGGGGCAGCTGCCGAGCGCCGCGTCGGGCGGTTTCGGTACCTTTATGGCCTGTCGCGCTTGTCTATCGGGCGCTGGCAGCTATTATTTTGATAGTGAACGTCAGATCAGCTTCTTGAGCAGCTCGGACTTCTTGGCGTCGAACTCCTCTTGCGTGAGGATGCCCTTGGCCTTGAGATCGCCCAGCTTTTCCAGCGTGGCCATCACTTCCTCGGGCTTCACACCCAGCGGCGCTGCGGCGGCCTGTGCGGCCGCAGCCGCGGCAGGGGCCACCGGCGTTTGCAGGCCCTGGGCCAGGTTTTGCGCCAGCACCTGGCCCAGCGCCACGCCCGCGCCCAGGCCCATGGCGTCGCCCGCAATGCCGCTGCCACCGCCCGCGCTGCCCTCGGCAAACTTGGGGATGGCCTGCGCCGTCTGGTACTGCATGAACTTGGCCATGTCGTTGCCGACCATGCCCATGCCGATCTTCTGGTCCATGATCTTTTGCAGCTCTTCGGGCAGCGAGACGTTTTGCACCGTCATGCCTTCCAGCTGCAGGCCGATCTTGGCGAACGCAGGGGCAAGCTCCTTGGCCAGCGCGTCGGCAAACATCACCTGGTTGGCGGCAAGGTCGAGAAACGGCAGGCCGCTGCCCGCAATGGCGTTGCTGATGTTTTGCAGCACCAGGCCACGCAACTGGCCTTCGAGGTCGCCCACCGGGTAGCTCTCGCGGGTACCCGAGATTTCGGTGTGAAAGAGCTTGGGGTCGGCAATGCGGAAGGCATAGTTGCCAAAGGCGCGCAGCCGCACCGCGCCAAAGTCCTTGTCGCGGATGGTGATGGGCTGGGGTGTGCCCCACTTCTGGTCGATCTGCTGGCGCGTGCTGAAGAAATAAACGTCGCTCTTGAAGGGGGACTCAAACAGCTTGTCCCAGTTCTTGAGGTACGTGAGCACCGGCAGCGTCTGCGTGGTGAGCTTGTGCGTGCCGGGGCCAAACACGTCGGCCACCTGGCCTTCGTTGACGAACACGGCCATCTGCGACTCGCGCACCACCAGCGTGCCGCCGTTCTGGATTTCCATCCCGCTCATCGGGAAACGCCAGGCCAGCGTGCCATCGCCCTCCTCCGTCCACTGGATGATGTCTATGAACTGTTTCTTGATGAAGTCCATGAGGGCCATGTGTGCTCCGTTTGAGTGAAGGGAGTAAGGAAATGTGAACGACCATCATAGTAACGGGGGCTTTAGACCCTGCAACTTATATGGTTTAGCGGGCCGGGCGTCGCGATGGGCCAGCACAAAGGTCGCCAGGAGCAGGATGTTCGGGATGCGCGCACCCCACGGGGCGCTCAGGCCGGTCGGCGGTTCGCCTTGGATGCCACCGCTTGCGCCGCCTGCACGATAGCAAACCCGTTGCGCCTCAGGGAAGCTCTGCGTAACCCTCGCGAGGATGCGCTGGTGCGGATCGGGATAGGCCACAAGGCGCTTTTTGCAGCCAATAGCCTGGCTATTGGCAAGAAAAGCAACGCCGTGGACTGCCCGGGCCCGGGCCCGCGCAGACTGCAGGGAGTTATGCAGAGGTTCCTTAGCGCGGGGGCCACTGGCCACAGCCCCGGGTCAGGCTTTGACGTCCAGCAACGCGCCCATCATCTGGTCCTGGGCGCGCACGGTCTGCAGGCTGGCCTTGAACGCGTAGGTGGCGGCGATCTGCTCCACGGCTTCTTTTTCCAGCGCCACGCCCTGGGCCTCCTGTTCGCGCTGCACCGTGGCGCGCACGCCAGCGGCATCGACCGCAGCCTCCTGCGACACCACCAGGCGGCGGTAGCCGGGGGTATTGGCGTTGGCCACATTGTTGGCCGATGCGTCCAGCCGCATCTGGGCGGCCTGCATGCCGGATGCGCCGATTGAGGAGATGCTGTTGGCCATGGAGTCCTCCACGTCAGAAAAGCTGGGGGTGCAACCATTCTGTGCCCGGCGGGCGCTGGTGGCAAGGCCGCTCATCCCCCACCATGCGCTCGCGCCAGGCACTGCGCAAAGGCCAGGGCGGCCCGCGTGGGCTGGGGCGACTTGCGCAGCACGCTTACAAACTGGCAGGGGTAGAAAAACTGCGCGGGATGCACGGCTTGCATCAGGCCCTGGCGCTCAAAGCCCTCGGCATAGTGGTCGGGCAAAAAGCCCAGGTAGCAGCCCGACAGGATGAGCGTGGCAATCGATTCCTGGTCGAACCCTGTGGCCTTGCGCGGCAGGCGGGCGCTGTGGCTGAGCTCCATGTTGGGCGAGTGGTAGCCCAGCCCGGCAAACTGGTAGGCGCGCAGCGCATCCCAGGTGAGCTGGGCGCGGTCGGTGCCAAACAGCGGATGGCGCGCGCCGCAGTACAGCAGCATGGTCTCGGTGAACAGGTTGGCGTACACCAGGCTCTGCGAGCTGCGGTGCGCCGGGATGATGCCAACCTGGAAGCTGCCGTCGATCAGCCCGCGCTCGATGGCCGGGATGCTGGCCACATGCATCTGCAGGCTCACCTCGGGGGCCTGCGCGGCAAAAAGCGCAATCGCATCGCCGATATGCGCCGCCGGGTTGCTGGCCGTCTTGTCAAACACCGCCACATCCAGCCGCCCGCCCATGCGCTGGTGGATGTCGTCGATGCCGCTGCGAAAACTGTCCACCGCCGACAGCAGGCGCAGGGTTTCGTCATACACCCGCTGGCCTTCAGGCGTGAGCGCAAACCCCGCCCGCCCGCGCCGGCATAGCGTCAGGCCCAGGCGGGTTTCCAGGTCCTTCATGTGGCGGCTGACGGTGCTGGTGCCGATGTTGAGTTCCAGCTCGGCAGCCGACAAGCCGCCGCATTCGGCCACGGCTTTGAACACCTGCAGCAAGCGCAGGTCCATGTCGCTGAGCTGACCGAGCATGGCGCGGTGCTTCGGTGCGGGCGCTGCGGAGGGGGGTGGGGCCATTTTTACTTGCATAAATCGTCAAGTAAACATTGATATTGGAGTATTTGAGAGATTAACATCCGGCGCAACAATGAAGTGTCTTGCGCCCCGGTCTGCTGGGGTTGCCCGGCTTTTTTGGCCACTGCCTCGCCCTGGAGAACCCCATGAGCTTCGTCCATATCGAACAACCCGCCGCAGGCACCGAGGCCCCCCGCATGGACGCCGAGTGGCTGGAAGCCCACTGGATGCCCTACACCGGCAACCGCCAGTTCAAGGCCAACCCGCGCATCATCGTGGAGGGCAGCGGCGCCTACTACACCGACGCCGAAGGCCGCAAGATTTTTGACGGTCTCTCGGGCCTGTGGTGCGCGGGCCTGGGCCATGGCCGCCGCGAGATTGCCGAGGCCATTGGCAAGCAGGCCATGAAGCTGGACTATTCGCCAGGTTTCCAGTTCGGCCACCCGCTGTCGTTCGAGCTGGCCAACCGCATCAAGGACCTGATGCCCCAGGGGCTGGCCTATGTGTTCTTCACGGGTTCCGGATCTGAATCGGCCGACACCTCGCTCAAGATGGCGCGCGCCTACTGGCGCGCCAAGGGGCAAGCGAGCAAGACGCGCCTGATCGGCCGCGAAAAGGGCTACCACGGCGTGAACTTTGGCGGCATTTCGGTGGGCGGCATTGTGGCCAACCGCAAGCTGTTTGGTCAGGGCATCGAGGCCGACCACCTGCCCCACACCCAGCCGCCCGCAGGCTCCTTCCACAAAGGCATGCCGCCCACGGGCAAAGAGCTGGCCGATCGACTGCTGGAGGTGATTGCACTGCACGATGCGTCCAACATCGCGGCGGTGATCGTCGAGCCGTTCTCGGGCTCCGCCGGTGTGGTGATCCCACCCGTGGGCTACCTGCAGCGCCTGCGCGAGATCTGCACACAAAACAACATTTTGCTGATTTTTGACGAGGTGATCAGCGGTTTTGGCCGCAGCGGCGCTTGGACGGGCGCCGAGGCCTTTGGTGTGACGCCCGACATTCTGAACTTTGCCAAGCAGGTCACCAACGGCGCGCAGCCGCTGGGCGGCGTGGTGGCCACCGGGGAAATCTACAACACCTTCATGGCGGCGGGCGGCCCCGAGTACATGCTTGAATTCCCGCACGGCTACACCTACTCGGCCCACCCGGTGGCATGCGCGGCGGGCCTGGCGGCGCTGGACATTTTGCAAAACGAAGACATGATCGGCCGCGTGAAGGCGCTGGCCCCCTACTTTGAGCAGGCGGTGCATGGCCTCAAGGGGGCCAGGCATGTGGCCGACATTCGCAACTTTGGCCTGGCTGCGGGCTTCACGATCGCCCAGGTGCCCGGCGAGCCAGCCCGGCGCCCCTTCGAAATCGCCATGAACTGCTGGAAGAAGGGCTTTTACGTGCGCTACGGCGGCGACACCATCCAGCTGGCCCCGCCTTTCATCAGCACCCAGGCCGAGGTGGACCGCCTGGTCAGCGCCCTGGGCGACGCGCTGCACGAAACCGCCTGATAGCGCCCCCGGCGGCGCTGGAGCGTTTGCGCCGGGGCGACCGCGCCGCCAGCGCCACAGCGCAGCCGCCTGCCCACCGGCACGCGCGCCATGATGGGTGTGCATAAGGTCATAGCAGCCCTGAGTAAGCAGATTCGCGTACTAGGGTTTTCACGCGCGCCACCCTACAATCGCACACCCTTACAAACGCTGACAGCCGCACGCCGCCGTTGCGCACGGTGGCGCATCACCATGAGTTGGAGACACTGAATGCCCGAGAACACCCCGGCCCAGAACAATAACAATGACTCCGACAAGCGCGCCCAGCTGCGCCGCGCCGCTCTCGAGTACCACGAGTTTCCCAAGCCCGGCAAGCTGTCGATTGCGCCCACCAAGCAGATGATCAACCAGCACGACCTGGCGCTGGCCTACTCGCCTGGCGTGGCGGCCCCCTGCGAGGAAATCGTCAAAGACCCGGCCAACGCGTTTCGCTACACCTCGCGCGGCAACCTGGTGGCCGTGATCACCAACGGCACGGCGGTGCTGGGCCTGGGCGACATCGGCGCGCTGGCCTCCAAGCCGGTGATGGAGGGCAAAGCCGTGCTCTTCAAAAAGTTTGCCGGTGTCGATGTGTTTGACATCGAGATCGACGAGAAAGACCCCGCCAAGCTGGTGGAGGTGATTGCGGCGCTGGAGCCCACCTTCGGCGCGGTGAACCTGGAAGACATCAAGGCCCCCGACTGCTTCTACGTGGAGCGCGAGCTGCGCAAGCGCATGAAGATTCCGGTCTTTCATGACGACCAGCACGGCACGGCCATCACGGTGGCGGCGGCCATCGTGAATGCGCTCATGGTGGCCAACAAAAAGATTGAAGACGTCAAACTGGTCACCAGCGGTGCGGGTGCCGCAGCGCTGGCCTGCCTGAACCTGCTGCTCAAGGTGGGCGTGCAGCGCAAGAACGTGTTTGTGACCGACCTGGCCGGCGTGGTCTACGAGGGTCGCGAAGAACTGATGGATGACGACAAGCGCCAGTTCATGCAAAAAACCGACGCCCGAAAGCTGGCCGAGGTAATGGTTGGCGCCGACGTGTTCCTGGGCCTGTCGGCCGGCAACGTGCTCAAGCCCGAGGTGGTGGCCACCATGGCCGAGCGCCCGGTGATCTTCGCCCTGGCCAACCCCAATCCCGAGATCACGCCCGAGCTGGCGCACAGCGTGCGCAGCGACATCATCATGGCCACGGGGCGGTCGGATTACCCCAACCAGGTCAACAACGTTCTGTGCTTTCCGTACATCTTCCGCGGCGCGCTCGATTGCGGTGCAACCACCATCACCGATGAAATGGAGATTGCGGCCGTGCACGCCATCGCCGAACTCGCCCAGGCCGAGCAAAGCGAAGTGGTGGCCGCGGCCTATGTGGGCGAGAAGCTGACGTTCGGCCCCGAGTACCTGATCCCCAAGCCGTTCGATCCACGGCTGATGATCAAGATCGCGCCAGCCGTTGCCCAGGCCGCCATGGACAGCGGCGTGGCACAGCGCCCCATCGCCGACATGGACGCCTATCGCGACCGCCTGCAGACCTTTGTGTACGCATCGGGCACGACGATGAAGCCCATCTTTGATGCGGCGCGCAGTGCCACCAAAAAGCGTGTCGCCTACGCCGAAGGGGAAGAAGAACGCGTGCTGCGGGCCGCACAGATTGTGGTGGACGAGCGCGTGGCCCGCCCTACGCTCATCGGGCGTCCGGCCATCATCGCCCAGCGCATCGAAAAATTCGGCCTGCGCCTGAAGGAGGGCGTGGACTACGACGTGGTCAACACCGATTTCGACCACCGCTACAACGACTTCTGGCAGACCTACCACCGCATGACCGAGCGCAAGGGCATCACCCAGCAGGTCGCCAAGATCGAGATGCGCCGCCGCCTCACGCTGATCGGGGCCATGATGCTGCACAAGGGTGAGGTGGACGGGCTGATCTGCGGCACCTGGGGCACCACGGCCAACCACCTGATGTACATCGACCAGGTCATTGGCAAGCACGCCGGCGGCGCCACCAGCACCGCGCAGGACGTGCCGGTCTATGCCTGCATGAACGGCCTGTTGCTGCCCGGGCGCCAGGTGTTCCTGGTGGACACGCACGTCAACTACGACCCCAGCCCGCAGGAGCTGGCCGAGATCACGGCCCTGGCCGCCGAGGAAATGATGCGCTTTGGCATCAAACCCAAGGCCGCGCTGCTGTCGCATTCGAACTTTGGCACCAGCAACAACGCCAGCGCCGTCAAGATGCGCCAGACGCTGGAGCTGCTGCGCGAGCAAGCCCCGTGGCTTGAAGTGGACGGCGAAATGCACGGCGATGTCGCCCTGGACGGCAAGGCCCGCGCCGCCATCATGCCCTCCAGCGAACTGACCGGCGATGCGAACCTGCTGGTGTTCCCCAACATCGACGCGGCCAACATCGCATACAACCTGCTCAAAACGGCCGCCGGTGGCGGCATTGCCATCGGCCCGGTGCTGCTCGGTGCCGCCAAGCCGGTTCACATTCTTACCCCCAGCGCCACGGTGCGTCGTATTGTGAATATGACCGCGCTCACGGTGGCTGATGCAAACGTCTCCAGATAAGCCCTCTAAAGAAAGCAAGCGCTAACTTAGAGCCCTTGGACCCCCGTCAGCGTCTGCCCAATCCGTGAGCAAACGCTTGCTTTTTGGGGGGTGTTGAGCGACACTAGCGGCTCGAAATTTCGGGTTAACCCGTAGTTTCTGAAAGGTTCGTTGATGCTGAAGGCTATGGCCACCCGGGCGCGCAGGGCAGGGGTTTTGTGTGTGCTGGGTGTTGCAATCGCGCTGTCGCAAGGCGCGGTGCAGGCCCGACAAAACCCGTCTGGCGAAGGTTCCGTTCCCCCCATCACATTGGCCGAGTTGCCGCCCCAGGGGCGGGCAACCTACGCGCTGATCCATGAGGGCGGTCCCTTCCCTTACGAGAAGGATGGCACGGTTTTCGGCAATCGCGAGCGGTTGTTGCCCGGCAAGCAGCGGGGCTACTACCGCGAATACACCGTCAAAACACCAGGAGCGCGCAACCGGGGAGCCCGGCGCATTGTGTGTGGTGGCAAGCCCCGGACGCCGGATGTCTGCTACTACACGAGTGATCACTACGCCAGTTTTCGCGAGATCGTCCAATGATTCCCACGGCGGCGCAGGCCGATCCAGATCGCCTGGGTCGCCCAAGCTGCAACCGATGAATGAATGCCCCACCCGCAGGCCGACCAAGGCCAGCCTGCGAAGTGTCCTGAAAACCCGAGATTTGTGGATTTAACTTAGAAAGAGCAGCGGAGATGCAGACGCCACTTCGTAGTAAAGACCAGGAAACGCCGCTGCGCGGCGTTCGCACGAACATCGTGCAGTCCATTCGCGCATTCCGCGTGCAGGACCTGCAGGATGCAGCGACCGCCATGGGCCAACACTTCCTGTATGCCAATCTGGCCCACGCACAGTCCAAGCAGGATGTGCTGGACCTGATCGCGGCACAGTTCACCTTCCCGTCGCACTTCGGCAAGAACTTTGACGCGCTGTACGACTGCATGACCGACCCGCTGCACAAATCGGGGCCGCAGCCCGGGTTTATCGTGGTGCTCGAACACATTCCCGCCACGGGCAAGTTCGACAAGGAAGCGCGCGAGCAGTTGCTCGACATCTTCCGTGATGCGGCAGACTACTGGGGCGACCGCAAGATACCGTTCCGGTGTTTCTATTCTTTTCTGTAGCCCGTTCTGCATCCACCAGCCAAGCAGAACGGGCGAACGAGGCTCCTACCGGCACCAGCAGCACCAGCAGCAATGTCGAAGGTATCGCGATCCAGACAGAAGACGCCGCCGAAAAGATGCCGACCGACAAACTGGTCGATGTCTCTCCGATGGCGCTGCGCATGAGCAGCCCTTTCAATGCCAGTTACTGGCTGAGCGCCGCTTGAATCAGGGGGCATCCCCCTGAGGCGCTTTGCGCCTTCCCCCTTCCCCCTTCTCTCTGCGCGCTTCGCGCTCCGGGAAGGGGGACGACACCAGCGCGGCGGGGCGGCCCTTGCGCGGTGTCTCTGGCCTTGGGGCGTGCCAGTTGCAGAGGTTTAGGGCGAAATCGGGTGCTAGCGCTTGATTTGATTGACCTGAATGCTCTTGAATAAATAGCAAACCATCTGGTTGGCGGGGTTGTCTCCTGGCTTTGTGCTGAAGCCTGATCTGCCCCGCACGATGAGCGTCCGCATGGCCGTTGCGTCCGTCGGGTTTCGGCGCTCGGCGCTCGGCGCCCGAGCATGCTCCCCACACTCACTCCCCACCAGCTCAGCCGCACGCCTGCGCCAGGGCGATGTATTCGGTCACGGGCACCTCTTCGGCGCGGCGCTGGGTGTTGAATTCGCCGGCAAAGCCACGCGCCTCCAGCCAGCGGCCCAGGGTGTGGCGCAGCAGCTTGCGGCGCTGGCTGAAGGCCACCTGCACCAGTTCTTGCAGCAGCGGCACCGATACCGGGGCCGGTTCGGCGCGGGGCACCATGCGCACCACGGCGCTGTCCACGCGGGGGGGCGGGTCAAAGCTCTCGGGCGGCACGAACAGCACGTTCTCCATGGCATAGCGCCACTGCAGCATCACCGACAGGCGGCCGTAGTCAGCCGTGGCGGGGCTGGCAACCATGCGGTCGATCACTTCCTTTTGCAGCATGAAGTGCTGGTCTTGGACCACCGTCACATGGTCGAGAAGGTGAAAAAGGATGGGCGTGGAGATGTTGTAGGGCAGGTTGCCCACCACGCGCAGCTTCAGGCCGGACTGGCCCGCCTTGTCGCGCAGGGTTTGCGCCAGCGCGGTGAAGTCAACCTTCAGCACGTCCGACTCGATGACATCCAGCTGACCGTGCAGCCGAAGCCGCAAGGCCAGGTCGCGATCAAGTTCAATGACCGTGAGGCGCCCCAAGCGCTCGACCAGCGGCTGGGTGAGCGCCGCCAGGCCGGGCCCGATCTCGACCATGGGCTGACCGGGGCGTGGGTCAATGGCATCGACGATGCCGTCGATGATGGCGTGGTCCGACAGGAAATGCTGGCCGAAGCGCTTGCGGGGTATGTGTTTCATGCCATGGGCTCGCTGGTGGGTTCGATGTGCCGAGAGGCGGCATGCGAGCTATCCACGGGACGCCATCCATGCCCGTGGCCGCCGCGCACGGGCCGCGCTGGCGGCACCCCCCGTCCCGATTCGCGCAGCGATACGAAACAAGGGGGAAGGTGCGCAGCACCTCAGGGGGATGGGCGCCATCTTCACTGCGGCGGGTCGCGATATTCGACGTAGGCGCGACCACGCACTTCCTGCGCCCAGGTGGCATAGGCCTCGTCGAGTTTCTTGTCGCGCACGGCACTGCGCACCAGCTCGCGCTGTTCGCGCTGTGTGAGCTTGGCCTCGCGCCGCTCCAGCAACTGGATGAGGTGCACGCCGAAACGCGAGGCCAGGGGCTGGCTGATCTCGCCGGGCTTCAAGTCATCCAAGGCCTGCTCGAACTCGGGAACATAACGGCCGGGGTTGGCCCAGCCGAGGTTGCCGCCGTCCTTGGCGCTGCCGTCCTGCGAATGCTCGCGCGCCAGGGCCGCAAAGTCGGCCTGACCCGCCAGGATGCGGCGGCGATAGTCGGCCAGGCGCGCGGCCGCCGCCGTTTCAGACAACTGTGGGCCCGTGCGCAGCAGGATGTGGCGGGCATTGCTTTGCACCACCGTGCTGGGCAGGCCCGCAGTGACCCGCTCGACCACCTTGAGCACATGAAAACCGGCTGGCGAACGCACCGGGCCGACGATGCTGCCCACCGGCTGGCCCAGGGTGGACGCAACAAAAAGTTCGGGGTACCGATCGGCCGGGCGCAGGCCCAGCAGACCGCCCGCGCGCTGGGCTTCGGGCGCATCCGAGAATTCACGCGCCACGGCGGCAAATTCTTCACCACTGCGCGCCTTGTCAGCGGCGCGCTGCGCCTTGGCCTGGCGCTCGGCCACCACTGCGGGCGAGGCGTTTTCCGGCACCAGCACCAGCACATGGCCGAGGTTGATTTCCATGGCCGACACATCGGTGCCCTTGTCCTGATCGCGCAGGAACTGGTCGATATCCTGGTCGGAGACCTTCAAGCGCGACTCGACTTCGCGCTCGCGCAGCTTTTGCTGCAGCAACTGGTTGCGCAGCTCTTCGCGAAAAAGGTCCTTGCTGATGCCGTCGCGGGCCAGGCGGCGGTAAATATCGTCCACCGACATGCCGTTTTGCTTGGCCACCTGTTGCTCGGCCTGCGTGACGGCGAAATCATCCGCCTTGATCCCGGTCTCGCGCGCCAGCTGCAACTGCGCGCGCTCCAGGATGAGCCGCTCCAGCACCTCGCGGGCCAGCAGGTCACCGGGTGGCATGGCTCCCCCCTGCTGGGCCAGTTGCGCCTGGGCGCGCGCCACGCGCAAGCGCACTTCGTTGTTGGTGATGGGCTCGGAATTGACCACAGCCACGATGAAATCGGCCTCCCGAGGGGCTGTGGAAACCGGCGCGTTGGCCGCAGGCACGGTGACCGCCGGGCCCGGCGCAGGCCGGGACAACCCGGCACCGGAGGGCGAGGTCGACGGACGAAGCCCCTGCGCGGCCGCGCCCTGCGCAACGGCGACAGCAGCCAGGGTGGCCCACAAGGCGAGGGCAAATGCGCGGTGTTTCATCATGGTGTGTGACATAGGAGGCCGTCAAACGTTTCCGGCGGAATCAAGGGCTGATCAAAGGGCTTGCAGGGCACGTTGACGGGCCCTAGTCGTAGTTGGAGAACCGGCTGGGCGCCGGTGCCTGCTGGCGCAGGTACTGGTAGTTCGGCACGTGCTGCTTGAGCGTCTCCAGCGGGCTGGCCCCCAGGCTCAGGCGCGAGAAGCCGACAAACTCGATCTGGAACAGCAACCGCGTGTTGGAGGTGGTTACGCTGCTTTGCAGCCGCTCGAGCACCACGCGGCCGATCCAGCAGCAGCTGTCGTACTCAAAGCCGACGATGGTGTTCACCAGCTTGCGGTCCTGCAGGCTGTAGTCCAGGCGGCCCACGCTGTACCAGCGGCCACTGCCCTGACCCTGGCCGGGTCGGGCCTCGGCTGAGCCTTTGTCGCCGCCCCACAGCGCGCTCAGCGGCCATTGCCAGCCGATATCGATCTGCTCGCTGGTGCCGCGTTGCAGGCGATAGGCCGCGCTGATGGTGCGAAAACTGCCGGGGGTGTAGCGCGCGCCGATGGTCGAGCGGATGGAGCGGCCCGTCTTGGGGTTGTACTGCACCGTGGAGTCAAAGCCCCACTGCGGCGTCCAGGAGATGGCGGCGCCCAGCAGCAGGTCCGACAGGCGCTCGCTCACCGGGGACGCCCCGGGCAGAACCACCCGCTGGTCGGTAAAGCGCAGGCGCTGCGCCACGCCAAAGCGCGCGGCTTGCGCGCCGGTGGCGGGATCGAACAGCCGCGTGGACACGCCCAGCGTGAGCAGGTTGTTGTCGGCCAGACGGTCGTTACCGCCATAGGCGTTCTCGGTGTAGATGGTGGCGAAATTGAAATCGTTGGCGGCCGTGTCGTACACGGGCAGGCGGCTCTGGTCGCTAAAGGGCGTGTAGGTGTAGAAGGCCCGCGGCTCCAGCGTCTGCACCAAGGCGCGGCCAAAGTAGCTGGCGTCGCGCTCGAACACCAGCCCGCTGTCCAGGCTGAAGGTGGGCAGTGCGCGGGCAGCCGAGCGATCGCCGTTGCCCAGTGGCGTGTCGAACTGGTATTGCGTGGCATGCAACTGCAGCCGGGGTGTGACAAATCCGCCGGGCGACAGAAAGGGGCGGCTGACCTGGGCCATGGCATAGCTGCGGTTGGCATTGGGCTGGCCGGTGAGCTGGCGCGCAGCCTGAAAGCGCGTGGTGTCCAGCTCCACACTGGCATCGAAACCGCCGCCCAGCTGTGAAGGCGCATAGCGCCACTGCAACTGCGGCAGCCGGTCGTATGGCGGCACGATGGGCGCGCTCACGTCTTGCAGGGTTTGCCACTTGAGCGTGCGCACCGTGGCCGACATGTCGCTGGCGCCCCACGAGAGGATCGCGTCCGACGGAAGCAGCCGCTGGCGCAGGGCCTCCGCAGCGCGGCTAAAGTCTCGCCAGTAGTTGTCGTCACTCACACGGTTGACGTTCAGGTTCAGGCCCAGCCCGCCGAAGTCGGTGTCCATCGCGCCCTGGTGCTGAGCCGAAACGCTCCAGCGCGTGCGGTCGCGCAGCCGGTCAGAAGGCATCACGTCACCGCTGATCTGCCCGCGGTAATCAGGCTCCAGGTAGCGGAATTCGCCGCCCAGGTTGGCCCCGCGCTTGGTCATCAGCGCCGCCCGCAGCGTGGCATCGCGATTGGGCGCGATGTTCCAGTAATAAGGCTGCAGGTAGGCCGGGCCGTCGCGGCTGTCCAGCCCGATGGTGGGGGGCAGCAGACCGGACTTGCGCTTGTCCGACAGCGGAAAGGTGATGGAGGGGATGGGCAGCAACGGCACGCCCTTGAACTCCAGCACGGCGTTCTGTGCCGTACCCACCTGCTCTTGGTTGTCCAGGTGAATCGTGCCTGCACGCAGCACCCAGTCGGGCTGCCAACTGGCCTCGTTGCCGCGCTCGCAGGTGGTGTAGCTGCCCGCATGCACCACGGAGCGGTCTTGGTCAATAAAGTCCACCCGGGTGGCCTCGCCGTGGGCACCGTTGGCCAGGAACCGGTAGCGCGCATCGCTGAAGAAGCCTTCAAACGCATCCACGCGCAGTTCCAGCGCCGTGCCCTCGTACACATTACCTGCGCGGTTGATGCGCACCCGGCCCTGAGCGCGGGCCAGGTCCTCGGGCACGTTGTAGTCCAGCCGGTCGGCGCGGATCACCGTGTCGCCACGGCGCAGCTCGGCGTTGCCCTCGACCACCGCGTTCAGGTCGGTCTGGCCTTCGATCCGGTCGCCGCGCACGAACACCGGCAGTTGCGAGCGCACTGAATCCGGAATCTTGTCCTGCAGCAAGGGCGAACTGCGCAGCGCGGGCGGGGAGCCCGCATCCTGCGCGTGAACCAGCGGCAACCCGCACCACGCCAGCATCACCGCGCAGACCACGGCGCCAGGCGCGAGCGGCCGCGGGCCAGCAGGCGCCGCACCCCCGGCAGGCAGTGCCCGCAGGAGCGAGGGATGCGCGGCGGGTGGCTGGTGACGGTGCACGTGGGACAGAAGGGGCAACTCAGGCACAGGAAGCGGCATCCAGCGCGGCTGCACCGGGACGGATTTGTAAAATCGGATTATCCATGAGCCACCCCGCCCCACCCCCGCCCTGCGGCCTGCCTTCGGGCGTCGCGTCCACCGCCCCCTGCGCCGCACGGGTCACCTGGTCCGATCCCGCCCGCAAGGCAGCCTTTGAGACCTGGCTTGGGCCTTTGGTGCACACCCACCAGTTGCTGCCTGCCAGCCTGCGGCCGGCCTCGGCGGACGCCAGCTTTCGGCGTTACTTGCGCATCGACAGTGCTACGGGCGTCAGCCGCATCGTGATGGATGCGCCACCGGACAAAGAGAACTGCGCGCCCTTTGTACAGGTGCAGGCGCTGATGGCTGCGGCAGGCCTGAACGTGCCTGACATCCTGGCGTGGGACCCGGCAGGCGGGTTCATGCTGCTGTCCGACCTGGGCAGCCAAACGCTGATCGAATTGCTGGACCCGGCCAAGCCCCAGGACGCCTACGCCTGGTACCAGCAGGCCACTGACGTGCTGCTGCGCTGGCAAACCTCGTCGCAGCCCGGCGTGCTGCCCGCCTACGACGAAGCCCTGCTGCGCCGCGAACTCGCGCTGTTTCCCGACTGGTACCTGGGCCAGCACCGCGGCGTCACGCTCGACGCCACGCAACAGTCCACGCTGCAAAGCGCCTTCAGCGCCATCGTGGCACACAACCTGGCCGCGCCCAGCGTGTACGTGCACCGCGACTTCATGACCCGTAATCTCATGGCACCCACGCTCCCCGAGGGGGCGCTCGCCGCCTTGGGGCGGCCCGGCGGGCAGCCGCTGGGCGTGCTCGACTTCCAGGATGCCGTCTATGGCCCCATCACGTACGACATCGCCAGCCTGATGCGCGACGCCTTCATCAGCTGGGAGGAAGAATTTGTCATCGACATCACCGTGCGTTACTGGGAAAAGGCACGCAGGGCCGGTCTGCTGGGTGCCCGCAGCGCCAGCGGCTGGGGCGATGACTTTGGCGAGTTCTACCGCGCAGTCGAATGGATGGGCCTGCAGCGCCACCTGAAGGTCGCCGGTATCTTTGCGCGCCTGACGCTGCGCGACGGCAAGCCCAAATACCTGGCCGATGCGCCCCGCTTCCTGGGCTACATCCGGGCCACGGCCAACCGCTACCGGCAGCTTGGGCCGCTGCTCAAGATGCTCGACCAGATCGAAGGCACCGAACCGGTCACGGGCTTTGCCTACGGCCGGATGTGACCGCACATCACTGCGCGCCGCCCGCGCGGCCTCCATTACCAACAAAAACAGGCTGTTGCGCTTGCTAGGTAAGACAAGATAGCTATTTATTTTATAGCAAATGCCCCGTTTTCACTGCCCTGCCGCCCTGGCCACCGGCACCGCGCTGGACCTGCCCGCCAGCGCCGCCCGCCATGTGCAGGTGCTGCGCCTGCAGCCGGGCGACGCCATCACGCTCTTTGATGGCGGCATGGTGCCCAACAGCCCGGGCGGTGAATTCCAAGCCACGGTGGTCCACATGGGCCGCAGCGACGTTCGGGTGCGCGTCGGCGCCCACCACGCCATCGAGCGCGAAGCCGCGCGCGCCGTGCACCTGCTGGCCGGTATCACCGCCAACGAGCGCATGGACTGGCTGGTGGAAAAAGCCACCGAACTGGGCGTGGCCAGCATCACGCCGCTGATGGCCGAGCGCAGCGTGCTCAAGCTGCGGGGCGAGCGCGCCGACAAGAAGATCGCCCACTGGCAGGCCGTGGCCATCGCGGCCGCCGAGCAGTGCGGCCGCAACCGCGTGCCGCTGGTGCATCCGGCAGTGGACCTGGCCAGTGGGGTGCGCCACCCGGGCGCAGCCACGGGCCACGATGCGGCGGCACCGGCGCAGCGACTGTTGCTGTCGCTGCGCGCAGGCGCGGTACCGCTGCACACGGCGGTGGCCGCGCAAGGGGCCACGCGGGCCGTGCTGTTCCTGTCGGGCCCGGAAGGCGGCCTGAGCGCTGCCGAAGAAGCCTTGGCCGCAGACCACGGCTTTGCGCCCATCACGCTGGGGCCCCGCGTGCTGCGCGCTGAAACCGCCCCGCTGGCGGCGCTGGCGGCCCTGGTGCTTTCCTGATGGTTTTGCGGCTGGGCCGGACCGAAAAGCGTGGGCGCTGCGCTAGCGTGACGCTCGGATGCGCTGGGCAACGCCCCTACCCCATGAAGGTGGTAGACGCGCACCCCCAACTTCGGTATCGTCAGCGCGGGCATGACCTTCACGCACCTACTTTATGCATCACGTCCGGGCAACGCGGCGGTGGCGCCCGGCTGCCCCGGCTTCGTCAGCAACACGGGCCCGACACCCTCTTTGGCCACTGCCACGTCGGCGCGGTCAGGCCCCAGCCCCTTCACCGCGCTTGCAGCCGGTGCACAGGCCCTGCTGCGCAACGTCACCCCTGAACTGCAGCGGCCATGCTGCTTGCGGGCATGAGACATCCCCTGGCCCTTGCGTGGCGGCGCATCCTTGATGTGGCCCTGTCCACCGACCCGCAGCGCCGCGTGCTGATGAGCATGTCCCTGCTGGCGCTGCTGATCATGGCCAGCAGTGCCGGCGTGTTGCTGCTGCTGGCCGAAGCGACCGAGACCATGAACGTGACGTCAGTGCGCTGGTGGGCTGGCCTGTCGGTGGCCGGGCTGCTGGTGTTAAGCCTGCTGGTGCGCTTCGATCAAGCGGCCAGGCTGGGCGACCCATCACTCACCGTGGCGCAGATGGTGTGGGCCATCACCAGCGGCGCCGTGGCGTACGTGCTGGCAGGCGAGGCGCGGGGCATCGTGCCCAGCTTGCTAGCCATGATCCTGTTTTTTGGCACCTTTGCACTCACCACGGCCGAGGTGATCGGCATCGGCATGTATGCGCTGGCCGCGTTCGGCTGCGCTATTGCGGTGTGCGCGCGCTTGAACGCCAGCACGTCGGGCTACATCGAGACCGCCTACGCGCTGATGGTGCTCATCGTGCTGGGCGGCTGCATTGCGCTGAACCTGCGCATCCACCGCATCCGATTGAAACTGCAGCGCCAGCGCGAAGCCCTGGCCGATGCCCTGGCCGTCAACCGCGAACTGGCCACGCGCGATGACCTGACCGGGCTGCTCAACCGCCGCGCCATGCAAGACCTGATAACGCTGGAGCAGCGCCGTGCGCTACGCACCGGCCGGCCGCTCATGCTGGCGCAGCTGGACATTGACCACTTCAAGCCCATCAACGACACGCACGGCCATTCGACCGGGGACCGTGCCTTGCAGGCCTTTGCCAGCACGGTGCGCGCCTGCGTGCGCGACACCGACGTGCTGGCCCGCTGGGGTGGCGAAGAGTTCGTGCTGATGCTGGCCGAAACCAGCCCAGAGGATGCCCGCGACCTGCTGGACCGCGTGCGCCAGGAGGTCGCGCAATTGGCGATACCGCACGCCAACGGCGTGCTGCACCTGACCGTGTCGGCAGGGCTGGCACAGCACCGCGCGGAAGACAGCATCGACCACACGCTGGAACGGGCCGACCAGGCCCTGTACACCGCCAAGGCGCTGGGTCGCAACCGGGTGGTGATGGCACCCCCTGGCAAGCCCGGCACGGGCATCGGTGCACGGGCTTGAGCGCGGCCGTCGGCACGCGGCTATGCCCCCACTCGGCACATCAACCAGCAGCATCGGCCACGTCCCGCTCCAGCGCCACCATGCCGGTGCAGGCATCGCCCGCGTGGTGCCACGGGCACCAAAAATACAATCAGGCCCATGACAGCAAGCACCAAACACCGCGTCGTCGTCGGTCTGTCGGGCGGCGTGGATTCGGCCGTGACCGCCTACCTCCTGAAGCAGCAGGGCCACGAGGTGGTCGGCATCTTCATGAAGAACTGGGAAGACGACGACGATAACGAGTATTGCTCGTCCAACGTCGATTTCGTGGATGCCGCGGCTGTGGCCGATGTGATCGGCATCGAGATCGAACACGTGAACTTTGCAGCCGACTACAAGGACCGGGTGTTTGCCGAGTTCCTGCGCGAGTACCAGGCCGGCCGCACCCCCAACCCCGATGTGCTGTGCAACGCCGAGATCAAGTTCAAGGCGTTTCTCGACCACGCCATGCGGCTGGGGGCCGAGAAGATCGCCACCGGGCATTACGCCAGGGTGCGCCGCGTTGCGGCCGGCACGGGCTCCATGCCCCAGGGGCATGACACGATGGCATCGCGCGCGACCGCGCAGGATCTCGCCCCGGTCAGCGCCCCGGACCCGCATTGGCGGTACGAGCTGCTCAAGGGGCTCGATCCGGCCAAGGACCAGAGCTACTTTCTGCACCGCCTCAACCAGGCCCAACTGGCCAAGACGCTGTTCCCCGTGGGCGAGCTGCACAAGACCGAGGTGCGCCGCATCGCGCAAGAGATCCATCTGCCCAACGCGCGCAAGAAGGACTCCACCGGCATCTGCTTCATCGGCGAGCGGCCGTTTCGCGAGTTTCTGAACCGCTACATCAGACACGCGCCCGGCCCCATCGAGGACGAGCGCGGCCGCCGGGTGGGGCGGCATGTGGGGCTGTCGTTTTACACGCTGGGCCAGCGCCAGGGCCTGGGCATTGGCGGCATCAAGGAAAAGGGCGCGCAGCGCGGCGGCGGCGAGCACGCGCCCTGGTTCGTGGCCCGCAAAGATGTGGCCCGCAACACCCTGCAGGTGGTGCAGGGGCATGACCACCCCTGGCTGCTGTCACACCGCCTGACGGCGCACAATGCCAGCTGGTGCGCAGGCCACGCGCCCGCGCCCGGGGCCTATGCCGCCAAAACGCGCTACCGCCAGCAGGATGCCGCCTGCACGCTGGCCGCCGCCCCTGAAGGCTTTGCGCTGCAGTTCCCCCAGGCCCAGTGGGCCGTGACGCCCGGGCAGAGCGCCGTGCTGTACGACGGTGACGTGTGCCTGGGCGGCGGGGTGATTGCGGCCATGGAGTGACCCTAAAAACGGCAGTTGACCGCTTGTCATCTTGCCGCACACCGCGTGGACTCGGGCCTTGGGTTGTTTTTGCAGCCTCACCTTTGGGGTGACAGCGCTATGCACTTGCCAGCACCGCTTTTGGAGCGCCATGCGGTGTTGCTTCTCCTTGCCTGGCGCCCCAAAAGCAGCGCTGGCAAATGCATCCAACTGCCGTTTTTAGGGTGACCCGGGCGCGCATCAGCAC
>NZ_JBKDRI010000173.1:0-19849 GCF_046341535.1 Acidovorax sp. | reverse complement strand
GGAGCCTGTCGGACTTGGAGCGTCGAAAGCGAAAATCGGCCCCAGCGAGGACAGTTTTTGCCGAATTTGCAGCCCCATAGCCGAGCTATGGGGCAAAAAGGCGGTTAAAAATGGACCGCTGCGGTCGATTTACAGCCGACGATTTCCAAGTCCGACAGGCTCCTAGTGCCCCCAGACATACCGCCATGAATTCGCAAGAAGCCTCTGCGCCCGCGCCCCAATCCCCACCTGCCGACCCCGGAGCGAAACCCCGGCGCTCCCGCTGGGTGGGCACGCTGATCGCGCTCGTGCTGTTGGCACTGGCCGGTGCCGGAGCCTGGTATCTGGTGCAGCGGGCAGATCAAGGCGGGGACGAGGCTCCTGCGCGACCCGGTGGCGGACGGCCCATGGTCACTGTGGGCGATGCCGTGGCCCGACGCGCCGAGCTGCCGGTGCTGATCGATGCGCTGGGCACCGTGATACCGGCCTCGATGGTCACGGTACGCCCGCAGGTGGCAGGCTTGTTGACCGATGTGCTGTTCACCGAGGGGCAGATGGTTAAAAAGGGGCAGCTTTTGGCGCAGATTGACCCCCGGCCGTTCGAGCAGGCACTGCTGCAGGCCCAGGGCACGCGCCAGCGGGATGAAGCACAGCTGGAAAACGCCCGCCTGACGCTGGAGCGCTATCGCACCTTGCTGGCGCAAGATTCCATCGCGCGGCAGGAGGTGGATACCCAGGCCGCCCTGGTCCGCCAGCTGGAGGGCACGGTGATGACCGACCGCGCCCTGGAGGGCACGGCCCGGCTCAACCTGGGCTACACCCGGATTGTTGCGCCCGCATCGGGCCGCATCGGGCTGCGCAGCGTGGATGCTGGCAACTACGTCACCACGGGCGATGCCACGGGGCTGGCCACCATCACCCAGGTTCAGCCCATCGACGTGCAGTTTTCGGTGTCGCAGGACCGCGTGGGCGACATCCGCGCCGCGCAGGCCGCGTCGCCGGGCCTGGTGGTGACGGCCCTGGACCGCACCCGCAAGACCGAGCTGGACAAAGGGCGCTTTTCCACGCTGGACAACCAGGTGGACACGGCCACGGGCACCGTCCGGGCTAAGGCGCGATTCGAAAATGCCCAGGGGGCGCTGTTTCCAAACCAGTTCGTCAATGTGCAGTTGCTGCTGCGCAAGGTCTCTGCCGTGGTGGTGCCGGTGAGCGCCGTACGCACCGGCGCCAATGGCGACTATGTGTACGTGATCAACGAGGACCGCAATGTGTCGCTGCGCAAGGTGGTGCGCGGACAGGCCACCGTGGGGCTGATGGCCATCACTGAAGGCCTCAAGGAGGGCGAGCGCGTAGTCACCGAGGGCGGCGACCGGCTGCAGGATGGCATGGCAGTGCAATGGTCTGGGGCCTCCGGCGCGCGCGGGCCCCGCAGTGGCGCCAGCGGCCCCCGGGGGGCTGCCAGCGCACCGCGTGGCGCAGCCTCCGCCGCTCAGCCCGGCGCTGATGGCGAGGCGGTGCAGCGACGCCAGCGCCCGCCCCAGACGCCTTGATGCCAGGCCGCCGCCATGAGCCCTTCGCGTCCGTTCATTGAAAGGCCGGTAGCCACTGCCCTGCTGATGCTGGCCATTGTGCTGGCCGGGCTGCTGGGCTTGCGGTTTCTGCCGCTGTCGGCGCTGCCTGAGGTGGACTACCCCACCATCCAGGTGCAGACCCTGTACCCCGGCGCCAGCCCGGAGGTGATGAGCCGCACCGTCAGCGCGCCCCTGGAGCGCCAGTTTGGCCAGATGTCGGGGCTGGAGCGCATGGCATCGTCAAGCGCGGCCGGCGTGTCGATCATCACCTTGCAGTTCAGTCTGGGGCTTGCCATCGACGTGGCCGAGCAGGAAGTGCAGGCGGCCATCAATGCGGGCGCGTCCCTGCTGCCTGCGGATCTGCCCGCGCCGCCGGTCTATGCCAAGGTCAATCCGGCAGACGCCCCGGTGATGACCCTGGCCATCAGCTCCGACACGCTGCCGCTGACCGAGGTGCAAAACCTGGTCAACACCCGGCTGGCCCAGAAGATCAGCCAGGTGACCGGCGTGGGGCTCGTCACGTTGGCGGGTGGCCATCGGCCCGCCGTGCGCATCCAGGCCGACACCAAGGCACTGGCGTCGTACGGCATCGGGCTGGATACCTTGCGCGTCGCCATCACGTCTTCCAACGCCAACAGCGCCAAGGGCAGTTTTGATGGCCCGCAGCGCTCCTACACCATCAACGCCAACGACCAGTTGGTCACGGTGGATGATTACCGCAACCTCATCGTTGCGTGGCGTAACGGCGCGCCGGTACGCATGATGGAGGTGGCGCGCGTGGTGGACGCCCCCGAGAACAACCGGGTGGGCGCGTGGGCCAACCAGACGCCCGCCATCATTTTGAATGTGCAGCGCCAGCCGGGCGCCAACGTGATCGCCACGGTTGACAGCATCAAAAAGCAGCTGCCCGAGCTCAAGGCCAGCCTGCCGGCATCGCTCAAGACGGAGGTGCTGTCAGACCGTACCACCGGCATCCGCGCGGCCCTGCTGCATGTGCAGATGGAGCTGGCCCTGGCCGTGCTGATGGTGGTGCTGGTCATCTTTTTCTTCCTTCACAGCCTGCGGGCCACCATCATTGCGAGCCTGGCCGTCCCCATTTCGCTCATTGGCACCTGCGGGGTGATGTACCTGCTGGGCTACAGCCTGAACAACCTCAGCCTGATGGCACTGACCATTGCGACCGGCTTTGTGGTGGACGATGCGATCGTGATGATCGAGAACATCGCCCGCCATCTCGAAAAGGGCGAGCCGCCGTTCAGGGCGGCACTTCAGGGGGCCACGCAGATTGGCTTTACCATCATTTCGCTCACGGTGTCCCTGATTGCGGTGCTGATCCCCCTGCTGTTCATGAGCGATGTGGTCGGGCGGCTGTTCCGTGAATTTGCCGTCACGCTGGCCATCACCATCCTGATTTCGGCGGTGGTGTCGCTCACGCTGGTACCCATGATGTCGGCGCGCTGGTTGCGCGCCGAGCCCCAGGGCGGCCGCACTGGGCTTGCCGGACGCATCCACAGCGGCTTTGAGCGCGTGATTGCAGTCTATGACCGCTGGTTGCGCTGGGTGCTGCGCCACCAGGGGGCCACACTGGTGGTGGCGGTGCTCACGCTGGGGCTGACGGCGCTGTTGTATGTGCTGATTCCGAAGGGGCTGTTTCCGACGCAGGACACGGGCCAGCTTCAGGCGCGGCTGGAGGCCGCGCAGGATGTCTCGTATGCCCGCATGAGTGAACTGCAGCAGGCGGCTGCCCGTGCCATCCTGCAGGATCCCGACGTGCAATCGCTCAGCTCGTTTGTTGGTGTGGATGCAGCCAACAACACCATGCTCAATGCGGGCCGCATGCTCATCAATCTCAAGCCGCAGCGCGACAGCCAGGAAGCGATCATGCAGCGCCTGCGCGATCGCGTGCGGGCCGTGGCGGGCGTCACGATGTACCTGCAGCCCACACAGGATCTCACCATCGACGCGGAGACCGGCCCCACCGAATACCGGGTGTCGATCGGCGGTGTCGACTCGGCGTTGGTGGGTAGCTGGACGCGCAAGCTGGTAGAGCAGCTCCAGGGCGACCCCCGCGTGCGCAACGCCACCACCGACGCGGGAGCGCAGGGCCTCTCGGCCTTTGTGGATATCGACCGCAATACGGCGTCCCGCCTGTCGATTTCCGCCAGCGCGGTGGACGATACGCTCTACAGCGCGTTCGGCCAGCGCATCGTTTCAACCATCTTCACAGAGACCAACCAGTACCGCGTCATTCTCGAAGCCCAGCAGGAGGGCCTGAGCAGCCCTGAAGAGCTCGGTACGCTGCAGTTGCGCACGGGCACTGGCAAGCCCGCGCCGCTGTCTGCGGTGGCCACCATCCGGGAACAGCTGGCGCCGCTGCAGGTGACTCGTGTGGCCCAGTACCCGGCCGCCACTCTGGGTTTTGACAAAGCGCCGGGCGCATCGCTGGGTAGCGCGGTGGATGCCGTGCGCGAGGCCGCCCAGGCGATCGGCATGCCGCAGGGCTTGTCCATGGAGTTCCTGGGGGCCGCAGGCGCCTACGAGAAGTCCTTGACGAGCCAGTTGTGGCTCATCCTGGCGGCCATGATCTGCGTGTACATCGTGCTCGGGGTGCTGTATGAGAGCTACATCCACCCCGTGACCATTCTTTCGACCCTGCCTTCTGCCGGTGTGGGGGCGCTGCTGGCGCTGATGGCCTCCGGCAACGATCTTGGGGTCATTGGCATCATCGGCATCATTCTGCTGATCGGCATCGTCAAGAAGAACGCCATCATGATGATTGACTTTGCCATTGATGCGGAACGCCAGCAGGGCATGGCACCGACCGAGGCCATTCACCAGGCGGCGCTTTTGCGCTTTCGGCCCATTCTGATGACCACGCTGGCGGCACTGTTTGCGGCGCTGCCACTGATGCTGGGCTGGGGTGAAGGGGCCGAGTTGCGGCGCCCGCTGGGGCTTGCCATCTTTGGTGGGCTCATCCTCAGCCAGATGCTCACACTGTTCACCACGCCCGTCATCTACCTGGCGTTTGACCGCATGGGCCGGCGCTTGACCGGGCGCGGCAATTCGGCGCCACCGGTGGTACCCGGGGAGGCTGCGTGAATCTTTCGCGCCCCTTTGTTCAGAGACCAGTCGCGACGGTGTTGCTGACCATCGGGGTGGCGCTGGCAGGTATTGCGGCGTTTTTTGCGCTGCCCGTGTCGCCGCTGCCGCAGGTGGACTATCCGGCCATCACGGTGTCGGCCACCCTCCCGGGGGCCAGCCCCGACACTATGGCGTCGAGTGTGGCCACGCCGCTGGAGCGGCGCCTGGGCTTGATCGCGGGCGTCAACGAGATGACCTCGACGAGTTCCAACGGCTCGACCCGGGTGAGCCTGCAGTTCGAGCTGAGCCGCAACATAAATGCTGCCGCGCGGGAGGTGCAGGCGGCCATCAACGGCGCCCGTGTGGATCTGCCCGCCACGCTGCGCAGCAACCCCACCTATCGCAAGCGCAATTCGGCGGCCTCGCCCGTCATCATCCTGGCCCTCACCTCCGAGACGCGCACGCCCGGCGAGATCTATGACGCAGTGTCCAACGTGGTAAGCCAAAGGCTCTCGCAGGTAGAGGGCGTTGGTGACGTGGAAATTGGCGGCGGTTCGCTCCCGGCGGTGCGGGTGGAACTGCTGCCGTTTGCGCTCAACCGCTACGGCATCAGCAGCGAAGATGTGCGTGCAGCCATCCAGGCGGCCAACGCCAACCGGCCCAAGGGTGCCATCGAAGGCGATGGCCGCCGTTTGCAGATCTACACCCCCGCGCCTGCGCGCAAAGCGGCGGAGTACGAGTCGCTGGTGATTGCCTGGCGCAACAATGCCGCAGTGCGCTTGGGCGACGTGGCGCGCGTGGTGGACGGGGTGGAAAACCGTCGCACCGTGGGGCTGTTCAATGGCGACCCCGCCATCGTTGTGCTGGTCACGCGCCAGCCCGATGCCAACATCATCAAGACCGTCGATTCCGTGCGCGCGCTGCTGCCCGACCTGCAGGCGCAGCTGCCGCAGGACATCAAGATCGCGGTGGCCTCGGACCGTACCAATTCCATCCGCTCATCCCTGCATGAAGTGGAGTTCACGCTGATGGTCTCCATCGCACTGGTGGTGCTGGTCGTGGGCGTCTTTCTGCGCAAGGCCCGGGCCACGGTGATTCCCGCGGTGGCTACCGTGGTTTCTCTGCTGGGCACGTTTGCGGTGATGTACTTCCTGGGCTTCAGTCTGAACAACCTGAGCCTGATGGCATTGACGGTGGCGACGGGCTTTGTGGTGGACGATGCCATCGTGGTGCTGGAAAACACAGCACGGCATGTCGAGGCCGGCATGGACCGGGTGCAGGCGGCGCTGCTGGGCGCGCGCGAGGTGGGGTTCACGGTTCTTTCCATCAGCCTGTCGCTGGTGGCAGTGTTTATTCCGCTGCTGTTCATGGACGGGCAGGTGGGCCGACTGTTTCGCGAGTTTGCAGTCACGCTGTCGGCGGCGGTGATGATCTCGCTGGTCATCTCGCTGACCACCACGCCCATGATGTGTGCGCTGCTGCTGCGCGCGCACGATCCCGTCCGCGACAAGCCGCCCGGCCGCATTGCGCGCTGGATCGAACGCGGCTACCAGGCCGTGCTGCGCGGTTACGCGCACAGCCTGGACTGGGCGCTGGCCTGCAAGTGGTTTGTGGTGGCCATCCTGCTGGTGGTGATTGGCATGAACGTTTACCTGTTTGCCAAGATTCCCAAAGGCTATTTCCCGGAGCAGGACAATGGCCAGCTCAATGCCGGACTGCGCGCCGACCAAAGCATCTCCAGCGAGGCGCTGGCGCGCAAGCTGCGACAGGCGGTGGACATCATCCGCAAGGATCCGGCGGTCGATACCGTGGTGGGCTTTGCAGGCGGCAGCCGCGCGGGGGGCGGGTTCATGTTCGTCAACCTCAAGCCCTTCAATCAGCGCACCGACAGCACGGCCGCTGTGATTGCCCGGCTGCGTCCGCAGCTCAACCAGATTGCCGGCCTGCGCGTGTTCCTCAACCCGGTGCAGGACCTGCGCATGGGCGGGCGATCCAGCAATTCGACCTACCAGTACACGCTCAAGAGCGACAACCTGGCGGACCTCAAGCTGTGGGCCACCCGGCTGAGCGACCGCCTCAAGGTCGAACCGCTGCTGCAGGACGTGGACACGGACCAGGCCGAAAACGGCGTGGAGACCTATGTGGAAGTGGACCGCGCAAGCGCCTCGCGCCTGGGCGTCAGCTCGCAGGCCATCGACAACGCGCTCTACAACGCGTTCGGGCAACGCTCGGTCTCCACCATCTACAGCGAGCTCAACCAGTACGCAGTCATTCTGGAGTGGGGCCCCGAGTATTCGCGCGGGCCGCCCGCCCTCAAGGATGTGTATGTGCCCGCTAATCCGACCGGGGCCGTGGGCAGCACAGCCAATCCGGCGCAGCGCGGTGCTTCTTTGGGCAACGTGCTCAGCACGGCACCTTCCACCATGGTGCCGCTGAGCGACCTTGCGCGCGTGGTGGAACGCGCATCGCCCACGTCCATCAGCCACCAGGATGGCGAGCTGGCGACCACCATTTCTTTCAACATCGACCCTGGCACCTCGCTGCAGCAGGCGCGGGCCGTGATTGAACAGGCCGAGGCTGACATCGCCATGCCGATCAACGTGCGCGGCAGTTTTCAGGGCACGGCGCTCAGTGCCCAGCAATCGCAGAGCCAGCAGACCTTCCTGATCCTCACGGCCATTGTGGTGATCTACATCGTGCTCGGGGTGCTGTACGAGAGCCTTATCCATCCCATCACGGTGCTGACCACGCTGCCTTCGGCGGGCGTGGGTGCGGTGCTGGCCCTGATGCTGTTTGACATGCAGTTCACCATCATTGCCCTGATCGGCGTGTTCCTGCTCATCGGCATCGTCAAGAAAAACGCGATCATGATCATCGACTTTGCCCTGGACGCCGAGCGCGCGCGCGGCTTGACGGCGCTGCAGGCCGTGCGAGAGGCCTGCATGCTGCGTTTTCGTCCTATCCTGATGACCACGCTGGCCGCCGCGCTGGGCGCGCTTCCGCTGGCCATCGGCTTCGGGCAAGGGTCGGAGCTGCGCCAGCCGCTGGGCATCGCCATCATCGGCGGCCTGGTGGCCAGCCAGTTGCTGACGCTGCTGACAACGCCCGTGGTCTATGTGCTGCTGGATCGCCTGCGCTCGCGCACGACCGACGAGCGCCATCTGAGCCGCGCCGCCGGGGGCGATGAAGACAGGGCCACTGCATGAACCCACCCATTCACCATTCCATGACTGTTTCTGCCCTTGCGCGGGCCGGGCTTCGTACGGCCACACGCGCTGTCATCGTGGCCGCCATGGGGGCGGTGCTGGGGGGCTGCTCGACCCCGCCTGCGTACAGCCCGCCTTCCATCACGGTTCCCGGTGCGTTCAAGGAGGCTCCTGCCACCTGGATTCCAGCCGCCCCGGCCGATGCGCTGGACCGCGGCCCGTGGTGGGAGATGTTTGGCGATGAGGAGCTCAACCGCCTTGCCGCCCAGGTGCAGTTGTCCAACCAGAACATTGCAGCGGCCGTGGCGGCATACCGCCAGGCCCAGGCTGTGGTGCGCCAGGGCCAAGCCGGACTGCTGCCTGGTGCCCGACTGTCGGGCGGCGCATCCCGCGTTGGGGGGGACGGCGCGAGCCGCCCCGGCAACAGCGCGCAAGCGACGCTGACCGCAGACTGGGAGCCCGATTTCTGGGGGCGGCTGGCCGGCAGCGTCAGCAGCGCCCAGGCCAGCGCGCAGGCCAGTCAAGCCGATCTGGCCTCCGCACGCCTGTCTGCGGCAGGCGCGCTGGCGTCGGCCTATTTCCAGTTGCGCGAAGCGGACGAAGAGCTGGCCTTGCTGGCCGCCACCGTGCAGGGCTACGAGCGCAATCTGCAGATTGCACGCAACCGTTATGCCGCTGGCGTGGTCGCCGAAACCGACGTGCTGCAGGCGCGCACCCAGCTGGTCAATGCCCAGGCAGAGCTGGTCTCGGTGCGCCAAAGCCGTTCCCGCCTGGAGCATGCGATCGCCGTTCTCACGGGGCAGGCCCCGGCCGGGTTTGCGCTGGCTCCGGTGGCCTCGTGGTCGGCCAGCGTGCCCGCTGTGCCTGCGACGGTGCCTTCTGCCCTGCTGCAACGCCGTCCTGACATCGCGTCGGCCGAGCGTGCCGTGGCCGCTGCCGATGCACAGGTGGGCGTTCAGCAGTCTGCATACTTCCCGAGCATCAACCTGGGCGCGTCCCTGGGCACCGGCGGGAGCAGTCTGGCCGACGTGCTGCGCGCATCAACGAGCGTGTGGTCGCTGGGGCTTTCGGTGGCGCAGACGCTTTTTGACGCCGGTGCCACAACGGCGCGCGTGCAGCAGGCCCAGGCCGCGCGCGAGGCGCGTGTGGCGCGCTACCGGCAGACGGTGCTGGAAGCCTTTCAGGGTGTGGAGGATCAGCTGGCCGCACTCCGCGCCCTGCAAGACCAGGAGCCGTTGCGCCGCGAAGCGGTGGCGGCCGCTGAACGGGCCGCCCAACAGCAGCTCAACCGCTACCGTGCCGGGCAGGTGAGCTATTCGGAGGTCGTGGCAGCCCAGGCCTCGGCCCTGGCGTCACAGCGGGCACTGCTGCAATGGCGGGTCAACCGCCAACTGGCTGTGGTGGCGCTGGTGCAGGCCCTGGGCGGTGGGTGGCATTCGGACTGGCAAAAATAGCATGCACAGGCCCTGGATGGTCATGGTGGCGGGCGGATGAGCGGGCTGCCCGCCAGCGGATAATCCGGCGGTTGATTCCAAGGAGCTTGCGTGGACGTTGTGTTGCTGGTGAAGGCCGCCATCATGGGGGTCGTTGAGGGCTTGACCGAATTTTTGCCCATTTCATCCACCGGGCACCTGATCCTTGCCGGGGCGTTGCTGGGTTTTGATGATGGCAAGGCCAAGGTGTTTGACATCGCCATCCAGACCGGAGCCATTTTTGCGGTCATCCTGGTGTATTGGCAAAGAATCCGCGAAACGCTGGTGGCGCTGCCCACCGATCGTCAGGCGCAGCGGTTTGCACTGAATGTGTTCATCGGTTTTCTTCCGGCCATGGTGCTGGGGCTGCTGCTGGGCAAAGCGATCAAGGCGCATCTGTTCACGCCCGTTGTGGTGGCCAGTACCTTCATCATCGGTGGATTCATCATTTTGTGGGCTGAGCGGCGCTCCCCCGGGCATACGCGTGTGCACAGCGTGGACGAAATGACGCCTTTGGATGCCCTCAAGGTGGGGCTGGTGCAGTGCCTGGCCATGGTGCCGGGCACCAGTCGCAGCGGCGCTACGATCATTGGCGGGATGCTGCTGGGCTTGTCGCGCAAGGCTGCGACCGATTACTCCTTCTTCCTGGCTATGCCGACCCTCATCGGGGCCGGTGCCTACAGCCTCTTCAAGGAACGCGCGCTTTTGTCGGTCGCCGATATCCCCCTGTTTGCCACGGGGCTGGTGTTTTCGTTTCTGAGCGCGTGGTGGTGCGTGCGCTGGCTGCTGAGCTACATCAGCACGCACAGCTTTGTGCCGTTTGCCTACTACCGAATTGTTTTCGGCGTTGTGGTGCTGGTGACGGCATGGGCGGGTTGGATTCACTGGGCCGCGTGACATGTTCAAAGTGCAAGCCCGGTGGATGTACAGGCTCTCCAGGGCCAGCCTCACGCTGGCCGGACTGCTGATTGTTGGGGCCTGGTGCCTGTCATCACGCGCACACGCTTCGCAGGCGGTGCCCGCTGCCACTGACCCGTCCACGACAGACGCTCCGCTTGGTGAAGGCGCGGCAAGCACACCGGCAGGTTCGCCTGCCGCCTTTCACTACGCGCTGGGGCTGCTGGTGACCCACGGCCCCGACTATGCCGGTGGGGACCGCCGCAAGTCGGGGCTCAGCCTTGCCTGGGCCATTGAGCACGGTCGCTTTCGTGTGAGCAGTGGTCGGGGTAGCGCTTTTCTGGGGCATGGTCTTCGCCCGGTCGAGCCAGGTGCCAGCGCTATCCTGGCGCGCAGTGATCGGTTCAACCTGAGTGCATCGCTGCGCGTGGACCGGGGCCGCGACGATTCTGCTGCGCCCATCCTGACCGGGCTTCCGCCGGTGCGCGCCACGCTGCGCGGGCGTTTGAGTGCGGGGTATGCACTCACGCCGCGCTGGATAGTGGGGGCAGGGCTGTCGCAGGATGTTTTGGGGCGCGGGGGCGGGGCGCAGATGTTGACCTCGCTGGGTTACACATGGCCTCTGACGCAGGACACCCGCGTTTTTTTCAGCGCTGGAGCCAGTTTTGCCGACCGTACCTATCTGCGCTCGCATTTCGGCGTGCCCGCAGGTGGTGTGGGCGCGCTGCCTGCATTCGCTCCTGGCGCAGGTTTGTACAGCGTGGATGGGGGTGTCGAGGTCATGACCGCCCTCAACCGCCAGTGGGTGGTGCTGGCAGCCGTCAGGGCCTCACAGTTGCGCGGGGATGCGCGACGCAGCCCTCTGACGATGGCGCCTTCAGGCTATTCGGTGTCGCTGGGGCTGGCCTACCGCTGCTGCCGTTAGCCGCGCAGCGATTCGAGGTTGAGCAGCGCGGCCTCGATGGCTGCCGCCGTGGCAACGGGTGTTTCCATCGGGAACAGGTGGCTGCCGTCGAGCATCATGGTGCGGCCCTGGGTGACGCGCAGCGTCATCGCCATGCCCACCCGCTTCATTTCCTGGGAATCAAGCCCGCCGATAAACGCTGCCGGGCACTGCAGCGGGTGGGCTGCGAGCAGGCGTCCCAGGTTGTGCGGCAGGGTGTTGTAAATGGCTGTTTCCACCGCACGGTCGAATGCCAGCACCCGTTTTCCATCGTGATCCTCCAGCCCGTGGGTGATGTAGTCGTCCAGCACCTGGGGGTGCCAGCGGGCAAATGACTTCTTGCGGCGAAAGTGCTCCAGCGCTTCTTCGTGGCTGTCCCAGCTGTAGCGCCGCTGGCGGCTCACTTTGCCCGGCGACATCGAGCCCACCACCTGGGTGCGCTTGGCCATGCCCAGCGCGTTGGCCTTCCATCCGCCGATCAAGGGCGAGTCAATCATCAGCACGCCGCGCGCCAGTTGCGGATGGCGCGCCGCCGCCATCACGCTGAGGAACCCGCCCAGCGAGTGGCCCACCAGAAACACGGGTTCGCCCAGACGCTGCACCTGTGCGCTGGCAAAGTCCGCCAGTTGCTGCACCAGGTGAGGCCAGTTGTTGGAGACAGGGTAGCGCGGGTCGTGACCAAAGCGGTCCACTGCGGATACCTCGAACCCGCGCCCCTTCAGGTGGCTGAAAAGCAGGCGGTAGGTGCTGGCCGGAAAGCTGTTGGCGTGCGAGAAAACGATGGGGAGCATGAGGAGGGCGGCGTGAGGCGGCGCCCGCAGCGCCTGGCGTGCTTCAGATGAGCTTGTCCAGGTGGTTGGTGATTTTCTTGATGGGCTTGCTGCGAGCGGGGTTCACCATGATCGGCACGTTGGTGGTGCCGCCGTCCCAGGCGGGATCTTCAATGCTGTCGAACACCTGGCGCAGCTTGTGGCCCCAGCTGTCGTGCAGCATCCGGAAGTACGGATTGTTTTCGTCAATGCAGACGATCTTCCCGGTCGAAAAGCGGTCCACCTCGTACACCACCAGATCGAGCGGCAGGCCCACCGACAGGTTGGATTTGAGCGTGCTGTCCATGGACACCAGGGCACACTTGGCGGCTTCGTCCAGGGGTGTATCGGGCGTGAGCACGCGGTCGAGCACGGGCTTGCCGTATTTGGATTCGCCCACCTGGAAGTAGGGCGTCTCGGAGGTGGCCTCGATGAAGTTACCCGCCGAGTAGACCTGGAACAGGCGCATGCCTTCGCCCTTGATCTGGCCGCCGAACACCATCGACACATTGAAGTCCACGCCCGCGCGCTTGAGGGCCGTACCGTCCCGCTCGTGCACATGGCGCACGGCTGCGCCCAGCACGCGCGCCGCATCGAACATGCTCTTGGCGTTCCAGATGGTCAGGCTTTCGCCGGTGTCGCCGTCCTTGAGCTGCTCGGTCTGCAGGATTTCGCGCACGGACTGCGATATCGACAGATTGCCTGCTGACAGCAGCACCATGAATCGATCGCCGGCCTTCTCATAGACCATCATTTTCCGGAACGAGCTGATCTGGTCCAGACCGGCGTTGGTGCGGGAGTCGGACAGGAAGACCAGCCCGGCGTTGAGTTTGATAGCGACGCAGTACGTCATGTACGGGGGTGCGTAGATGTTGGAAAAAGAGACGCGAGTGTAGTCGCCCCTGTGCAGGGGATGTGTCCGCCAGGGAACACGGTGTTATCCCGCCGGAACAAGGCATCAAATTTGATAGCGTCCGAGCATTATGGATCAGGCGCGAATGGCTGATTGAGGGCCTTTTTCCGTGTGGGCTGGAAGGGGCTGCCCCCATGGCAACTGCAGGTCAGGTCGGCACCTACCGTGCCGCCAGCTTCTTGAGCTGGTAGAGCGCATCCAGCGCTTCGCGCGGGCTCATGGAATCCGGGTTCAGCGCGGCCAGGGCTGCTTCGGCTGCGCTGGCGCCCGTGTCTGTCGGGGCAGCGGGGGCAGCGAAAAGGTCCACCTGCAGGTCCTCCTCGCCCGCGCGCTCCTGCAACGCAGCCAGCGTGTGGCGCGCATGGTGCAGCACGGGCGATGGCATGCCTGCCAGCTTGGCCACCTGGATGCCGTAGCTGCGGCTGGCCGGGCCGGGCTGGATCTCGTGCAAAAACACGATGTCGCTGCCAGCCTCGGCCGCGCTCACATGCATGTTGACCGCATGGCGCGCGCGGGCCGGCAACTCGGTCAGCTCGAAATAGTGCGTGGCAAACAGCGTGAAGGCGCGGGTCTTGTCGTGCAGGTGCGTGGCGATGCCGCTGGCGAGCGCCAGTCCATCAAAGGTGCTGGTGCCGCGGCCGATCTCGTCCATCAGCACCAGGCTGTGGGGCGTGGCGGCGTGCAGGATCTGCGCCGCCTCGGTCATTTCCAGCATGAAGGTGGACTGTGCATTGGCCAGGTCGTCCGCCGCGCCGATGCGCGTGTGGATGGCATCCATCGGACCCAGTCGGCAGCTGGTAGCCGGCACATGGCTGCCGATGCTGGCCAGCAGCACGATCAGCGCCACCTGTCGCATGTAGGTGGATTTGCCGCCCATGTTGGGGCCGGTGATGATCTGCATGCGCGTGTTGGCGTTCAGGCGCGTGTGGTTGGCGATGAAGGCGGTGCTGGAGGTTTCGGCCAGACGCGCTTGCACCACCGGGTGGCGGCCGCCTTCGATGTCAATGCACGGCTCGGACACAAAGTGCGGCGCGCACCAGTTGAGCGTGAGCGAGCGCTCGGCCAGCGCGCACAGCACATCCAGCGTGGCCAGTGCCTGGGCCAGGCGGGTCAGTGCTGCAATGTGGGGCTGGAGCTGGTCCAGAATCTGCTCATACAGCCACTTCTCGCGCGCCAGCGCCCGTTCGCTGGCGGAGAGCGCCCGGTCTTCAAAGGCCTTGAGCTCGGGCGTGATGAAGCGCTCGGCGTTCTTGAGCGTCTGACGGCGGCGGTAGTCGTCGGGCACGCGGTCCAGGTGGCTGCTGGTCACCTCGATGTAAAAACCGTGCACCTTGTTGAACTGCACCCGCAGGTTGGGAATGCCGGTGCGGGCTTTTTCGCGCGTTTCCAGGTCCAGCAGGAAGCTGTCGCAGTGGGTCTGGATGGCACGCAGCTCGTCCAGCTCGGTGTCAAAGCCGCTGGCGATCACGCCGCCGTCGCGCACCAGTGCCGCGGGCTCCTCGGCAATGGCAGCACACAGCAGTGCGGTGCAAGCCTCGGGGGGGTGCAGGTGGCTAAAAATTTGAATCAAATACGGCTCTTGCGCCTGTCCTGAAAGCGCCAATAGCTCTGATTTTTGTAGCGTTTTGCACAGCGCGACAAGTTCGCGTGGCCGCACCTGGCGCAACGCGATGCGGGCGGTGATGCGCTCCACATCGCTCACGCCCTTGAGCTGCGCCCGCAGCGTGGCCCAGGGCCCCGATCCGCCACCCGCACCGCCCGCGCCGCGCAAGGCCGTGGTCGCCGACAGGCGCTGGCGCGCCTCGCTGCGATCCCGCCGGGGCTCCAGAAGCCAGGTTTTGAGCAGGCGGCTGCCCATGCCGGTCATGCAGGTGTCCAGCAGCGAGAACACAGTGGGCGCATCCTCACCACGCAGGGTCTTGACCAGTTCCAGATTGCGCCGCGTGGTGGCGGGCAGGTCCATCAGGTCATCGCCGCGCTGCACCTGCACGCTGTGCACATGCGTGAGGCTGCGGCCCTGGGTGTGTTCGGCATAGGCCAGCAGGCCTGCGGCGGCGGCATGCGCCTCGCCCAGGCCCTGCGCGCCCCAGGCCTGCAGGCTGGCCGCGCCCAACTGCTCCAGCAGCTTGCGCTCGCCCAGGGCGCTGTCAAACTGCCAGTCGGGCCGCAATGTCATCGGGCACGCAAATGCTGCGCTCTGGCGCAACGCCTGCAACTGCTGCTCAAAACGCTCGGTCACGCCCGCGCTGTAGAGGATTTCGCTGGGCGTAACGCGGGCCAGCCAGTGGCCCAGTTCATCCTGCGCGCATTCGGCCAGGTGGATGCGTCCCTGCGTCACACTCAGCCAGGCCAGGCCGCAGCGCGCGCGCGGCCCTTGGTGCACGGCCAGCAACATCGACTCGGACTTGTCGGACAGCAGCTCGGCGTCCGTCAGCGTGCCCGGTGTGACCACGCGCACGACCTTGCGCTCCACCGGCCCCTTGGTCGCGCCGACTTCGCCCACCTGTTCGGCAATGGCCACCGACTCGCCCATTTTGATGAGCCGCGACAGGTAGTTCTCCAGCGCGTGGAAAGGCACCCCGGCCATGACCACCGGCTGCCCGCCCGACTGCCCGCGCTGCGTGAGCGTGATGTCCAGTAGCCGCGCCGCCTTTTCTGCATCGGCATAGAACAGCTCGTAGAAGTCGCCCATGCGGTACAGGACGAGCGTCTCGGGGTACCCGGCCTTCAGGTCCAGGTACTGCTGCATCATGGGGGTGTGGTGGTCAGGCGTGTCCGGCATGTGCGGGCGAGGCAGAGGGGGCAACAATGAGCGCCCCACTTTAGCAGTTCAACCAGTGCCGTCTGGGCCAGCTCGGTGGCGTTGCGGGAAGTGACCGGCATCAGGGTTTGCCCTGAATTTGGAATATCTTTTTGTTTTGTTACGTTTTGACATACGTTTGGCTTTATGCTGCAGCAACGTCACCGATTGCCGGACCATGCCCCAGCGTGCCAACCTTCCTTCCGGTTCCACAGGCTTTGAGGAGACCGTGATTCCGACCAAGCTGCCGACCGACGTCCTGGCGCTCTTTAGTGAAGCACCGGTGGAGCCCGTGGCGCGAGAGCGCCTGCAGGCTTTGATGGATGCTGTGCCTGTGGCGCTGGTGGAGTTCAGGTTGCAGCACGGCAGACTGATGCTGCTGGCCGCCAATGCCGCGGCGCGCCGTATGCCGGGCTTGGGCGCGGTGCGCAATGCGGGGGTGGATGCCGCCGAGGTCTTCGATTCGCTGGCGCACACGCCGTTGCTTGACCAGCTGATGGGGGTGGTGCGTGTGGGGGCGCCCCTGGAGTGCCGGCAGGTGGCCAGGGAGCCGGGCCGCCTCTTGCTGGCCTGGGACCTCTCTGCACGACGCATCACCAAAGACTCTATCGTGGTCGCAGTGCGCGACGTTACCGAAGCTGAAACATTGCGCGCATCGCTGGCCGCCGCCGAGCGCGCGCTCGAGGACGCGCGGCGGGAGCTGCGCGAGCAAACCGAAGTTTTTCACACCATGGAAAGCATGGCCCGCACGGGCCACTGGCGGCGGATCGAAGACCCGGGCGAGACCGTTCTGCTGTGGTCGCCGGGCCTGTGCGAAATCGCTGGTGTCGAGCGTCAGGAGTGGGTCGATCCTGCCCATGCGGTCAGCGGCATCCTGCCGGAGGACCGTCACGTGTTTGAAGCTGCCTCTGGCGTTGAGGCCGGTGCCGAGATCGACCTCGAATACCGTTGGCGGCGTCCCGATGGCCAGATCCGGTGGATGCGTTCGCGTGTGAGCCGTGCGCTGGCCCGCGAGGGCGTGCGGTCCGTGATGGGCGTGGTGCAGGACGTGACCGAAGAGCGCCGATCCGCAGACCAGCTGCGCGAGCAGCTTCTGTTCATCCGGCGCATTGCCAGCCGTATTCCGGGCTTCATCTACGAGTACCGTTCCCGTCCCGGACAGCCGATCAGCGTTCAGTACATCAGTGATGCGGTACGCGACTTCATGGGCGTGGAGCCGCACGAGGTCACTGCCGACCACGGCGTACTGATCAGCCGTGTGGTGGCGGACGACCTTGTGCGGTTACGCCGTTCCGCCCTTGCATCGGTGCGCTCGCTCGTCCCCTGGCAGTGCGAGTACCGTGTGCGCATGCCGGATGGCAGCGTGCGCTGGCACATGACCAATGCCGTTCCGCACCGTGAGATCGACGGTTCCGTGGTCTCGCACGGCTTCACGATGGACATCACAGACCGCAAGCGGGCCGAGCAGGAGATCGAGCGGCTGGCGTTCTACGATGCACTCACCGGGCTGCCCAACCGTAGGCTATTGCTCGACCGCCTGCAACGAGCGACGGTGGCCTGCCAGCGCACCCGGCAGCAGGGCGCGCTGTTTTTCATCGACCTGGACAATTTCAAGGACCTCAACGACACGCTCGGGCATGACATGGGCGATCAGCTGCTGGCCCAGGTGGCTGTCCGGCTGGTGGGATGTGTTCGTGCCATCGACACGGTAGCCCGCTTTGGTGGCGACGAGTTCGTCGTCATGCTCGATTGCCTCGACCCTGATTCCGGCAGGGCTGCAAACCAGGCCGAAATGGTCGCAGAAAAGCTGCTGGCCTCGCTCAACCAGCCCTTTGAGCTTGATGGTGGACAGCACTACAGCACGCCCAGCATCGGCATCACGCTGTTTGGTGCGGAGCGCCTTTCGGTCGATGAACTGCTCAAGCGCGCTGACCTGGCGATGTACCAGGCCAAAGCAGCCGGACGCAACACGCAACGCTTCTTCGATCCGGACATGCAAGCAGCGGTCAACGCCCGTTCCAATCTGGAAGCCGATCTGCGCCAGGGACTGGCGCGGGGCGAATTGATCGTGCACTACCAGCCCGTGGTCAATCACCATGCGCTGCTGCTGGGGGCTGAGGCACTGCTGCGCTGGGCGCACCCGCAGCGTGGAATCATCAGACCGGATGACTTCATCCCCCTGGCCGAACAGACCGGACTCATCCTCCCGTTGGGACGGTTCGTATTGCGGTCTGCATGCATGCAGCTCATGCAGTGGAGCCAGGACGCAGCCACCGCGCACCTGACGGTCGCAGTCAACGTCAGCGCGCGCCAGTTCCGTCAGCCGGGCTTTGTGGCCGAGGTTCTGGAGACCCTGAAGGAGCACGGCGTTCCACCTGAAAAACTCAAGCTGGAACTGACCGAGAGCCTTCTCCTGGGCGACGTTGAAGACACCATTGCGCGCATGGTACAGCTCAAGTCCGAAGGGGTGGGCTTTGCACTGGACGACTTCGGCACAGGCTATTCATCCCTGAGCTACCTCAAGCGCTTGCCGCTTGACCAGGTCAAGATCGACCAGGGCTTTGTGCGCGATGTGCTGACCGATCCCAACGATGCAGCGATCGTGCGCACCATCCTCGCGCTCGCGCGCAGCATGGATCTGGACGTTATCGCCGAAGGAGTGGAAACAACCGGGCAATTGGCGTTCTTGCGGCTGCATGGATGCGAGGGTTTCCAGGGCCACCTGTTTGGGCGGCCCGGCCCTGCACAGGATATTGAAGCGTACCTGCGCCTGCCGCACCAGGAACCTGTTCACACGATGTTTGCCGGTGCGAACGAGGCGAAAACCGCACCAATGTAGGCGCTTGCCACTTAGGACATCGCTCAACACGAGCCATGATTCCCGAAAGACAAACTCGCCTGCTCCGGCATGGCGGCACAGGGCTGACCTGCCGGATCAAAACGGGGCGCTGTCGTCTTTTGCGGCTGCGGCGGCCTGCGGGGCTTGTGCGGGCGTTGCGTCTTCGGCACCGGATGGGGGCTGCGCGGCATCGGCACCGTCGGCCTGCGTGGCCTGGCGCACTGCAGCCTTGTCGCCTGCGCTCGCAAACTTGCTGTATTTGCCCAGGATGGGCACCAGCTGACCATAGATACGCGGGCTTGCGGCCAGGCACTCGCGTTGCTCCAGGAAGTCTGCTTCGCCGGTGAAGTTGCCTACCAAGCCACCCGCCTCGGTGACCAGCAGGGAGCCTGCCGCCACGTCCCAGATGGACAGGCCAGCTTCAAAAAACCCTTCGGTGTAGCCCGCGGCCACATAGGCCAGGTCCAGCGCGGCGGCACCAGGCCGGCGCAGACCGGCAGTGCGCTGCATGACCTCGGCCATCATGTTCAGGTAGCTCTTGAAGTTGTCGCCCGAGCGGAAGGGAAAGCCGGTGGAGATCAGGCAGTCCTTGAGCTGCGTGCGCTTGCTCACGCGGATGCGGCGCTCGTTCAGGTAGGCGCCGCGGCCCTTGGTGGCAGTAAAGAGATCGTTACGGGTCGGGTCGTACACCACAGCCTGCTCCACCTTGCCCCTGACAGCCAGCGCAATGCTGATGCAGTACACGGGAAAACCGTGGATGAAATTGGTGGTGCCGTCCAGCGGGTCGATGATCCAGACGAATTCGGAATCCTTGGCGCCGTATTCCTTGCCCGACTCTTCAGCCAGGATGCCGTGGCCAGGGTAGGCCGCCAGCAGCGTTTCGATGATGATCTTTTCGGACGCGTGGTCCGCTTCGGTCACGAAGTCGTTGATCTGCTTTTGCGAGATCCGCACCGATTCCACGTCCAGGGCCGCGCGGTTGATGATGGCGCCGGCGGCGCGTGCGGCCTTGATGGCCACGTTGAGCATGGGGTGCAGGTTGGACGACATTCGATTGTGGTGTTGGACAGCGCGCCGAACAAAGACCGGGGCGCGATGCAAATCAGGAGCGAAACAACACGCCTGACGATGCGGGCGGTGACAATGAGGGGAGGATTCTACCCGCAGCGTCCGTTCTCACCTAGCCGCCGTTGTGTCTCTAGGAGCCTGTCGGACTTGGAGCGTCGAAAGCGAAAATCGGCGAGAGCGAGGACAGTTTTTGCCGAATTTGCAGCCCCATAGCCGAGCTATGGGGCAAAAAGGCGGTTAAAAATGGACCGCTGCGGTCGATTTGCAGCCG
>NZ_JBKDRI010000172.1:0-1361 GCF_046341535.1 Acidovorax sp. | reverse complement strand
GCCCCAGCGAGGACAGTTTTTGCCGAATTTGCAGCCCCATAGCCGAGCTATGGGGCAAAAAGGCGGTTAAAAATGGACCGCTGCGGTCAACTTGCAGCCGACGATTTCCAAGTCCGACAGGCTCCTAGGCATCAGGGTCGCCGCCCCTCGACTAGGCCGCGCCGGGCAGAGGCAGCGCCGTCTTGTAACGCACCTGCTTGAGCGCAAAGCTTGACCGGATCTTCTCCACGCCCGGTATCGGCGATAGCTGCTCCAGGATGAATCGCTCCAGCGCGCCGATGTCGGTGACCGCCACGCGGATCAGGTAGTCGCTGTCGCCGCTCATCAGGTAGCACTCCATCACCTCATCATGCTCCGCGATGCGGCGTTCAAAGTCGGCCAGGGCCTGCTTGCTCTGTGTTTTGAGGCTGATGCTGATGAACACATTGAGCCCCAGACCCAGCGCCGCCGCACTGGCCAGCGCCACATAGCGGCTGATCACCCCTGCGGCCTCCAGCGCCTTCACCCGGGCCAGGCAGGGTGAGGGCGACAGATGCACCCGTCGCGCCAGCTCCACGTTGGACAGGGAGCCATCGGCCTGCAGCTCGGCCAGAATGCGTAAATCGATCACATCAAGCTTCATATGCTGCATTATATCAAAAACATAAAATTAAATGCTGCAAATAGCCCGTTGATAGCCCGAAACGGCAACTCATTCGGGGCGATGCTGGCTACAGTATCTGTATGAACGCCCCCACGCCCCATACCCTGCTGCAACCCCACAACCCGGCCGACACCGACCCGCTGGAGACCGCCGAGTGGCGTGATGCCTTCACCGCGCTGGTCGCCGCCGAAGGCCCCGAGCGAGCCCGTCACATCCTGCAAGAGTTGGTGAGGCTGGCGCGCACCCAGCGCATCGGCTGGCAGCCGGACCTGAACACGCCCTATGTGAACTCCGTGGCCGTGCAAGACCAGCCCGTATTTCCCGGTGACCTGGCCATTGAGGAGCGCGTGGCCTCCATCGTGCGCTGGAACGCGCTGGCCATGGTGGTGCGGGCCAACCAGGCCTATGGCGAGCTGGGCGGGCACATTGCCAGCTACGCGAGTGCGGCCGATTTGTTTGAGAGCGGGTTCAACCATTTTTTCCGCGCCCGCGAGGGTCTGGGCGAAGGCCAGCACCGGGGCGATCTGGTGTTTTTTCAGCCGCACAGCGCGCCCGGCGTGTATGCGCGCGCGTTTCTGGAAGGGCGTTTGTCCGAACAAGACCTGATGCACTACCGGCAGGAGCTGACCGCGCCCGCGGCAGGAGCGCAGGGTCTGTGCAGCTACCCGCACCCGTGGCTCATGCCCGACTTCTGGCAGTTTCCCACGGGCTCCATGGG
>NZ_JBKDRI010000171.1:0-2179 GCF_046341535.1 Acidovorax sp. | reverse complement strand
CATTAGCAAATGATTGCCAATACAAAACAATTACAAGATTGCCACTACAAAAATTTTTGAAAATTAGATGCAAGTCGTTGATTCATAACGCCACCAACCCTCAAAAACGGTCAAAAAGGGGGGCGAGGTGTCGAACTTCGGAGGCAGGCGTCAAAACTTGCAAAAAATGGCGGTTTAGCTCGCTGGTGCGACAATAGCGGGCTAAATGACCTCTTCTTTTTCCAATTTATCGCTGGCTGAACCGCTGGCGCGCGCCGTAGCCGAAATGGGCTACGAGTCCATGACGCCCATCCAGGCGCAGGCCATTCCGGTGGTGCTCACCGGCCAGGATGTGATGGGCGCTGCCCAGACGGGCACCGGCAAAACGGCAGCGTTCTCGTTGCCGCTGCTGCAGCGGCTGCTCAAGCATGAGAACAGCTCCACATCGCCTGCCCGCCATCCGGTGCGTGCCCTGGTGCTGCTGCCCACGCGTGAACTGGCCGACCAGGTCGCCCAGCAAATTGCGCTGTACGCCAAATACACCAAGCTGCGCAGCACCGTGGTGTTTGGCGGCATGGACATGAAGCCCCAGACCATCGAGCTGAAAAAAGGCGTCGAGGTGCTGGTGGCCACGCCGGGCCGTCTGCTGGACCACATCGAGGCCAAGAACGCAGTGCTCAACCAGGTCGAGTATGTTGTGCTCGACGAGGCCGATCGCATGCTGGACATCGGCTTTCTGCCGGACCTGCAGCGTATCTTGAGCTACCTGCCCAAGCAACGCACCACGTTGTTGTTCAGCGCCACGTTCTCACCCGAAATCAAGCGCCTGGCTGGCAGCTATCTGCAAAACCCCGTCACCATTGAAGTCGCTCGCCCCAACGAGACGGCCTCCACCGTGGAGCAACGGTTCTACAGCGCCAACGACGACGACAAGCGCCGCGCCATCCACCAGGTGCTCAAGACCCGGGGCCTCAAGCAGGCGTTCATTTTTGTGAACAGCAAGCTCGGCTGCGCGCGACTGGCCCGCAGCCTGGAGCGCGAAGGCCTCAAGACGGCTGCGCTGCACGGCGACAAGAGCCAGGACGAGCGCCTGAAGGCCCTGGAAGCCTTCAAAAAGGGCGAAGTGGACCTGTTGGTGTGCACTGACGTCGCCGCGCGCGGTCTGGACATCAAGGATGTGCCAGCGGTGTTCAACTTTGACGTGCCGTTCAACGCCGAGGACTACGTGCACCGCATCGGTCGCACGGGCCGGGCGGGCGCTTCGGGCCTGGCCGTCACGCTGGTGTCGGGCAGCGATGCCCGCCTGACCGCCGATATCGAGAAGCTGATCAAGAAAAAGATCGAACTCGAAGCCATCGAGTACGACGAGGATCAGCCCAGGGGCCGCATCAACGACGGCCGCCGCGCCTGGCGCGAAGCCGGTGAGACCGGTGACGGCCGCGACGCCATCGCATCGCCCCCCCGCCGCGAGCGCGAGCGTGACCACCACGGTGGCCGCCAGGCCCGCGAGCCGCGCGAAGCGCACCGCGGGTTCCGGCCCGTGGCGCCCTCGCGCGATCCGTTCTTCGAAACGCCTTATGAGCCCGCCAGTGCCGAAGCCGCGCCCGCTTGGGAGTCAGCGCCCAGAGCGCCTGCCCGCAGCAGCATCTCGGCCAACATCAAGCCCAAGCGCAAGCTTGCGGCCCTGTTCAAGGCCGCGCTGCCGGAGACTTCCGCATCATAGGTCAGTTATTGAGGGTCAAATACCTCGCCGACGCCTGATTCATAAGCGTTAAGTGCTCCTCAATTTATAGCTATTGCCAGTGGGCCTGCTCTGGCGGGGTGGGCATGATCTTGGGCTCAAAGCTCTGCCCTGGGTCACCTCGGAAGGGGTGTCCATGGCGCGCTGGCCAGTCTGCTGCCCGCCGCGCCGCAGCGCAAACCGAAGCGCAGGACCCTTCTTCGCCCTGCCATGGCTGGATCCCACGGGTCTCCCATCGAGAATCCCTCAGCCCGGCGTTTGGGCCACCCAAGTTCGACAGTTCACGCACGCAAGTGCTTGATTTGATTGAATTCGCGCTTCAAAGCGCAGACTACAAATGCGGGTTCTGGATGGCGCCAGGGGTTGGCACGGCAAGCTTCAGTGCGCACAGCAGCGACTTTTGTACGGCGTTGATCTGCGTCAGTCCACTGATCTTTCGACCGTCCTGGGCTTGGGCCG
>NZ_JBKDRI010000170.1:0-28426 GCF_046341535.1 Acidovorax sp. | reverse complement strand
CCCGTCAGGCCGGCGCTACAGCGGCCGCCCCCAAGGCGGCGGCCAGTGCCACCAAAGACAGGGAGCTCGAACAGAAAAAGGCCCAGGCCGAAGCCGCGGAAGCCGCCAAAGCCAAGGCCGAGCAGGAAAAGCTTGCCAAGGCGCGCGCCGAAAACTGCGCGCGCGCACGCCAGGCCAAAGCCACCTTTGAGAGCGGGCGTCCCTTGTCTTACACCAATGCAAAGGGCGAGCGGGGGTTCATGGACGAAGCGACACGCAATGCGGAGGTCAAGCGCATCGACGGCATCATTGCCTCTGATTGCAAGGGTTGACCTGCGCGCACTGCGCGACGCAACCGCCCGTTCAGGCAGTTGTGCTGATTCAATAGCCCGGCTTGCCGCCCGGCCGCTTTCTTGCAAACAGCCCCGTCGTGCGCGCCCCTTGACGCGCAAAGCGCTGGCGACGGGCCACCTTGGGGTCCACCCGAAGCGGGCGGTAAATCTCTACCCGGTCGAGATCGGCAACGGCAGAGTCCATCGCGGCTTGGCGTCCCCAGATGCCCAAGGGGGGCCCGCTTGCGTCGATCGCACCATCGCTGTCTGGCAAGGTCAAGCAAGCAAGTTCGCTTCCACAGGCCAGCAGCGCATCCTGAACCGTTGCCGGGGCCTGCAACTGCACCACCCATTCACGCGTTTGACGCGGCCCTGTGCATGCCACCACGGTCACGTTCAACCTGTCTGGGGCGGCGCTGTCAGCCATACACCTGTTCCGCGCGCTTGACGAAGGCATCCACCATGCTGCTGGCAATGCGGTCAAACACCGGGCCCACCAGCACTGCCAAGGCCGCGCTGTCAAACCCGTAGTTCAGGCGCAACTCCACCTTGCAGGCGCGCTGGGTTCCGTCGCCGACCGGGTGGAAATGCCAATCACCGTCCAGTCGCGAAAAAGGGCCTTCAACGAGATGCATCTGCACACGGCGGCCAAGCTCGTGGGTGTTTCGCGTGACGAAGGTCTGGCGGATGCCGCTGAAAGCGATGCCCACCTCGGCCGTCATGCCATCCGACGAGGTTTCGCGCACGGTCGAGTGATCGCACCAGGGCAAAAACTGGGGATAGTGCTCAACCCCCGTGACCAGGGCAAACATTTCCTCAGGGCTGTACCAGATCAGGACGGACTTATGGACGGTTTTCATGCAGACAAAGCCATCGGCTGCCCCACCAGCGGCGGGGCCGAAGGCCAGGGAAATTACAATCGCGCATTTGCGAAGACGCCCATTTTAGGGAAGCCCTTTCATCCGGCAGTACACGCCCCATTTTGGATGAAGGTGTTGCGCAGGCAGTCGGCCTGCGGCCGGGCACAGGACCCCACAGGCGTACGGTCGCAAACCCATGGCAGCCGCATGCGCTTGGACGAGTCCGCAGCACGGGGGGCAGTGTTCTACTCGTATATGCGCCGCGCTCTGCGGTGACACAGACCCCATCAGCCCACGGCACGCACAGTGCAAACCTCGATCAGACCCATGGCCCCCAAAAAGCCCGATCCCACCGCCCGCATTGCCGACAACAAAAAAGCGGCCTACAACTATTTTTTCGAGGAACGCCACGAGGCGGGAATGGTGCTGCACGGCTGGGAAGTCAAGGCGCTGCGTGAGGGCAAAGTCCAGCTGACAGACGGCTACGTTCTGATCCGCGATGGCGAGCTGTATTTGCTGGGCTGCCAGATCCAGGCGCTCAAAACAGCGTCGACGCATGTCAGCCCCGACGCCGCCCGCACCAAGAAGCTGTTGCTCAAGAAGGACGAGATCAAACGGCTGATCGGCAAGGTGGAGCAAAAGGGCTACACCCTGGTACCGCTCAACCTGCACTGGAAGAACGGTTTGGTCAAATGCGAGATCGCTCTGGCCAAGGGCAAAGCCGAGCACGACAAGCGCGACACCATCAAGGACCGCGAAGGCAAGCGCGAGGTCGAGCGTGCGATGAAGAGCCGAAACCGCTGATGCGCCCCATCAGGGGAGCGTGCGCCGACGCCGCAGCGGGCAGGCTCGCACGCCGTGGTGGCCCCTTCGTTGCGTGGCACCACCTCAGCCCGCTGCCGCTTGCAATAGCGACCAACCGCCCTCACACCAGGCTGGCCAGTGGGTGCGCGTGTGCGGGCCAGGGGCTGGCGAAAAATGGGGCCACCATTTCGGCCGTCACGTCTTCGATGCGCGCCGGGCTCCATCGGGGCGCGTGATCCTTGTCCACTGCAAGCGCCCGAATGCCCTCGACCGTCTCGCTCTGGCCGGGGCGCAGAAAAAAGCAGTGGCGCACCATGTCGCGCTCCATGCGCAGGTCATCGGCCAGGCCCATGGCACGCGCACGGCGAATCTGCTCCAGCACCACATGCAGCATCAACGGTGAGCGCTTGCGCAGCGTGGCAGCCGTGGCACGCGCCCAGTCCGACGAGGCGCTTTCAAGGGCGTGGACGATCTCTCCCACGGTTGGCAGGGAAAAATATTGATTAATTTCCGGCATCACGCCTGTCAGCATTGACTCAGTAGCTACCAATTTAGTAGCAACATAGTCTTTCACTGCGGCACCGCTGGCAAAGGGCTGCGCCGCCAGGGCCTCCCACAGCAGCGCCTGCTGATCGGAGGGCAGGTATCCATCGGCCAGACCGAGGGCAATCGCATCGCCCGCGCCAATGGTGTCGCCCGTCAGGGCCAGCCATTCACCGGTGCGGCCCGGGCACCGGCTCAGGAAATAGCCGCCGCCAACGTCCGGGAAGAGGCCGATGGCCGTTTCGGGCATGGCCATTTTGGTTCGCTCCGTCACCACCCGCAGGGCCGCGCCCTGGCTGATGCCCATGCCGCCACCCATGACGATGCCATCCATAAACGCAATGTAGGGCTTGTTGTAATTGTGGATGAGGTGGTTGAGGGCGTATTCCTCGGTGAAAAAATCCTCGATCAAAGGGCTGCCCTGACTGCCAGCCTGGTGCAGAAAACGGATGTCGCCGCCCGCACAGAAAGCGCCAAACGGACCTTCCTTGTTGCTACCGCGGATTGCCACGGCAAGCACCTTGTCATCGCGCTGCCAAGCCAGCAGCGTGCCCATCAGTTCGCGCACCATGCCCAGCGAAAGCGCATTGAGCGCGCGGGGCCGGTTCAGCGTGATGAATCCGACCTGCCCCTTCACTTGACTCAACACTTCCGACACGACTGCCTCCGTCATTTTTGCTCCCTCCAACCCAACAGTTCATTGAACACCAGCGCGCCAATCACCAGCGCGCCGCCGGTCAGCACCGCGGTGTCGGGCCGCTCGCCAGCGCCCATCCAGGCCAGCACGATGCCGAAGATCACTTCGAGCAGCCCGAGCAAGGCCATTTCGGGAGCCTTGAGCACCCGACCGCAGCGCACGGCCAGCACACACGGGATTGCCAGTTGCACCACGCCCAGCAAAGCCAGCAGCGCCAGGTCGTGGCCCGAGGCCTGAAAAGGCAGTGCAAAAGGCAGCGTGGCCACCACCGAGATGAGCGCACCCACCAGCACGGCGGGTACCAGGTCAACCGCCTGACCGTGACGCTGCGAATGCTGCGCGACCGTCCAGTTGATCGCAGCCGCCACCGGGACACACAGCGCCACGAGCGTGCCCACCAGCGGCAGGCCAGCCATCTGCGAACCATACATCCAGGCGATGCCCGCACCGGCAACGGCAATGGCCACCCAGGTGCGCGGCGCAATGCGGTGGCCAATGAAAATCCTTGCAAACAGCGCGGTGATCAGGGGCCCCACCGCCATGGTGACCAGCACGTTGGCAACCGGCATCAGCACCAGTGCAACCATGAACGCCGTGAACATGACGCTCCAGCACAAGCCAGAAATCCACAGCGCGCGACCGCTATGGCGCATCGAAGCCCACACGGCGCGCCCCTGCAGCGCGGGCACGATCACCAATAGCGCCAGCAGCGTGAACAGGCTGCGCCAGAACGTCACCTCAAAGCTCGCCGCATGCTCCAGGTGCCGCGTGACCACGCCAGCGATGGACCACATCAAGGTGACGGCCACCATGAGGAACACGGCTCGGGAATGGGTGAGTTTCAACATCGGCTTGGCGGTTCAGACCGACAAAAGGCCACCGCAATGCAGTGGCCTTGTGCAGCTTGCGGGTGATCAGGACCGGGCAGCGCGCTTGCGCTCGTTTTCGGTCAGATGGCGCTTGCGCAGACGCACGGACTTCGGAGTGATCTCCACGAGTTCATCATCTTCGATGAATTCCACGCCGTATTCCAGGGTCAGGTCGATCGGAGGCGTGATCTTGATCGCGTCCTCCTTGCCGGACACGCGGAAGTTGGTGAGCTGCTTGGTGCGCGTGGCGTTCACGACCAGATCGTTGTCGCGGCTGTGGATACCGACGATCATGCCTTCGTACACGGGGTCATTGGCCCTGACGAACATGCGACCACGATCGTCGAGCTTACCCAGGGCATAGGTGAAGATTTCGCCGTCGTCCATGGAGATCAGCACGCCGTTTTTGCGGCTGCCAATGTCACCCTTGTGCGGCTCGTAGCTGTCAAAGATGTTGGAGATCAGGCCCGAACCACGCGTCAGGTTCAGGAATTCATTGGTGAAACCGATCAGGCCACGGGCCGGGATGCGGTATTCAAGGCGCACGCGGCCACGGCCGTCGGACTCCATGTTCACCAGCTCGCCCTTGCGCTCGCCCAGGGCCTGCATCACCCCGCCCTGGTGGCCTTCTTCGATATCGGCCGTCACCAGCTCGATCGGCTCGCACTTCACGCCGTCGATATCCTTGAACACCACGCGCGGCTTGGACACGGCCAGCTCGTAGCCTTCGCGGCGCATGTTCTCAAGCAGGATGGTCAGGTGCAGCTCACCGCGGCCCATCACTTCGAACACGCCTTCTTCGTCGGTTTCCTTCACGCGCAGTGCCACGTTGTGCTGCAGTTCCTTTTGCAGGCGGTCCCAAATCTGGCGGCTGGTCACAAACTTGCCTTCACGGCCTGCCAGCGGCGAGGTGTTCACGCAGAAGTTCATGGTCAAGGTGGGCTCGTCCACCTTGAGCATGGGCAGCGGCGCGGGGTTGGCAGGGTCGGTCACGGTCACGCCGATACCGATGTCTTCAATGCCGTTGATCAGCACGATGTCGCCCGGGCCGGCCATCGGTGTCTGCATGCGATCGAGGCCCTGGAAGGTCAGCACCTGGTTGACGCGGCCCTTGACGGCCTTGCCATCGGGGCCTTCCATGACCAGCACGTCCTGCGCTGGCTTCAAGGTACCCTGGCTGATGCGCCCCACGCCGATGCGGCCCACGAAGCTGGAGAAGTCCAAGGCCGAGATCTGCAACTGTAGCGGGGCAGCCGGATCACCGGAATTGGCCGGAACATGCTTGAGGATGGTGTCAAACAGGGCCGACATGTCCGGGCCCCACTGCTCGCCCGGCGCACCCTCTTCCAGCGACGACCAGCCGTTGATGCCCGAGGCGTACACCACGGGGAAGTCGAGTTGCTCGTCGGTCGCGCCCAGTTTGTCAAACAGGTCGAACGCGGCGTTGACCACCTTGTCGGGGTTGGCACCGGGCTTGTCCACCTTGTTCACCACCAGGATGGGGCGCAGGCCCAGGGCCAGGGCCTTCTTGGTCACAAAGCGGGTCTGTGGCATGGGGCCTTCCTGCGCGTCGATGAGCAGCAGCACGCTGTCCACCATCGACAGTGCGCGCTCCACCTCGCCGCCGAAGTCCGCGTGGCCGGGGGTATCGACGATGTTGATGTGCGTGCCCTTCCAGCTCACGGCGCAGTTCTTGGCCAGGATGGTGATGCCACGCTCTTTTTCGATCGCATTGCTGTCCATCACCGTGTCGACCACTTTCTCATGGTCTGCAAAGGTGCCAGACTGGCGCAGCAACTGGTCCACCATGGTGGTTTTGCCGTGGTCAACGTGGGCAATGATCGCGATATTGCGGATTTGTTTCGTCATAGTTTTTCCAATGTGCCGCTGTGCGCCATCGACGCGGAATGCGGCGTGCCTTCCAAAATCTGTTGAATTTCCAGTGGACTCAGGAGCCGATCGGGCACCAGCTCACCGCCCACGACATGCCCTACCCCCAGCAATGCCGGGGGGTTCTCGCCAAACACGGCCACGGCACTGGCATCGGGCCAGTTGCCACGGCGGCGTACGCCCGACAGGAATCGGGCTGCATTGTCACCGTCCAGCGTGACACGCATGTGTTGTGCCAGCAGCGACTCGGGAGCCTGCAGGCTGGCCAGGCGTTCGGCTTCGGACATGGCCTCCAATTGCGCCAGCGTGACGCAGCGCTCGACCCCCAGGCCACCTGTGTCAATACGCCGCAGCAGGGTAAGGTGGGCGCCGCATCCCAGCGCCGCGCCAATGTCTTCACCCAGCGTGCGTATGTACGTGCCCTTGCTGCAGTTTACTATTATTTTAATAGCAAAAAGACCAGTAGCATCGTGCGTAAGCACGAGTTTTAGGGCATGAATGAGCACTTGGCGCGGCTCGCGCTCCACGATGACGCCAGCCCGCGCATATTCGTACAGCGCCTTGCCGTCCTTCTTGAGCGCGCTGTGCATCGGAGGCACCTGACGGATGGGACCGGTGAACTGCTGCTGCACGGCCAACAGCCTCTGCGGGGTGAGCTGGGCCGGGTCTACTTCGCAGCGCTGGAGCACGTCGCCCTCGGCATCGCCCGTGGTGGTGGTGGTGCCCAGCAGCGCAACCGCCTCGTAGGTCTTGGCTGCATCAAGCTGCAGCTGGCTGAACTTGGTAGCCGCGCCGAAGCACAGGGGCAGCACGCCGCTGGCCAGCGGATCCAGCGTGCCCGTGTGCCCGGCTTTTTCGGCGCGCAGCAACCATTTTGCCTTTTGCAAGGCGTCATTGCTCGACAGGCCGAGCGGTTTATCGAGCAGCAACACCCCATGCACAGGGCGCCGCTGCACCCTGGTGCGTGGCGTGTGCATGGGCTAGTCCTCTTTGGCGCGCGAAGAAACCGCCTTGGCGATCAGCGCGTTCATGTCGGCCGCGCGCTCGGAGGTGCGGTCAAACACGAAATGCAGCGTGGGCACCGTGTGGATGTGCAGGCGCTTGAACAGGCCATTGCGCAGGAAACCCGCAGCCTGGTTGAGGGCGGCCTGGGTTTCCACAGGGTCGCCCGTCAGCAGGCTGAAAAAGACCTTGGCGTGCGCGTAATCGGGCGTGACCTCCACGCCCTGCAGCGTGACCATCCCCACGCGCGGGTCTTTCAACTCGCGCGCGATCAGCTCGGTCAGATCGCGCTGGATCTGATCGGCAACCTTGAAGGCGCGGTTGGGGGTGGCAGATTTTTTGGTCACCATGTCGATTCACCCATGCATGGGCAGCCACCAACGGTCTGCGCGCGGAAGGTAGAACTGGCGAGGCTCATGCGAGAGGACGACACGCACCGCTTTGCCGGTAATGCTGCGCACATCGATGAAGCCGATGAAGCGCGAATCGCGGCTGTTGTCGCGGTTGTCGCCCAGGACCATCACATGGCCCTCGGGCACGCGCACCGGCGCAAAATCAGTCAGGCGGTTGAAGCGGGGCAGACGGGCCACCTCAAATGGCGTGTCGTTCAGGGTTTCCTGCCAGATCTCCTGATCGACCATGCCGTACTCGGTAGGAACCGGCCGCAGGCCTTGCACCAGCGTGCGAGGCTGGGGTTGCCCATTGAGTACCAGACGATTGCCCGACATGGACACCTCATCCCCGGCCACCGCGACCACACGCTTGATGAGATTGATCCCGTCATCCGGTGAATCGAAGGTGACCACATCGCCACGCCGGGGCGTGGCCCATCGCGTCACCTCGCGCAGCGTGAAGGGCACGCGAAGGCTGTAGGCGCGCTTGTCCACCAGCACACGGTCGCCCGCATAAATGGTGGGGTTCATCGACGACGATGGAATGTAATTCCAGTCGGCCACGGCCGACCGAAACACGAGCATCAGGCCCACGAACAACGTGAGTCCCCGGTACTCTTTCCACATTCGGTGAATGAACTGCATCTGGTTCCCTCTTGGCTGCACCGGGCTTACAGCGTCCGTGCGATTTCCTTGATGTCAAAGAATTCGAGTTGATCACCTTCCTTGATGTCGTTGAAGTTCTTGAGCTTGATACCGCACTCAAAGCCTTCCTTCACATCGCGGACATCGTCCTTGAGGCGCTTGATCGAATCGACTTCACCGGTATAGACCACCACGTTGTCGCGCAGCAGACGGAACTTGGCATTGCGGTGCACCATGCCCGAGGTGATGTACGAGCCGGCAATCGTGCCGATCTTGGTGGCCACGAACACGGTTCGGATCTCGGCGGTGCCGATGACTTCCTCGCGCTGCTCTGGGGCCAGCATGCCGGACATGGCGACCTTGAGCTCATCCACCGCGTCGTAAATGATGCTGTGGTAGTGCAGATCCACGCCATTGCCTTCGGCCAGCTTGCGGGCACCGGCATCGGCGCGCACATTAAAGCCGATGACGATGGCCTTGGAGGCAATTGCCAGGTTGATATCGGATTCGCTGATGCCACCCACTCCGGCATACACCAGCTGGACCTTGATTTCATCGGTCGACAGCTTGAGCAACGACTGCGCCAGCGCTTCCTGCGAACCCTGCACATCGGCCTTGACGATGATGGGCAAGGTCTTGACCTCGCCCGCCGTCATGTCGGCAAACATGTTTTCCAGCTTGGCGGCCTGTTGCTTGGCCAGCTTGGTGTTGCGGAACTTGCCTGCGCGGTAGGTGGCGATTTCGCGGGCACGGCGCTCGTCTGTGAGCACCATGAACTCGTCGCCAGCCTGCGGCACCTCGGTCAGCCCCTGGATTTCCACCGGAATCGACGGGCCAGCCGTTTTGGCGACCTTGCCGTTTTCGTCCAGCATGGCCCGCACGCGGCCGAAAGTCTGGCCTGCCAGCACCACATCACCCACCTTGAGCGTGCCGGACTGCACCAGCACGGTAGCCACAGGGCCACGGCCCTTGTCCAGTTGGGCTTCGATCACCAGACCCTTGGCCAGCGAATCGACTGGCGCCCTGAGCTCCAGCACTTCGGCCTGCAACAGCACCTGCTCAAGCAGCGTGTCGATGCCCATGCCGGTCTTGGAGGAGACGGGCACGAAGGGCGAATCGCCACCGTATTCTTCTGGCACCACCTCTTCCACCACCAGTTCCTGCTTGACGCGGTCGGGGTTGGCATCGGGCTTGTCTGCCTTGGTGATGGCCACCACGATCGGAACGCCCGCGGCCTTCGCGTGCTTGATGGCTTCCCGGGTCTGCGGCATGACACCGTCATCTGCGGCCACAACCAGGATCACGATGTCGGTGGCCTGAGCACCACGGGCACGCATGGCCGTGAAGGCCTCGTGACCGGGAGTGTCGAGGAACGACACCATGCCACGTGGCGTTTCCACATGGTAGGCACCAATGTGCTGTGTGATACCACCCGCTTCGCCCGCAGCCACCTTGGAGCGACGGATGTAGTCGAGCAACGAGGTCTTGCCGTGGTCCACGTGGCCCATGACCGTCACCACCGGAGCGCGTGGCAGAAGTTCGGCGCTTTGCTGGGACGACTCGTCGTCGGTGAAGGCTTCCGGATCGTCCAGGGCGGCAACCACGGCCTTGTGACCGAGCTCTTCCACCACGATCATGGCGGTGTCCTGGTCCAGCGGCTGGTTGATGGTGACCATCTGGCCCATCTTCATCAGGGCCTTGATGACCTCGTTGGCCTTGATCGACATCTTGTGCGCGAGTTCGGCCACCGTGATGGTCTCAGGCACATGCACTTCGATAATGCGCGCCTCGACCGGTGCCGACTGCTGGTGGTCCTCGCGCTGGTCGCGACTGTCGCCACGGCGGCCACGCGGCCCGCCACGCCAGTTGTTGCGACCGACACCACCGCTGCTGTCGCCGCGGGTTTTGATTTCTTTCTTCTTGGCCGTTTCGTTGGCCCAGCTGGAGGAAAGCTTGGCCGACTTGACCTCCTTGCCTGCGCCCGGCGCGCCTGCCCCGGCTGCCACCGGAGCGGCTGCACGCGCCACACCCGTGCCAACCGCAGGCTTGTGCAGTGTGCCCTTTTTGCCGTCGCCGACCGCACCGGGCTTGGCCTCCGGCTTCGGTTCCTCGGGCTTTTTGGCGACCATGACCGCCTTCTTGGGCGCGGCCATCATCGAGCGGATTGCCGCTGCTTCCGCCTCGGCCTTGCGGCGGCGTGCGTCGAGATCGGCAGCGCGGGCAGATTCTTCTTCAGAACGGGCCTTGGACTCGGCTGCCGCCTTTTCGCGGGCCTCGGCTTGCGCCGCAGTGCGTGCCGCAACTTCGGCTGCCTGCTCGCGGGTGGCCTCCTGCTTGACTGCGGATGCCTGGGCCCTTTTTTCGGCTTCCTGGGCAGCGTAGGCGGCAGCACGCTCTTCGGCTTCGCGCTCGCGCTTCTCGCGGGCTTCGCGTTCGGCACGTTTTTCGGCCAGCTCAGCTTCCTGCCGGCGAATCAGCTCGGCTTGGCGGCGAGCTTCTTCCTCGCGGCGGGCCAGCTCCAGGTCATCGCGGGACAGGGCGGGCTGTTCGGATACCTGCTCGCGGCTTTCCGCGGTGGCCTCGGCACCATCGTCGCGCTGAATGAACGTGCGCTTCTTGCGAACCTCCACCTGAATCGTGCGCGCCTTGCCAGTGGCATCGGCCTGCTTGATTTCGCTGGTGGATTTCTTCACCAGAGTGATCTTTTTGCGATCGGCTGAGGCCGTACCGTGGCTGGCCTGCAGATAGGCCAGCAGTTTTTGCTTGTCCGACTCTGTGAGCGGATCGGCGGGCGAAGCCTTGCCCACGCCGGCAGCCTTGAGCTGGTCGAGCAGGGTTTCAGGCGATTTCTTGAGTTCGGTGGCGAACTCGGCGACAGTGTTACTGGACATATGTGGTTCGCGCCTCCCTGGCCGTTACTCTTGCCCCGCGAACCAGTGTTCGCGCGCCTTCATGATCAAGGCTTTGGCATCGTCTTCAGACTGTCCGGTCAGGTCGGTCAGTTCATCAATGGCCAGATCGGCCAGGTCGTCACGTGTATGCACCCCGCCATCGGCCAGTTTGGCGATCAGCTCGGGGGTCAGGCCTTCGAGGTCGCGCAGGTCCTGGGAGACCTCGTCCACGCTTTCCTCACGAGCGATTTCCATCGTCAGCAGCGCATCCTTGGCACGGGCGCGCAGCTCGTTGACGGTGTCTTCGTCGAAGCTTTCGATCTCCAGCATTTCCTGCAGGGGCACATAGGCCACTTCTTCCAGGGTGTTAAAGCCCTCGGAGATCAGGATGTCGGCGATTTCCTCGTCAACGTCGAGCCTTTCCATGAACAGCTTGCGTGCCGTGTCGGTTTCGTTGGCCTGCTTTTGGGCGCTTTCGGCGGCGTCCATGATGTTGATCTTCCAGCCCGTAAGGTCGGAAGCCAGGCGCACGTTTTGCCCGCCGCGCCCGATGGCGATGGCCAGGTTTTCCTCATCGACGACCACGTCCATGGCGTGCTTTTCTTCGTCCACGACGATCGACGACACATTGGCCGGAGCCAGGGCGCCAATCACGAACTGGGCCGGGTCTTCCGACCACAGCACGATATCCACCCGCTCGCCAGCCAGTTCATTGGTGACCGCATTCACCCGGGTGCCGCGCACGCCGACGCAGGTGCCAATGGGGTCAACGCGCTTGTCGTGCGAGATCACGGCAATCTTGGCGCGAGAGCCGGGGTCACGGGCACAGGTCTTGATCTCCAGCAGGCCCTGCTCGATCTCGGGCACTTCCTGGCGGAACAGTTCGATCATGAACTCCGGGGCCGAACGCGACAGGATGATCGGCGCGCCGCGCAGGGTCAGGTCCACCTCCATGATCATGGCGCGCACACGGTCGCCACTGCGAAGATTTTCCTTGGGGATCATCTCGCTGCGGCGCAGGCGGCCTTCCACACGACCGGACTCAACGATGATGTCGCCCTTGTCCATGCGCTTGACGGTACCGGTGAAAATCTTTTCGCCGCGCGACATGAACTCGCTGAGCAACATCTCACGCTCGGCATCGCGAATCTTTTGCAAGATGACCTGCTTGGCCGCCATGGCACCAATGCGGCCGATGGGCACGGACTCGACGCTCTCTTCAATGTATTCGCCCACCTCGATGTCAGGAATGCGGTCGCGCGCATCCATGAGCAGTTCTTCGGCTTCGGGGTTTTGCAGTCCCGCATCGTCCGGCACGACCAGCCAGCGACGGAAGGTTTCGTAGTTGCCGCTGTCGCGATCGACAGACACCCGGATGTCGACCTCGCCCTGGTAAAGCTTCTTGGTGGCCTGGGCCAACGCAGACTCCACTGCACCCAGCACCACATCCCGCTCGACATTCTTTTCGCGCGAAATAGCCTCAACCAACATCAATAGTTCGCGATTCATGCGACAACTCTCCTGTTTCAATCATTCAACAGCGCTCTGCCTGCAGCAGCTGGCGCCCGTTCATTCCGTAGCGAGTCACCAGGCTCAGGCAGACGCCACCCCCGCCTTGCCTGCGCGCCCTTTGAAATCCACAATGGGAGCGAGCCGGGCATCCCGTATCTCATCGAGGGAGAACCCCAGCGCCTGCAAAGGGGCCTGAGCCCGCTTTTTGCTCACTTTTTGACCCGGTTTGACCGGCGGCTCATCGCTCCAGACGATTTGCCAGCCACCAGATTCGGCCCGCGAGAGCAGACCCCGAAATTTCTTGCGCGTGGCGTTGACCTGCCCCGCTGCGGCTGCGACGCCAATCGGCGCCTTAAGCGTGATGTCGATGACCTGCCCCGCAAACCGGTCGAAGTCCTGTTCGTGGCGAAGCGGACGATCGATGCCGGGGGAAGAGACCTCCAGGCGCTTGTACTCAGCCCCATCGACCTCCAGCGCAAACTGAAGCTGGCGGGTGACCTTCTCACAGTCTTCCACCGTCACAAATTGCTCTACCACGGGCGCAACGGCATCTGCGGACGGCCGCACCCAGGGCAAGTCGATCGTCACACGCAACAAACCGCCGGGGGAGCGCTCAATCTCCACCAGGTCATACCCCAGGCCGGTAACGGTTTGCTCTACGACTTGCTGCAGTGCCACGTGATTCAGTTCTATCCCGGAAAAACAAAAAACCCGATAACCCCCGGAGACTTCCCCGACAGCTTCGAGCTCGAAAAGCAACCGACCAAAAAAAACGGGCGGTTGGTACCCGCCCGTTTGGTCGTGAAGCAATTATTGTAGCGCGTAAAGCGTTGATTTGCAACGAGTCATGGTGCCGCCATCGCCCATGCTGATGGTTTGCACCGCGGCCGCCCTGCACGCAGGCTGGCGCGGCAGCGCAGCCGTAGGCGGGACGGGCACCCCGTTACGCGAACGAGGGCGCCGTCCAACGGTCCAGGCAGGCCATCCCACACCCCGCAGGGCACCCTCAATCACTGCGCGCGGGCCGCCCGCACCCGCTCGAACACCGCCTGAGCCTCGTGACCAGCGCCAGATGCCGCGTGAGCGGTCTGCAGACTGCCCAGCAGCCGGGCGAGCACCTGCGCCTGCGGCAACAACGGGCCAAGAAAAAGCGCACGGGAGCCGTCGGCGATGAGCACGGTGGGGAAGGTTTCCACATCCAGGTCACCGGCCAGTTCGGACTCGTCCTCGACATCCACCCATTCAAACCTCACGCCGGGGTGGGCACGGGCCAGGTCTTCAAAGATGGGGCGATAGTCGCGGCAGGTGCCGCACCAGCCTGCACACAGGCACACAACCCACCAGGCGCGCGACTCGCCCGTTGCAGGGCCAGCGGATTCGGGCGATACGGGGGCACGGTTCATGGGCGCAAATTCCTGATGGACGCAATGATGCGTCCTTCCTACCTGTGGCCCTCGGCGGCGCCAGGGCCAGCGACGCTCGCGGGCGCGAGCTACAGCCCCCGACGTTCTCGGGCGCGATACACCTCCATGGTACCGACTGCGGGCGCATGGTTGCCCCAACTGTTGCGGATAAAGGTCGCCACGGCCGCAATATCCTCGTCGCCCAGCACATGCTGGAAGGGCGGCATGCCGTGTGGCCTGGGGTTACCGGCCGTGGCAGGCAGGTAGCCCCCCTGGAGCACCACCCGCACCACGTTGGTCGGATCGCTCAGCATGACTGCGCGGTTGCCCTTGAGCGGCGGGAACGCCCCCGGCGTTCCGCCGCCCTCGTCTCCGTGGCACTGTGCGCAGTGCTGCCCATACACCCCGGCACCCTTGTCCATGGACGAAGCAGGCGCACGGGCCGCAACCGCGCGCACGGGCTCCTGCGGCGGCAATGCCTGCAAATAAATGGCCATGGCCCGGGCGTCGGCATCACTCAGATATTGCGTGCTGCGAAACACCACCTCGGCCATCGGACCGAGCACCGACCCTTGCGGGGCCACACCGGTCTTGAGCAAGGCCACCACGTCGTCGGTGGGCCAATGGCCAACCGCGGCCTCCGCCGCTGCATTCAGCGCGGGCGCGTACCAGTTTTGAACCGGTATCAGCCCGCCCGTGAAGGCCCTGGCATCCAGGGTCGCGCCCAGCGCATTGCGGGGGGTGTGGCAGGCGGTGCAATGCCCGAGCCCGTTGACCAGGTACGCGCCTCGGTTCCATTCGGCGCTCTGAACCGGATCAGGCTGCGCAGCGCCCGGCTCGAAGAACAAGGCCCGCCACACACCCAGCGCCGCCTGCGTGCTGTACGGGAAACGCAGCGCGTGCGGGCGGTTCGGCTCGGCTGCGGGCGCCACGGTCGTGAGGTAGGCGTAGATGGCGTCCGAATCCTCGCGGGTGATGTGCGTGTAATTGGGGTACGGGAACGCCGGGTACAGCAGCCGCCCACCCTTGCTGCGCCCATGGTGCATGGCGCGCCAGAACTCGGCCGAGGTCCAGGCACCGATGCCGTGAGCAGCGTCCGGCGTGAGGTTGGAACTGAACACCACACCAAAAGGCGTTTCAATGCCCCGACCGCCTGCATACGCTGCGCCGCCCTGCGCGGTGTGGCAGGCCATGCAGTTGCCCACGCGCGCCAGGTACTCACCGCGCGCCGCCAGGGCTGGGCTGAACTCCAGGGTTTCTGCGGCAGGCAGTGGCGCTTCGCCGCGCAGATTGAGCGACACCAGGGCGGCCGCCGCCACGCCCAGGGCGGCCAAGACAGCCGAAAGAGTCCATAAAACAGGTTTCATGGCGGCCATGTGCTCAGCGTGGCGCGGCCGGGGACGCTGATGCCACAGGCACGGCCATCACGCCGCCGCATTGGATCGGCAGGGGCGCTGGCAGCGCTGCAGCAGGTTTTGAGCCCACTGCCACAGGCTGCGCGGCCAGCCAAGCAGACAGGGCGCTGACGTCTTGCGGGGAGAGCTTGCGCGCAATGGCGGCCATGCAGTCCGGAGCCTGGGCGCGCCGCTGGCCGGTTACCCATGCACCCAACTGGCTGTTGAGGTAGTCGCGCGGCAGCCCCAGCAAACCGGGAATGAACGGCTGCACACCCATCATGGCCGCGCCGTGGCAAGACACGCAGGCGGGCAGATCACGGCTGGCGTCGCCCCGCTCGACCAGGACACGCCCGCGCTCCAACACGGCCGGCGGGGCCTGGGGAGCCGGGGGCGGTGCGTAGGGCAGGTCCAGTGCCGCAAAGTGGTCCGCCATCTCCTGAAGGTACGCATCGGTCAGGTGCTCGATCAGGTATGTCATCTGCGGGTAGCTGCGCCGCCCATCGCGAAAGTTGATCAACTGATTCACCAGATAGCCAGCAGGCTTGCCCGCGATCCGCGGGAAGTACCCGGTTGGCGTGGCGCGGCCCTCTTTGCCGTGACACGCAGTGCACGCCTGCACGCGCGAGGCCATGCCTTGGTGCAATGGCTCGCCCACACGCACGGGCTGGGCTGCCGCGGCGGCAGGGGCGCCCTGCCCGGATGCATTGGCTGCCGCACCCGCCGCAGCGGCCCCACCACCCACGCAGAGCCAACCCGCCAGTAATACCACGGCCCACCCGGAAAGCCGCTGGCGGATGCCGCAAAAAAGATGGTTCAGATGAATGCCAGACATCAGGAATGACGAGAGAAAGGAGCGGCACAACAAGCCAAACCGTACCACCAGCCTGGCCTGGCGGCCGGTGCCTGAGGGCAGGCCCTGGCGAGCCCATCGCGGGCCAGCACGAGAATACTTGACCACCGTGTTGATTGCAGACATCCGCTCTCCGCAACGGGGCGGACCTGGGGCAGCGGGGAATGCAAAACGCTATCATTTTGATAGCTGAAAAGGTTTATGCAGAGCGCGTAACCGACTGTTTTAAAGCTCAAAATCAGCCCTCAACCCCTGCTGCAAGCACCAGTCGCTGGGTGTACGGGTGACGGGGCGCATCCAGAACCTGGGCGACGGTTCCGCTTTCCACCACCTCGCCATCCTTCATCACCAGCACGTCGTGCGCCATGGCGCGGATGACCTGAACGTCGTGGGTGATGAGCAGGTAGCTCAAGCGCTTTTCGCGCTGCAAGCGTTGCAGCAGTCCCAGCACCTGTTGCTGGATGGTGACGTCCAGCGCGCTGGTCGGCTCATCGAGCACCAGCACTTGCGGCTGCACGATGAGGGCCCGGGCAATGGCCAGACGTTGCCGCTGGCCGCCTGAAAACTCGTGGGGGTAGCGGGCCAGCAGGCGCGAGTACTGGGCCTCGGTCAGACCGACCTCGGCCAGCGCGGCTTCCACGCGCAGACGCCGGTCCGCCGGGCCCAGCGCGGGCTCATGCACCCTCAGCCCCTCCCCCACGATTTCTTCCACGGTCATGCGCGGAGACAGCGACGAGAACGGGTCCTGAAACACCACCTGCACCCTGCGCCGCAACTGCTGGTTGCCAGGGCTGTTGCGGGTAGCGGGCTGCTGCCATGAACTGCCCCCCACCCGCAGATCACCGCTGGACGGCAGCAGCCCCAGGATCGCTTGCGCCAGCGTGGACTTTCCGGAACCCGACTCGCCCACCACACCCAGCGTACGGCCTGGCAAAAGCGTCAGCCCTGCGTCTTTGACCGCCACGAATTCACCGCGACGGAACCAGCCACGCACGCCGGGCAGCGGTACGGAGTAAGCCACCCGCAGGCCGCTGGTCTGGACCACGGGCGCCTGGGCAGCGCCATCGACAAGCGCCTCGTCCACATCCCGGCGCGGCTGGCTGCCGATCAGGCGCTGCGTGTAGGCGTGCTGCGGTGCCTCGAAAACCTTGGCCACATCCCCCTGCTCGACCAAGACCCCCTGCTCCATCACCGCCACCCGGTCGGCAAATCGGCGCACCAGGTTCAGGTCATGGGTGATCAGCAGCACGGCCATGCCCGTCTCGCGCTGTAACTCCGACAGCAGGTCAAGCACCTGTGCGCGCAGGGTCACATCCAGGGCCGTGGTGGGCTCATCGGCCAGCAGCAGCTTGGGCGCGCTGGCCAGCGCCATGGCAATCATCGCGCGCTGGCGCTGTCCGCCCGAAAGCTGGTGCGGAAAGCTGTTGGCGCGGCGCGCAGGCTCGGCGATACCGGTGCGTGCCAGCAGTTCAACGGCCGCCTGGGCACACTGGGCACCCGTCAAGCCCTTCTTCAGCTGCAGGATCTCGGCAATCTGCATGCCAATGGTCATCAGCGGATTCAGGGCCGTCATCGGCTCCTGGAACACCATGGCGATATCGCCGCCACGCACCCCGCGCATCTCGCGCTCGGAGAGCGTCAGCAGATCGCCACGGCCCTGCAAACGGGCCTGTCCGGTGATGGCGGCGTCGCCGGCCAGGCGCAGCAGGCTCAATGCCGTGACGGTTTTGCCAGAGCCGGATTCACCCACCAGCGCCAGCTTCTCGCCAGCGGCCAGGCTGAAGCTGACACCGCTCACCACCTCCTTGGCACCAAAGCGCACACGCAGGTCCTGCACGTCCAGTAGCGCAGGTGGACGGGGCATGGCGGGCGCGGTCACAGGTCAGCCTTTCGGGGGTCGAGCGCATCGCGCAGCGCGTCGCCCATAAACGTCAGCAGCAGCAGCGTGGTGACCAGCACGCCGAAGGTGGAGAGCGATATCCACCACGCATCGATACTGTTTTTGCCCTGGCTGAGCAGTTCACCCAGCGAGGGGGTACCGGGCGGCACGCCCAGCCCCAGAAAATCGAGCGAGGTCAGGGCCAGGATGGCCGCACTCATGCGAAACGGCAAAAAGGTGACCACCGGCGTCAGGCTGTTGGGCAGGATATGGCGCCAGATGATCTGGCCGTTGCTCACGCCCAGCGCGCGCGCGGCCTTCACATAGTCAAGCTGGCGGTTGCGCAGAAACTCGGCACGCACATAGTCCGACAAACCCATCCAGCCAAACAGGCTCAGCAAAATGAGCAGCAGCGAAATGCTGGGCGCAAACACCGCACTGAAAATGATGAGCAGATACAGCTCGGGCATGGAGCCCCAGATCTCGATGAAGCGCTGGAACGCCAGATCGGTCTTGCCGCCGAAGAACCCCTGTATCGCGCCGGTGACCACGCCCAGAACCACCCCCGTCACCGTCAGTGCCAGCCCAAACAGCACGCTGACGCGGAACCCATAGAGCAACTGCGCCAGCAGATCCCGCCCCCGGTCGTCCGTGCCAAGCCAATTGTCCCGCGTGGGTGCCGAGGGGTTGGGCGACTTGGCAAAGTAATTCAGCGTGTTGGGCCCATACCGGTTGATGGTGTACAGCGCCCAGTTGCCACCACTGCTCAAGCGCTCCTGGATGAAAGGGTCAAGGTAATCGGTGGGGGTCAGGAAATCCCCGCCAAAGGTGGTTTCCGGGTAGTCCTTGAGCATGGGGAAATAAGTCTGCCCCTCATAACGCACGATCAGCGGCTTGTCATTGCTCACCAGCTCGGCAAACAGGCTGACCACCACCAGCGTGCAGAAGATCAGCAGGCTCCAGTAGCCCAGGCGGTTGCGCTTGAAGCGCAGCCAGGCGCGGCGCGAGGGGGACAACGAAGCGGGCTCAGACATCGGCATCGTGTTGCAAGAGGGCCTGGCTGTAGTGCAGGAATTCGTCCAGGTGCTTTTCGATGATGGCAATGGTGACGGGCATGAGCAAGCGCTGGTAGTCGTGCAGGGCGATGTTGCGAAAGCCCACCATGCGCTGCAAGCTTTCGGCCAGCGGCTGCCCGATGCGGCCCGCCCGAGCGAGCAGGGCGAACACGTCGCGAGCGCTTTGCGGCACGCCCAGCCGGTCGCGGCGGATGAGGTGGTGCCCTATGTCCAGGGCGGCCTCGCAGGCACGCTGGATATTCAGGATGGCGGCATCCTGGCGCGTGAAATTGGCGGTAAACGTGGCGGGGTCGCAGAAATACTCTTCACGTGCCCGGGCCACGCAGCGCTCGATCGCGGCGGCCTTGTTGATCATTACGTCATCGGCCATACACGCTCCCTCGTTTTTCAATGTCGGCCAGCAAACCTGCGCGCGCCTCATCCAGATCGGTTTTCTCGCTCAGCACGGCGACCTCAAACAAAGCAGCCCGCGCATCCAACGCCCACCAGCGCTCACCCGTGGTGATGACCTGGTACTGCATCACCGTGGAGGCTGCGCGCAGGTCGAGCAGGTCAACCGGGCAGCCCGCCACATCGGCCAACGCGCCCGACAGCTCCCACAGCAGCAGCGGATCGGCATAGCCGGACGCGAGGATGGCTACATCGAGGTCGCTGTGCGGCCCCGCCGTGCCCTGAATGCGGCTACCGAAGCCGTACACGGCCAGCAGACCCGGCAGGCGGGACCGGAGCAGGTCCACAACAGCGTTGAATTCCATGCGATGGCCTTTGTTGATCAATCAAACTTCACGCGCGGGTCCACCCACACATAGCAAAGGTCGCTGATGAGCTTCGTCACCAGCCCGATGAGCGTGAACAAATACAGCGTGCCCAGCACCACCGGGTAGTCGCGGCGAATCACGCTTTCGTAGCTGAGCAGGCCCAGGCCGTCGAGCGAGAACAGCGTCTCGATCAACAGCGAGCCCGCAAAGAAAGCGCCGATGAAGGCCGCAGGAAAACCGGTGACGATGGGGATCAGCGCATTGCGGAACACGTGTTTCCACAGCACCTGCCGCTCCGACAGCCCCTTGGCGCGCGCCGTGAGCACGTATTGCTTGCGGATCTCTTCCAGAAACGCGTTCTTGGTGAGCATGGCCGTCACCGCAAAGCTGCCCAGTACCATGGCTGTGACGGGGAGCGTGATGTGCCACAGGTAATCGACGATGCGCGCGCCCCAGCTGAGTTCCTCCCAATTCGACGAGGTCAGCCCGCGCAGCGGAAACCACTGCAACTGCCCGCCAAAGATCACCAGCAACGCCACGCCGAGCACAAAGCCCGGGATGGCGTAGCCCACCAAAATAAGGAGCGTGGTGACAAGGTCGAACCGCGAGCCAGCGCGCACCGCCTTGGCCACCCCCAGCGGCACGGCCACCAGGTAGCTGATGAAAAACGTCCACAGCCCCAGGCTGATGGAGACGGGGAGCTTTTCTTTGACCAGCTCCCAGACCGCCTTGCGTTGGTAAAAGCTCTGCCCCAGGTCGAAGCGTGCAAATGAAGAGACCATCTGCACGAATCGTTCATGGGCGGGCTTGTCAAAGCCGTACAACTCCTTGATTTCCTGGATTTGCTTCGGACTGAGCCCCTGGCGACCGCGATAGTCCCCCCCCGCAGCTGGGCTGGACGCTGCCCCTTCGCCACCTGCTGACCGCCCCTGGAGCTGGGAGACCATTTGCTCGACGGGTCCGCCAGGCACGAACTGGATGACCACGAAGGTCAGCAGCAACACACCCAGCAGCGTGGGCAGCATCAGGAGGACGCGCTTGAGCAAATAGCTGATCATTCAATACGCACCTATCGGTTCGCAGGCGAAGCCCACCATGTGGCGGCAGCCCAGGAGTCGGGCTGGTAATAAGGAGGCACAACCGGCGGCAGGACAAACCCGGCGGGCCGATAGCCCACAAAAAATTCGTCGCTGTACCACTGCGGAATCGAATAGTGCCCATGCGACAAAACGCGGTCCAATGCACGCATCGCTGCGGACATTTCCGCCTTGGATTTGGCAGCAAGCACTGAGCGGATCAGGCTATCCACCGCCGGATCGGCGATACCCCAGGAATTGGCAGATCCGGACGTCGCAGCCGCTTTGGAGCCAAAGTATTCAAACAGGTCGCTGCCCGGTGTATTGCGTCCCGGAATTCGCAGGCTCCCCAGTTCGAATTCGAATTCGTCCATCCGCTGCTGGTACAGGGCCGCATCCACATTTCTGATTTTCAGTTGGATTCCAAGCTTCCTTAATGCGTTCTGCATAGGCAGGACGAGCCGGGTCCCCGACGGTTGCGCGTTGAGATACTCTATTTCAAACGCCTCGCCTTGCGCGTTTCGCAAGGCGCCGTCGCGGTAATTCCACCCCGCGTCTGACAGCAACTGTTTTGCTTGGCGCAAATTGTCTCTAAGGCTCGAAGGCGGCAGGGTACTAGGGGATACAAGGGCAGGCCCGAAGACCTCCGGACTGAGTTTGTTTCTCAAGGGTTCGAGAAACGCCATCTCGCTCGTGTCAGGCAGGCCAGAAGCATGAAAGTCGCTGTTGGGAAAGTACCCCTGGACTCGTTTGTACAAGCCATAGAACATCTGGCGATTCAGCCATTCAAAGTCCATCGTCAAAGCGATGGCCTTGCGCACCCGAATGTCCTTGAATTTCGGGTTCCGCAGGTTGAACGTATAGCCTTGAAAATCGCCCGGGTTACGATGCTCAAAAACCTGCTTCTTGACGGCCCCGGAATCGAACGCCTTGCCGCTGTATTGCCGCGCCCAGTTCTTGGAGATGAACTCCCGCTTCAGATCGTACTCACCCGCCTTGAGCCCTTCAAACCGGCTGGTGTCGTCCAGGTACAGCTTGTAGGTGACGCGGTCAAAATTGTAGGTTCCCTTGCGCACCGGCAAATGGGAACCCCAATAGTTCTTGTTTCGAACGTAGGTAATGTCGCGGCCAAGCTGCGCACTGGCAGGCTGGTAGGGGCCTGACGCGATGGGAAGCTCTGTGATGACCGCGTCAAACGGCTTGCCTGCGCCCCACTTGCGGCTGAAGATCGGGACGCTGCCGGCCAGCAGGGGCAACTCACGACTGGCCGCTGCAAATTCAAACCTGACCACGCGATCTTCCAGGGCCTCTACGGCTTTGATGTCCGCAAAAATGGTTCGAAACTGCGGTGACGCCTGTTTGCTCATGAGCGTGTTGAACGAATGCACCACGTCAGCAGCCAGTACCGCGGACCCATCGGAAAAGCGCGCCTCCTTGCGAAGCCGGAAAGTGGCAGACAAACCGTCGGAAGCCACGTCCACATCTTCCGCAAGCAGCCCATACCCCGTGGACGGCTCCTCGAAATTGCCCGTCAGCAACGATTCAAAAACCAACTGGAGCATTGCGGCAGGGGGTGTCCCCTTGAGCGTGAACGGATTGAACTTGTCGAAATTCGTGACCGCAATCGGCGGCACCAGCCGAATTTCTCCACCCTTCGGCGCATTGGGGTTGACGTAGTCGAAGTGGGTGAAGTCCGGCGCATACTTCACGTCGCCAAACTGTGAATACGCATGTGCAGCCCAGGAGGCTGGAACCAAGGTCAATCCACACGCAGCACACAACACTGCGCGCACCCATCGAAAGCAGACGGCAACGAGGCACATGCGACAATTCTGCACTACGCAGGCAGAGCCCAGCCCAGAACCGCGGGCAATCCCCCGCCGTTGCATGGGCTGCATGCCCGCACACCACCGTCACCGCATTCCACTGGAGAACAACAATGGGTTTCCTCGCCGGCAAGAAGCTGCTCATCACAGGCGTGCTGTCCAACCGCTCCATCGCCTACGGCATTGCCAAGGCCTGCCATGCACAAGGCGCTGAACTGGCTTTCAGCTACGTGGGCGAGCGCTTCAAGGACCGCATCACCGACTTTGCCGCCGAGTTCGACTCCAAGCTGGTGTTTGACTGCGATGTGGCCAGTGACGAGCAGATCGAGCGCATGTTTGCCGACCTGGCCCAGGTGTGGCCCCGATTTGACGGCTTTGTGCACAGCATTGGCTTTGCGCCACGCGAGGCGATTGCCGGCAACTTCCTTGAAGGCCTCTCCCGCGAGGGCTTTCGCATTGCGCATGACATCAGCGCCTACAGCTTCCCGGCCATGGCCAAGGCGGCCCTGCCCTACCTGAACGACAAGTCGTCGCTGATCACTCTGTCCTACCTGGGCGCGCTGCGCTCCATCCCCAACTACAACACCATGGGCCTGGCCAAGGCCAGCCTGGAAGCCAGCGTGCGCTATCTGGCCGAAGCCGTGGGCCGCACCGAAGACGGCCGCAGCATCCGCGCCAACGGCATCAGCGCTGGCCCCATCAAAACGCTGGCCGCCAGCGGCATCAAGGACTTTGGCAAGCTGCTGTCCCGCGTGGCCGATGCCTCGCCGCTGCGCCGCAACGTCACGATTGAAGATGTGGGCAATGTGGCGGCGTTCCTGTTGTCGGACCTGGCCTCGGGCGTGACGGCCGAGATCACGTATGTGGACGGCGGCTTCAGCCAGACGGCCGGTTTGAGCGCAGACCAGGTCTGAGCTCCGGCGCGCACCGGTTCGCCCAGGGCCTGCCTGCCATCGCCGGGCTCTGCGCCCGGGATTTTCAAGGTTTTATCAGGCGGTTACGCGCGTTGCGCCTTGTTTTGTAGCTATTATTTTAATAGCATGCAGCAGCTTGTACCGGCCTGCCTTGGCAGAGCGCCGCACCTGCGGGTGTCATCAAGCGCACCAGCGCCCGCGAGGGCCCGCCAGTGCCATTCGTCGTCGGCTGGCAACCGGCCGCACACGTCGATGTGGCCCTCCGCCGAGCTTGGCTAACACCGCCCTTCAGATCGTGCGGCCAAACGGGCCGTCATCGCCCACCTGCACCAGGTTGCGCGCGGTCGCCAGCGGCTTGGCGTTCTTGCTGGGTTTGCCGTTGGAGACGCAGTCGGCGTAGTAGCGCACTTGCCCGTTCTCGTCTTCCACCTCCACCAGCCCGTGGATATCGGTCTCGAAGCCGGGGCACAGCTTGGCGAATTCGCGGGCAAACTTGAGGTAGTCCACGATCTTTCGGTTGAACACTTCGCCCGGGATCAGCAGCGGAATGCCGGGCGGGTATGGCGTGACCAGGCCCACCGTGATGCGCCCCTCCAGATGGTCGATCTCCACACGCTCGGTCTGGCGGTGGGCGATGTGGGCATAGGCATCTGAAGGCTTCATCGCGGGCGTGAGGTCCGACAGGTACATCTCGGTCGTCAGCCGTGCGATGTCGTACTTGGCGTACATCTCATGCACGTGCTGGCACAGGTCGCGCAGGCCCATGCGTTCATAGCGCTTGTGCTGCTGGCAGAACTCCGGAAGGATGCGCCACATGGGCTGGTTTTTCTCGTAGTCGTCCTTGAACTGCTGCAGCGCCGTCAGCAGCGTGTTCCAGCGGCCCTTGGTGATGCCGATGGTGAACATCACGAAGAAGCTGTACAGGCCCGTCTTTTCCACCACCACGCCGTGCTCGGCCAGAAACTTGGTCACGATGGAGGCCGGGATGCCCGTCTTGTCGAACTTGCCATCCAGGTTCAGGCCGGGCGTGACGATGGTGGACTTGATCGGGTCCAGCATGTTGAAACCGTCGGCCAACTGGCCAAAGCCGTGCCACTTGGCACCCGCCTTCTTGCTTTTGCTGTCGCTGCGGATGATCCAGTCTTCGGCGCGGCCAATGCCTTCGTCCACCAGCTTTTCAGGGCCCCAGACCTTGAACCACCAGTCGCCCTTGCCAAAGTCCTCTTCGATCTGTCGCATGGCGCGGCGAAAGTCCAGCGCCTCGAGGATGCTTTCTTCCACCAGCGCGGTGCCCCCGGGCGGCTCCATCATGGCAGCGGCCACGTCGCAGCTGGCGATGATGCTGTACTGCGGGCTGGTGCTGGTGTGCATCAGGTAGGCCTCGTTAAAGAGGTGGCGGTCCAGCTTGGTGGTCTGCGAATCCTGCACCAGCACATGGCTGGCCTGGCTGATACCGGCCAGCAGCTTGTGGATGGACTGTGTGGCGTACGTCACCGAGTGCTTGGGCCGGGTGCGCTTTTTGCCCATGGCATGGTAAGCACCATAAAACGGGTGGAACGCCGCATGCGGCAGCCAGGCTTCGTCAAAGTGCAGGTTGTCCACATAACCATCGAGCATGGTCTTGATGGTCTCGGTGTTGTAGAGCACTCCGTCGTAGGTGGACTGCGTGAGCGTGAGCACCCGGGGCTTGACCTTTTTCGCATCCACCCCCTTGAGCAACGGGTTGGCCTTGATCTTCGCCTCAATGGCCTTGGGATCAAACTCGCCTTGCGGTATCGGACCGATGATGCCGAAATGGTTGCGCGTGGGCTTGAGGAAGACCGGGATCGCGCCCGTCATGATGATGCTGTGCAGGACAGACTTGTGGCAGTTACGGTCCACCACCACCACATCGCCCGGCGCCACCGTGTGGTGCCACACCATCTTGTTGGAGGTGGATGTGCCGTTGGTCACAAAAAAGCAGTGATCGGCATTGAAGATGCGCGCGGCATTGCGCTCGCTCTCGCCAATGGCACCGTTGTGGTCCAGCAGTTGACCCAGTTCTTCCACGGCGTTGCACACGTCGGCACGCAGCATGTTCTCGCCGTAAAACTGGTGGTACATCTGACCGACCGGGCTTTTCAAAAACGCCACGCCGCCCGAATGGCCGGGGCAGTGCCAGCTGTATGAGCCGTCTTCGGCGTAATCGAGCAGCGCCTTGAAGAACGGCGGCTGCACGCCTTCGAGGTAGCTTTTGGCCTCGCGGATGATGTGACGCGCCACAAACTCGGGGGTGTCCTCGAACATGTGGATGAAACCGTGCAGCTCGCGCAGGATGTCGTTGGGCAGGTGGCGGCTGGTCTTGGTCTCGCCGTGCACATAAATCGGCACTTCCGTGTTCTTGCGGCGCACTTCGCCAATGAAGTTGCGCAGGCTCAGCACGGCGGGGTCCAGGTCGGGGCCTGGGGTGAACTCCTCGTCATCGATGGACAAAATAAACGCACTGGCGCGGCTTTGCTGCTGGGCAAACTGCGACAGATCGCCATAGCTGGTCACGCCCACCACCTCGAAGCCCTCGGCCTCGATGGCCTGCGCAAGCGCGCGAATGCCCAGGCCCGAGGTGTTCTCGGAACGATAGTCCTCATCGATGATGATGATGGGAAAACGAAACTTCATGCGCAGCCTCCGTGCAACCGTGCCCTGCCCCGGCAAAAATCAAAAGAGCCGCGAAGTGTAAGGAATAACGTTGACATGCCTATGTCGCGCCATTTTTTTGGCCCAAAATGTGGCGAACTGAACACATCCAAATCGGAGGGCTGAGCATGGAGCAATCCACAATCTGGTGGCTGGCTGCGGGCATTGTGGTTGCGGCGGAGCTTCTGACGGGAAGCTTTTATCTGCTGATGCTTGCGCTTGGCCTGGCCGCAGCCGCGATCGCGGCGCACCTGGGCTTCGAGCTGCCGCTGCAAATGGTGAGCGCGGCGGTGGTGGGCGGCGGTGCGGTGGCGGCCTGGCATTGGGCCAAGAAAAAGCGCCCTGGCGATCCATCGCCCCGGGCCGAACGCAGCGTCAACCTGGATGTCGGGGAAACCATCTACATCGATGCCTGGAGCCCCGACGGCACCGCGCTGGTGAAATACCGCGGCGCGCAGTGGACGGCGATGCACCGCCCCGGCGTGACACCGGCCACCGGCATGCACCGCGTGGCAGAACTGGTCGGCAACAGACTGCTGGTGGATCCGGCCTGACAAGACCTGAAGACGCGTTCCTTTCGCTCAACCTTTCAAAGAAACGAGGACTCCGTGGAAATTGCCATCGTCATTTTGGTCATTGCCGTGATCTTTATCGTGCGGTCCGTCAAGGTCGTGCCGCAGCAAAACGCCTGGGTCAAGGAACGCCTTGGAAAATACGCGGGCACCCTCAGCCCCGGGCTGAACTTTCTGGTTCCCTTTATCGAGAAGGTGGCTTACAAGCACAGCCTCAAGGAAATCCCCCTCGATGTGCCCAGCCAGATTTGCATCACGCGCGACAACACGCAGTTGCAGGTCGACGGCATCCTGTACTTTCAGGTGACGGACCCGATGCGCGCAAGCTACGGCTCCAGCAACTACATCGTGGCCGTCACGCAACTGGCGCAGACCTCGCTGCGCTCCGTGATCGGCAAGCTGGAACTCGACAAGACCTTCGAAGAACGCGACATCATCAATGCCCAGGTCGTTCAAGCCATCGACGAAGCGGCACTGAACTGGGGCGTCAAGGTGCTCCGCTACGAGATCAAGGACCTCACACCGCCCAAAGAAATCCTGCACGCCATGCAGGCCCAAATCACCGCCGAGCGTGAAAAGCGCGCCCTGATCGCCGCATCCGAAGGCCGACGCCAGGAGCAGATCAACATCGCCACGGGCGAGCGCGAGGCCTTCATCGCCCGATCCGAAGGTGAAAAGCAGGCCGTCATCAACAAGGCCCAGGGCGAAGCCGAATCCATCAAGGCCGTAGCAGAGGCCACCGCACAGGCCATCGAACGCGTTGCCACCGCCATCCGGCAGCCGGGCGGGGAACAGGCTGTGCAACTGAAGGTGGCCGAAAAGGCAGTGGACGCCTACAGCCGTGTGGCGCAAGACGCCACCACAACGCTGATCGTGCCCAGCCAAATGAGCGAGGTCTCGGCCCTGATCGGCTCGGCCATGAAGATGGTGCAAGCCCACCAACGGGGAAGCTGAGCGCTGCAACCAACGCCAGCGCGCTCCCCACGGCCCGGCCCTGTGGGTGAATTGGCGCGGCAGGCCCGCTGATCACGCCATCACGGACCCGCGCGCATGTCGCGACTGACCGACGCCCAAGCCGCGTTGGGCCGGGCATCTGGCCCAAAGCATTTTTTGCCGTTGCGCCCCGGGCACCGCAAAAGCCCCCCCTGCCTTGGCTATAATGGAGGGCTTCGGAGAGGTGGATGAGCGGTTTAAGTCGCACGCCTGGAAAGCGTGTGTGGGCTAATCCCCACCGCGGGTTCGAATCCCGCCCTCTCCGCCAAGAGTCATGTCAACCCTTGAATCTAAACTGATCGTTTTGATTCAAGGGTTTTCTTGTTTCTGAGGTAGCTTTTGCGGCTGCTCTCAGCGCGCAGCGCGACTCACCGCATCTTGCACAGCCGGGAGGGCATCCTCGTAATTGAAGCCATTGGGGGTTTTCTGCAAAGGGGTGCTGACCTGTTTGTTGAGCCAGTCACGCAGGCTCTGCATTTCGCCGGGGCGCACCAGGGGGTCGTGGCTGTCGCCTGCAAATCGGAACTCCGTCAGGTTCTCGGGGTGATTTTTGAATTTTTCCTGAAAGCCTACGGCCGGTTGCTGCTTGGTAC
>NZ_JBKDRI010000169.1:0-11341 GCF_046341535.1 Acidovorax sp. | reverse complement strand
AGCGAAAATCGGCGAGAGCGAGGACAGTTTTTGCCGAATTTGCAGCCCCATAGCCGAGCTATGGGGCAAAAAGGCGGTTAAAAATGGACCGCTGCGGTCGATTTGCAGCCGACGATTTCCAAGTCCGACAGGCTCCTAGAGGTGTCCCGGCGCATCGTGCGCTTGACGGCGCAAGGATGTCCTGCGTGGCCCCACGGGCCGACGACGATGCCAACAGGGCCTTGATGGCCGGGCGCCTGGTTCATCGGCACCTGGGCATCCGCCCCTGCGCATCCTGCCCGGTGCGTGCTAAGCTGATTCGGCTTGCCCGCCCCGCGCCGGGGTGGCGCCCCTGTTTCATGGAGACCCTGCACCATGCCCGGACTGCTGCCCGATATCGACCCCGACGGCCTGCTTGAATTTTCGGTGGTGTACACCGACCGCGCGCTCAACCACATGTCCAAACGCTTCACCGGCGTGGTGCAGGACATCCTGGCCACGCTCAAAGAGGTGTACCACGCCCACACTGCCGTGCTGGTGCCCGGCAGCGGCACCTTCGGCATGGAAGCGGTGGCGCGCCAGTTTGCCAACCAGGAAAAAGTGCTCATCGTGCGCAATGGCTGGTTCAGCTACCGCTGGACGCAGATCTTTGACGCCGACAAGGGCCTGGGCGGCGGCTCAGTGGTGTGCAAGGCGCGCCAGCAGAGCAGCGGCCCGCAGGCGCCCTGGGCACCGTGCCCGGCCGATGAAGTGGCCGCCACCATCCGCGCCGAAAAGCCCAAGGTCGTGTTTGCCCCGCATGTGGAGACCTCCAGCGGCATCATCCTGAGCGACGACTACCTGCGCACCATCACGGCCGCCGCGCACGAGGTGGGCGCGCTGTTTGTGCTCGATTGCGTGGCCTCCGGCGCGATGTGGGTGGACATGCAGGCCACCGGCGTGGATGTGCTCATCAGTGCCCCGCAAAAAGGCTGGAGCGGATCGCCCTGCTGCGCCATGGTGATGCTCAGCGAGCGCGCCTGTCAGGCGATTGAGGGCACGCAAAGCTCCAGCTTCTCGTGCGACCTCAAAAAGTGGATGCAGATTGCGCAAGGCTACGAAAAAGGCCAGCACGCTTACCACACCACCATGCCCACCGATGCCCTGGTGCGCCTGCGCGATGTGATGGCCGAGACCCGTGCCTACGGCTTTGCCAAGGTGCGCGAAGAACAGATCGAGCTGGGCAGCAAGGTACGCGCGCTGATGGAGTCGCGCGGTTTTCCCAGCGTGGCCGCGGAAGGCTGGAAGGCCCCTGGCGTGGTCGTGAGCTACACCACCGACCCCGGCATCCAGAACGGCAAGAAGTTCATGGAGGTGGGGCTGCAGACTGCGGCGGGTGTGCCGCTGCAGTGTGATGAGGGGCCGGACTTCAGGACCTTCCGCATTGGGCTGTTTGGCCTTGAGAAATGGTACAACGTGGACCGCACCGTGGGGCATCTGGCCAAGGCTTTGGACCAGATTGGGGCTGCCACCACCCCTGCTGTTGCCGCCTGACGGCGGGCCGCCAGCGTCCGCCCCGCCCGCGCGCTGCGCTATGCTGCATTGCGATCGATTGCTACAAAAATAATAGCTATCAGGGCAATCTGGACGCGCGCAACCGGCCTGAAACACTCTCAAAATCCGCTTGGCCGCACCGTCAAAGCCAGCGAAACGCCAACGGCATCAACACCGCCGCCAACACCACCTGCAACCCGAGCGCCAACCCCGCATACGCCCCCGCGTCCGCATGCACCTGCAACGCATGCGCTGCCCCGATGCCATGCGATGCGGTTCCCAGCGCAAAGCCGCGCAGCGCCATCCCTTCCGGGTCGGTCGGCAGGCGCAGCAGGCCAAACAGCCAGCGGGCCGACAGGGCACCAACCATTCCCGTCAGGGCGGCAAACACGGCGGCCAGGGCTGGCACACCGCCAATCTGCGCCGCCACGCCCATGGCCACCGGGGCGGTCACCGACTTGGGGGCCAGCGACAAAATCACCTCGCCTGGCAGGCCCAGGGCCCAGCCCAGACCAACGGCGCTCAGCGCTGCGGTACCCCCGCCCAGCAGCGATGCCACGAGCAGCCGCCCCCAGCGCTCGCGCAGCGCGGCCCGGCGCTGCCACAAGGGCCATCCCAGGGCGACCACCGCGGGCCCGAGCAAGAAGTGGATGAACTGCGCCCCGGCAAAGTAGGTGGGATAGGCAGTCCCCGTTGCCAGCAGCACACCGGCCAACACCGCCACCGACACCATGACCGGATTGGCCCAGGGCGCGTGCCCGGAGCGTGACGACGCAGCCTGCGCCAGCACATACACGGCCAGTGTGGCCGTCAGCCCGAACAGCGGCGCGGAGGAGAGATAGACCCAGAGCTCAACGAAGTTCTGCATGGCTGGGCTTGGGTTGCAGCCAGCGCAGCACCAGCGCCGTCACGGCCATGCCGACCCAGGTGGACAGCACGATGACCGCGACCAGCTGCAGGCCGTACGCGCTCAGCAGGGCCAGGTGTGTCATCACGCCCACGCCCACGGGCACAAACAGCAGCGACAGATGGCTGAGCAGAAAGCCCGCCGCGGGCGCCACCGCCTGTTGCACCGGCTGCCAGCGCAGCGCCAGCAGCAGCGCGAACATGCCCACCACCGGGCCGGGCACGGGCAGCTTCAGAACATGCGACAGGGCCTCGCCCGCCGACTGCATGAGCAGCAGGAAGGCCAGGCCCTGCAGGGGTTTCATGGGCTGAGGGGTCAGAACCGGGGCAGCTCGGGATGCTTGATCTGACCACCGCGCACCAGCATCTTTCCGTACTCGGCGCAGCGTTGCAGCGTGGGGATCACCTTGCCCGGGTTGAGCAGGCCAGCCGGATCAAACGCATGTTTGATGCCGAACATCTGCGCGTTCTCCTCGGGCGAGAACTGCACGCACATGCTGCTGAGCTTTTCGATGCCCACGCCATGCTCGCCCGTCACCGTGCCGCCCATGGCCACACTGGTCTCCAGGATGTCCGCACCGAACAGCTCGCAGCGGCGCAGCTGATCGGCATCGTTCGCATCGAACAGGATCAGCGGATGCAAGTTGCCATCACCGGCGTGGAACACGTTCAGGCAGCGCAGACCGTACTTTTCTTCCATGGCTGCAATGGCTTGCAGGATGTCGGCCAGGCGCTTGCGCGGGATGGTGGAGTCCATGCACATGTAGTCGGCGCTGATGCGTCCGCTGGCCGGAAAGGCGTTCTTGCGGCCGCTCCAGAATTTCAGGCGCTGGGCTTCGTCGCGGCTCACGGTGATGGCGGTGGCACCTGCGCCGCGCAGTACCTCGGTCATGCGGCCAATCTCTTCCTCGACCTCCTCGGGCGTGCCGTCGCTCTCGCACAGCAAAATGGCAGCGGCGCTCAGGTCATAGTCGGCGTGCACAAAGTCTTCCACCGCTGCCGTCATGGGGCCGTCCATCATTTCCAGGCCCGCCGGGATGATGCCCGCCGCGATCACGGCCGCCACCGCGTCACCCGCTTTGCGCACGTCGTCAAAGCTGGCCATGATGCAGCGGGCCAGTTGTGGTTTGGGCACCAGCCTGACGGTGACTTCGGTGGTCACGGCCAGCATGCCCTCGCTGCCGATCACGGCGGCCAGCAGGTCGTAGCCGGGGGCATCCAGCGCCTCGCTGCCAAACTCCACCGGCTCGCCTTCTACCGTGAAGCCCTTGACCTTGAGCACGTTGTGCACCGTCAGGCCGTACTTCAGGCAGTGCACCCCGCCCGAGTTCTCGGCCACGTTGCCGCCGATGGTGCAGGCAATCTGGCTGCTGGGGTCGGGCGCGTAGTACAGGCCGTAGGGCGCGGCAGCCTCGCTGATGGCCAGGTTGCGCACGCCGCACTGCACCACGGCCGTGCGGCTTTCGGGGTCCATCTTCAGGATGCGGTTGAACTTGGCCAGCGACATCGTCACGCCCAGGGCATGCGGCATGGCCCCGCCCGAAAGCCCCGTGCCCGCGCCACGCGCCACCACCGGCACCTGCAGCGCATGGCAGGCCTTGAGCACCGCGGCCACTTGGTCATACGTCTCGGGCAGGCACACCACCAGCGGGCGCTGGCGGTAGGCCGTCAGACCGTCACATTCATAGGGTGTGGTGTCTTCGGCGTGCCACAACAGGGCATGGGCCGGCAGAACGCGGCCCAGGGCTTGCACGACCTCGGCCTGGCGGGCAGTGCGCTCGGTGGACGACAGGGCAGCAAGGGCAGAAGTGCTGGTGGTGTTCATGACCGCCACTGTAGGGGATTGGCGCGGCCTTGCGGTGGTCCGGGCGCATGAGTTTTTCTGCAGGGGGCTGTGAAAACAGCTTTCGCTATTTTATTGATAGCAAAATGAGGCCGCCAGTCGTGCGTAAAAGCTACTTTTGAATCGTTTTTTCAGATGGAATGGAGACCCTGTGCCGCGAGCGGGGCCAAGTCACCAAGCCACGCAGGGCTGCGCCCCCCCCCGAGACTACCCCATCGTCTTGCGCAGCCACTCGGCAAACGCTGCGCACTCCCAGCGGTCCATGGTGCCGGTGCTCCAGCACAGGTAGTGGCTGTGGGGGCTGGGCGTGTCCATCGGGAACAGGCGCACCAGCGTGCCGTTTTCGAGCCAGGGCGCGCCCAGTTTGTGGCGCACCAGGGCCACACCCATGCCTGCGGCGGCAGCGTCGCACATCAGGCCGACGTCGCTGAACTGTGAGCCTTCCACCGGCTCGGGCCAGTCCAGGCCCGCGGCGGCAAACCAGGTGCGCCAGGGTTCCAGCGGGCTGCGAAGCAGGGGCACGCCTTCCAGGTCTTCGGGCCGCTCGAACGGGCCCTGTTCACGCACAAAGCCAGGCGAAGCCAGGGGCGTCACATGGTCGTGGGCGATGACCTCATGCTCCACATCGGCGTAGTGGCCGGTGCCAAAGCGCACGATCAGGTCGGCATCTTCCGCCACCACATCCAGCAGCGGGATAGAGACCTGCAAGGCCAGGTCGATCTCGGGGTAGGCCTCGGTGAACTGCCGCAGGCGTGGAATGAGGATGATGCGGGCAAACGTGGGCGTCACCGCCAGCTTGAGCCGTCGGCGGCCGGTGGGCGCAGCCTGCCCCGGAAACCGCTGCAGCGAACCCAGCCCCTCGCGCACATGGGCCAGGTAGGTGCTGCCCTCGGTGGTCAGCGAAAAATCGGCCCGGCCAAACAGCCTCACGCCCAGCAGTTGCTCCAGCTGCTTGACCCGATGGCTCACGGCGCTGGGGGTCACGCACAGCTCGTCGGCGGTCTGCGTCACGCTGCGCAGGCGCGCCAGCGCCTCAAACGTCAGCAGGCACTGGATGGGGGGGATGCGCCGTGCCGCGCTGCCAAGAAAGGACGAAGGGGCTGCCGTGGCCATTTGCAAGCCCGGGCTACCGGAAAATCACGGTCTTGTGGCCGTTGAGGATCACGCGGTGCTCGCTGTGCCATTTCACGGCGCGCGCCAGCACCTGGCTTTCGGTGTCGCGGCCTCGGGCCGTGAGGTCCTCGACGGTGTCGGTGTGGTCGGCTCGGGCCACGTCCTGTTCGATGATGGGGCCTTCGTCCAGGTCGGCGGTCACATAGTGCGCGGTGGCGCCAATCAGCTTCACACCCCGGTCATGGGCCTGGTAGTACGGTTTGGCACCCTTGAAGCTGGGCAGGAAGCTGTGGTGGATATTGATCGCCCTGCCGGCGAGTTTTTGGCACAGGTCCAGTGAAAGTATCTGCATGTAGCGCGCCAGAACCACCAGCTCGGCCCCCTCGGCCTCGATGATCTCCAGCTGCTTTGCCTCGCCTTGGGCCTTGGTCTGCGCGGTAACCGGGATGTGGTGAAACGGCACGTTGTAGCTGGCCGCCAGCTGGTAGAAGTCGCGGTGGTTGCTGATGATGGCCCGGATGTCAATGGGCAGCAGGCCGCTTTTCCAGCGGAACAGCAGGTCGTTGAGGCAGTGCCCTTCCTTGCTGACCATGAGCACCGTCTTCATGGGGGCCGTGGTTTCGTGCAGGCTCCAGCGCATCGAGTGGGGTTGCGCAAAGCTTGCCAGATGGGTCCTGAGGGTCGCCGTGTCATGCTGGGCGCATGCAAACTGCACGCGCATGAAGAAAAGGCCGGTGGCGTGGTCGTTGTACTGCGCGGCTTCTTCGATATTGCCGCCGTGCTCCAGCAGAAAGCCCGAGACGGCATGCACCAGCCCCAGCCGATCGGGACAGGACAGTGTGAGGATGTAGGCTTGAGTCATAGCGGCCCGATTGTCGCAGCATGGCCCTGGGCGCGGGGAGCCGGAAACGGGAGGGCACCGTAGGCTTGCGCTTTGCTGATCGCTGACCCCACCCCACAGACTCGCTTGCAGGCCCGAAGGTTTGCGCGGGGGGCACTACCCCTCGCCATCGCACAGCGTGACCGGCTGCCGCCTGGCATCTCACGCTTGGCTGCGCCGCAGATCAGGGCTTGCCCGCGTCGGCAGCTGGCGCGGGCGCGGCGGGCCATCGCGAGCGCAGTTCGGCGCATGCATCCCGCGCAGGCGGCGCGGCGGTGGGGACGACGGCATCCGCATCGCCAGCGTGGGGGGCAGGCGCAGCCTCGCCCGCACGCGCCACCACCACCTGGGCGCGCACCTGGCTGGCCCAGTGGGTGGGAATGCCGATGCTGCGCGATACATGGCCCGCGCCCGCGATCAGCAGCACGGTTTTGCCCCGCTGCAGCGCATCCTGCACGGCCTGGGCCATGCTGGCATCGCGTGCAATCTGGATGCGTGCCATGGGTGCGATCTGCGACTCGGGCAGCAGGCCGCAGTGACCTTCGCGCAGGGCGGTGTACTGGCGCTGCAGGGCCGCCTGCGGCAGATGCGTGTCCCACGCGGTGTTTTGCATGGCGGCCCGCATGGCGCTGCGCGGCAGGTTGCCCCCCAGCACGGGCACGCCCGCCTGCACCGCAGCCATCACCACCGGGCCATAGGCCTGCCAGGGCCAGGCGGCATCGTTCCACTGCAGGGCCGCCTGGGCCTGGGCCGGCGTCGCGCTGGCGGCAAGGCCCGTGGTTGCATGGCCGCGCTCGGCCATTTCCATCACCACGGCAGCCAGTTGGCCGCGTGCGGCCAGCCGTTGCACGGTATCGCGTTGCAGGCGCTGGTGTTCGGTGGCATCGTGCTGTTCGCCCAGCAGCAGCACATCGGCGGGCAGCAGCGCATCGATCTGGCGACTCCAGCCCTGTGCGGAGCCCGTGGCGGCATCCAGGGCATCGCTGGTGGCGCAGCCGGTCAGCGCCAAAAGAGCGGCCAGGGTTCCCGCCCCCCAAAGGGCTTTGGCCGTGGCCCCAACGTCCAGTCGGCCCAGTCGGCCCAGTCGGCCCATGCGGCCGCGGCCGCGCCCAAGAGCCACTGCCGCTCGGGCGCCGCGGGGCGCGACGGGAAAAGGGGGGGCGCTCACAAGCGCGCTGACGGGCGTTTCGGGCGTTGGCATGGCTTCATGCTACGCCGCGCCGACCCGATACCCGCCAAGAGACCGCAGTCGCATCGTGCCTACACCGCGTCCAGGCGCAGCGGGCATGGCGCGGTGGCGCTGCCTTCGGGGCCTCTTGCAGACTAGCGCGGCAGGGTGCATGCTGGTGGGCCTGCCGCCGCCATGCGCGCCCCCATCATCTGCACCCATGAAGCGCGAACCCACCGCCCCCCCCGCCCCGTTGACCTCCCTGCAGCCCATCAGCCTGGATGTGCTGCGCGAGAAATACCTCAAGCCTAGCGAAACCACGGCCGACGACATCTACACCCGCGTGGCGCGGGCGCTGGCATCGGCCGAGGCGCCCGAGCTGCGCCGCGAATTCGAGGCGCGATTCCTGGCCAACCTGCACGCCGGTGCCATCGGCGCAGGCCGGATCATGAGCGCTGCGGGCACCGACATTCAGGCCACGCTCATCAACTGTTTTGTTCAGCCGGTGGGTGACTGCATTCAGGGCGTGGACGATGAGGGCTACCCCGGCATTTATGAGGCGCTGCGCGAGGCGGCCGAGACCATGCGGCGCGGCGGCGGCGTGGGTTACGACTTTTCGCGCATCCGCCCCAAGGGCGCCCGCGTCAAGGGCACGGGTTCCCTGGCATCGGGGCCGTGCAGCTACATCAATGTGTTCGACCAGTCCTGCTCCACCGTGGAGAGCGCGGGCGCGCGCCGGGGGGCGCAGATGGGCGTGCTGCGCATCGACCATCCGGATGTGCATGAGTTCATCACGGCCAAGCGCACGCCCGGGCGCTGGAACAACTTCAATGTGTCGGTGGGCGTGTCCGACGCCTTCCTGCAGGCTGTTCAAAACGGCGGCACCTGGGATCTGGTGCACAAGGCCCAGCCGGGGGATGGCCTGATCGCCCAGGGCGCGCACCAGCGCGCCGACGGCCAGTGGGTGTATGCCACGGTGCAGGCCCAGGCACTGTGGGAGACCATCATGCGGTCGGCCTACGACTTCGCCGAGCCGGGCATTTTGTTCCTCGGGCGCATCAACGAAGACAACAACCTGCGCTACTGCGAAGAGATTGCTGCGACGAACCCCTGTGGCGAGCAACCGCTGCCGTCGTACGGTTGCTGTGACCTCGGGCCGGTGATCCTGCCGCGTTTTGTGCAACATCCGTTCGGTTTCGGTGGCCTGCCCTCGTTTGATTTCGACGCGTTTGCCAAGGTGGTGGCGCTGCAGGTGCGCTCGCTCGATAACGTGCTGGACATCACCTTCTGGCCCTTGCCCCAGCAGCGCGCAGAGGCCGCCGCCAAGCGCCGCATTGGCGTCGGGTTCACCGGCATGGGCAACACCCTGGCCATGCTGTGCCTGCGCTACGACCAGCCCGAGGGCCGCGAAATGGCCGCCCGCATTGCCCAGTGCATGCGCGACGCGGCCTATGCGGCGTCTGTGGCGCTGGCCGCCGAAAAGGGCGCGTTTCCGCGATTTGACGCCGAAAAATACCTGGCCGAAGGCACCTTCGCCAGCCGCCTGCCCGAATCGATCAAGGCGTCCATCCGCCAGCATGGCATCCGCAACAGCCACCTGCTGTCCATTGCGCCCACGGGCACGGTGAGCCTGGCCTTTGCCGACAATGCCTCCAATGGCATCGAGCCTCCGTTCTCGTGGACATACACGCGCAAAAAGCGCGAACCCGACGGCAGCACCACCGAGTACACGGTGCAAGACCACGCCTGGCGCCTGTACCGCGACCTGGGCGGCCAGGTGGACGCGCTGCCGGACTACTTTGTGTCGGCGCTGGCCATGTCTGCGCAGGACCACATCGCCATGATGGAAGCGGTGCAGCCCTTTGTGGACACTGCCATCTCCAAGACGGTCAACATCCCGGCCGACTATCCGTACGAGGATTTCAAAGACCTGTACCTGCAGGCCTGGCGGGCCCGCCTCAAGGGCCTGGCCACCTACCGGCCCAATGCCATCCTGGGCTCGGTGCTGCAAGTCGATGCGCCCGCGCCGCCCGCCGTGGCAGCCCCAGCGCCCGCCACACCCGTGGACCCGATGCGCACCGTGATCGAAAGCCGCCCCAGTGGCGGCCTGTCGGCCGTGGCTGAAAAGCTGGAGTACTGGACGCAGGAGGGCCACAAGACGCTGTACCTCATCGTGTCGTTCCTGCCGGTGCCCACCGGCGTCGGCCATGGCACGGTGGACCGCGCCATCGAATTCTTCATGCCCGTGGGGCAAAGCGGCGAATCGCAGCAGTGGATCACCTCCAGCATGCGCATGCTGTCGCTGGCCGCGCGCGGCGGATTCCTGGAGCGCGCGCTGTCGGACATGCGCAAGGTGGCCTGGGACCGCGGCCCCGTGCGCCTGGGCACGCACCGCAAGCAAGACGGCACCGTGGTGCCCATGTGGCACGACTCTGAAGTGGCGGCCATCGCTTATGCCATCCAGAACATCCTGGCGCGCCGCGTGGCCGACCCGGTGCAGCAGCAGTTACCGCTGGACGATCCTGCGGCAGCGGCTGTGCCCGTGCCGCAAGCCATGGCCGGAAAAAAGTGCAGCGAATGCGGTGCCCATGCGGTGATTCGCAAGGATGGTTGCGACTACTGCACGCAGTGCGGGCATGTGGGCACCTGCGGATAGGCGCGCAGGCGCGGCTCATAGACGCCGGGTTGACGGGTCTTGAAACGGGACAGGCGCGTTCAAGGCCAGCGCCGCGTTATCGCGCGGGGCAACAGGCCAGCGCCGCCCCGCAGCGCCTCAGGCGGGATTCAATGCACCACCACCGGGTTTTGCGCCAGCCCTGCATAGCGGTCCAGCGCATCTTCCACCTCTTCTTGGGTGGGCGTATCGCGCTGCCACGCCAGGATCTGTTCCTGGAACATCTCGGCCCACGAGCCGTCGAGGTAGACCTCTTTGCCCGAACGCTTGTCCACAATTTCAAAACCGTGGCGTGCGAGCTGGGGAACGGCGGGTGCAGTGTCGTTGAGCACCTGGCGACTCGTTGTGGCCTCAACAGCGTCGGGCAGCATGTGGACCACCACGAAGGATTCTGAGTCGTAGAGCATTTGCATGATGTTCCCCTTGTCGATATGGAGCCTGAGGCGGCCTTGCGCAAAACGCAACGCTGCACCCACGCGATGAATGTCAGATGACAGCGGGTGTGCCAAGTTCAAGCCCCGGGGGCTCGGGCGTCCATGTCGGGCTCGGCGGTGGGCTTGCGTCCTATCGGCCGGGCCAGTCACGGCGTCCGGTGGCTGCACGGGGTTTCAAACCTGGCAGTTACAGTATGTCACAAAGGGCGCCAACTGTCCGGGTCGGGCGAATCAGGGTGGGTTTTGCGGCGCTAGCGCAACAGTCCCTGTCGGGCATCGGTGCGGCGGGCGTAGCCCAGGCCCGGTTGCCCCTGTGCGGTTGCGGCGCGCTGGCGCAGACCGCGGGCCGGGGCGGTCAGGGCGTTGTGCGGCTGCTCAGTTGCAGGTCGGCAAAGTCCCCGTTGGCCTGGGTGATGCGGATGCGCACCGGCAGGTAGCCCAGAGCGGGCGCCACCCAGAGCTCGGCCTTTTGATCGTATTCCTTGCGCGGCAGGCGCTGCAGCTTGAGGGCCTCGGTGGGCCCGGCGGGCAGGTCCAGGGTTTCGCTGGCTTCCACGCTGAATGTCCATCGGTCGGCGGTCCGGGCGCTCACGGTGGTCAGCGTGATCTGGGTGCCCGGCACAAATCGCCCCGGGTCTGCCGCCAGCAGCGCGCCAAGCTGGATGAACACGCTCAGGCGGTCCTGCGCGCCCGGCCCCAGGGCGGCGTCGGGCGTGTTGGCGCTGAAGATGACGCGGCCCTTGCTGTAGTCAAAGTGCGCAGCCTGTTCGCTGCGCGACCTGTCGGAAAAGCGTTCAGGCAGCAGCCCCTG
>NZ_JBKDRI010000168.1:0-1585 GCF_046341535.1 Acidovorax sp. | reverse complement strand
TGCTGAAGGAAGAACCGGGATATCGCCCCGGCTTCGACGAGCTCAGCCCGAACGGGCGGGGATCGTGCCCCGGCTTCGACAGGCTCAGCCCGAACGGTGGGGGAGCCAACAACCACACGGCTCATCGCTGCGCGACCCCCCGCAAGATCAGGCTGAGCGAAGCAACGGCCCGCGTGGATGTCCGCTTCCCATCCCCTCTGCATGCGCCGAGGAGCGCTGCGGGCCTTATCCGCAGCGCGTGGTGCGGCAGCGATGAACTCGGGCTAATGGCGTTTGAGGTTCACTACCCGTCCATCGGCAAATGAGCCTTCCAAAGAATTCCCGTCTGCCGACTTGAACGACGCTGTTTGGTTCAAGCAACCTCGAATGACCTGGGCTCCCTCAATTTGAATCACCAAATCGGTGGCCGAGTTTGTCCTGACGCTGATCGGAAGGTCTCTGTTGGCACAGGGGTTTTGATTGCGTGAGGGGGCACCGGAAGCAAGCGTGATGCGCCAGGCACCCGCCGCATTGGCAACTTTTAACTCCACCTGGGTTTGATTGCCGTTGGTTTCCTTCACCGTGCCTGCCCATGACCCATCCAAGCTAGCCCGTGTTTGGCTGTGCGTAGAGGTGCCAACAAAGACAAGTGATGTCAGCAGAGCAGTGTGCAAGCGCATAGAAGTTCTTTCGTAAGAGTGGATGGAATGAACTGCGCGTATTTTGCCGAAGAGCGGCAGGCTTTTTTTGACTTTGTATAGCTTTACGCGCGTGTGCCGAAGGACGCACGCGCTTGGTGATCTGACTCGCTGCGGGTGTTTGAGCGAAGCGCCATAGGCGCGCAGCGAGTTCCGCAGCGCACCCCTCCCGCGAGCACCGCAGGTTGCCCGAAGCGAAGCGCAGGGACGCAGACAGTGGGGTCGCCCTTTCTTTGGTCACTTTCTTTCGGCGATGCGAAAGAAAGTGACTCGCCCGCCGGGGCGACATCCCGGCTCCTGCGCTCAACCAGGGCAGGCCGTCGCCACGGTCCAACCAGGCTTCGACAGGCTCAGCCTGAACGGGTGGGGGGTAGTGCGACCCAGGCTTCGACAGGCTCAGCCCGAACGGGTGGGGGGGCAGCGCCCCGGCTTCGACAGGCTCAGCCCGAACGGTGGGGGGAGCCAGCAGCCAGCAGCCAGCAGCCAGCAGCCAACAGCCAACAGCCAACAGCCAACAGCCAACAGCCAACAGCCAACAGCCACCAGCCAACAGCCACACAGCCAACAGCCACACAGCCAACAGCCAACAGCCACACAGCTCGTCGCTGCGCTCACCCCCGGAAATTCAGGCCGGGCGAAGCAATGGCCCGGGTGAATGCCCCCTCCCCATCCCCTCCAGGACACTCGTCACCCTTTGCTGCATTTGGCAAATACGCTACTAAATCAATAGCTTTATGGGCAATACCATCAGGCGCTACTGGCCAAAATGATTCGCGGATTCACAGACAAAGTGCATCAGATGGCAGTTTAATGGGGGTGATCTCCAGGCCGTAAAACACCTCATGAGGGGTGCGGTATCCCAAGCACTTTCTAGGCCTGTGGTTCAATGCGTAAACCGCATTATTGAC
>NZ_JBKDRI010000167.1:0-2060 GCF_046341535.1 Acidovorax sp. | reverse complement strand
GTACCAAGCAGCAACCGGCCGTAGGCTTTCAGGAAAAATTCAAAAATCACCCCGAGAACCTGACGGAGTTCCGATTTGCAGGCGACAGCCACGACCCCCTGGTGCGCCCCGGCGAAATGCAGAGCCTGCGTGACTGGCTCAGCAAACAGGTCAGCACCCCATTGCAGAAAACCCCCAATGGCTTCAACTACGAGGATGCCCTCCCGGCAGTACAAGAGGCGGTGAGTCGCGCAGCGCGCTGAGAAGAACTGCTAAAGCACCACCGGGTTGACTGGTGCGCTGTTGTAGCGCAACCGAAATTTTGAGGTACGCCCATTGCCATGCGGTTTGACCGTTGCCCTGGGTGAGTTTGCGCGGGGTGTTCAGGTGGTCGCTGTGCACGGCATAGGTGGTGCCTTTGATCACGGCGGCAATGGGCATGGGGCCGTTGGCGGTGGGCGGGTAGTGTGGTGGTGCACCCTGCGCGGCACAGTGAAAACCGATGGATTTTGGGTCAGGGCAAGGCGCAAACCGCAGCGATACCCGCTGGTATCGCGAGGATTTGCAACGCAGCCCTGGCCGAAAAGACGCGGTTTTCAGTGCCGGACAGCGTGTAACACCACACTTGTCGTATTGGCTGGTGCCGCTGCTTTGGCTGCCGCCTGCGCCGTATTCGCCCAGCAGGGTTCCGTCTTCGTCGTACACTTAGCTGTAGCCCAGCTTTTCAATGCTCTTTTGATGTTTTGTTTTAGTACCTCATACTGTTGTTTTGTCAACCGTTTCCAGAATGGGGCTCTACAGTCATGGCATTGCACTTACTTGGCTTTTTGCCCATGCACTTTCCAGCACGTTTGATCCAGCTGCGCAAAGCGGCCAACTACACGCAGCAAACCTTGTCCGAGGCGGCTCAGTTGCATGTGAACCAGATTCGCCGTTACGAGGCAGGGACGGCCCAACCCACCTTGGAAGCCCTGATCCGACTGGCCAAGGCGCTGCATGTGAGTCTGGATGGCCTGGTGTTTGAAGAAGGCGAGCGGGGGCCGGATGAGGATTTGCGGCTGCGCTTTGAGGCGCTCTCCCAACTCGACAGCAATGAACGCATGGTGGTCAAGGAACTGCTGGACGGCATGCTGCTCAAGCACCAGGCGCGTCGTCTGGCCGGTGCGCCCGCATGAGTGGCGCAAACCTCCCCGGCGCGCTGCAGCTCGATATCACATGGGATCCGGTCAAGGCGCAATCGAATATCGCCAAGCACGGCGTGACGTTTGTGCAAGCGACCACGGTGCTACTCGATGCGCTGGCGCTAACGGTGTTCGACGCCGCGCACAGCGAGTTCGAGGAGCGCTGGTTTACGCTGGGTATGTCCAGCGAGGGCAAGCTGCTGGCGGTGTCCCACACTTACCAGCACACCGGGCCGATTCATGTCGGGGTAAGAATTATTTCTGCGCGGGAGGCTACGAAACGTGAGCGCCAGCAGTATGAGAATGAACCTCGTTAATCCCCAACGTCCAAGCTTTTGAGGTGAACACCATGAATGCACAAACCATCAACGACGATAACGATATGCCCGCAGAGATTGATTTCTCGGGAGCCCGGCGGGGTCAGTTCCACAAAGCTGGCGCACAGCTGAATTTACCGGTGTACCTGGACCAGAAGGTGCAAGCCACCCTGGCCGCACTGGCCAGCGCCAAGGGCGTGGATTACTCCGCTCTCATCAATGATCTGCTCAAGAAGGATATTGAGCTCATTGAGATGGCGCGCTGAACAGTAGTACCCAGCGGCTAAAAGAAGAAGCCACCTGCAATCCCAACAGCTTTAGCAGCTGGTTGGGGTGGCGGGTGGCTTTTTTGCTTGGATTAGGAGAGAAATACACCTCTACCGCTTGATACACAAAGTTCCGTAGCTATTTTTATGAGAGCACGCAGAGTGCGAAAGACATATGGGAACCTCTAAAAACCCCTGATTTCCACGCCTGATGAAGCGCAACAGAGCAGGATTTTCAGGCTGCCTATTTTTTGGGCAACTCTGCGGCGTTTCCCGCTAGTCTTGGCCCTTCCAGGGCGCTTTTGGGCTCCATTTTT
>NZ_JBKDRI010000166.1:0-7561 GCF_046341535.1 Acidovorax sp. | reverse complement strand
GGGCCGGTGTGCCTGGTTACCACGCCATAGCCTTTTGCAGCACATCAAAGCCCTGGCCAGAGCACTTGGCAGCCCAAAATCAACAGAAAAACTCGCTTCGCTCCGCCTTCGACCAATTGCCGTGAAATATTCGGGCTAAGCCGGTTCCGCGGTGGCGCTGGCATTCGGGCGCGCCGGTTTCACGGGGCGGCCGGAAACCCAATCGCCGCCCTGACCAGAAATCCGGATCAAATCACCCGGTAGCGCCTGTATCTATTGCTAATTCAGCTATTATATTTATAGCAATCGCATAAGACCGAGCATGATGTGCTCGGCATAGCGGCTGGCCACGGTTTGCACGAATGCGGCGAAATCGACGTGGGCGGTGTCGTCGGCGCGATCGGAGATGGTGCGCATGGCGGCAAAGGGTACGCCGTAGTCGTGGCACACCTGGGCGACGGCGGCGCCCTCCATTTCCACGGCCAGCACATCGTGGCCGCCGTCCTGCAGCGCAGTGCGCAGGCGCGACACTTCGTCGGCGGCACTCACAAAGCGGTCACCGCTGACCACGAGGCCGTGGTGCAGCCGGGGCCGGGCAGAGGTGCCGTCGGCCACCTGGAGCGAAATTTTAGGATCAAAATGACCTGTAGCGCTCGTCACATAAGCGCCAGCAGCTCCTGAAAGAAGAGCAGTCAGCCCAGCATCGCAGGCGAAGCGGTGCCGCGCGTAGCCTGGCACCTCCCAGCGCGGGAACAGGGGTGATACGTCCAGGTCGTGCTGGAGGTACTCCTCGGCCACCACCACATCACCCACTTGCACACCATCGCCAATGCCGCCTGCCACGCCGGTGAAGAGGATGCGCGCCGCGCCAAAGCGCTCGATCAATGCCGTGGCCGTGGTGGCCGCCGCAACCTTGCCGATGCCCGAGAGCGCCAGCACCACCGCACGCCCTTCGATGTCGCCCGTCCAGAATGCGCGTCCCGCATGCGTCACGCGTTGCGGCCTCGCAAGGCGGTGGACCAGCGTGCTCTGCTCTTGCGGCAATGCGCTCAGGATGGCGGTGGCCATGGGCGATGCGGCGAAGCTGGCATGCTACCGGTCAGTGAACGCCGCGCAAGGGCCGCCAAGCCGCCTGAGCGGCGCTCCGCTTGCGTGCGCTGGCGTCGTACCCTTCGCGCTAAGCGCAGCGCAGCGAGACAAGGGGCTGAGGGCCATGGCTCCAAACCTGCCGGCGCAGGCTTGGACGGCCCGAAGAGCTGCCGCTTCTGGCGGCCAGCACCGAGCCCGGAAGCCGCTCAGGGGGTTGATCACTTCTTATCGCGCAGTTCGCGGCGAAGGATCTTGCCCACCGGTGTCTTGGGCAGCTCGGTGCGGAACTCGATCACCTTGGGCTGCTTGTAGCCCGTGAGTTCGGCGCGGCAGAACTCCTTGACCTGGGCTTCGGTCAACGCCGGGTCTTTCTTGACGATGACAAGCTTGACGGCCTCGCCGGTTTTCTCATCGGGCACGCCCACCACGGCGCATTCGAGCACGCCGGGGCAGTTGGCCACCACTTCCTCGACCTCGTTGGGGTAGACATTGAAGCCGCTGACCAACACCATGTCCTTCTTGCGGTCCACGATCTTGAAATAGCCCCGGGCGTCCATGACGCCGATGTCACCGGACTTGAAGTAACCGTCGTCGGTCATGACCTTGGCGGTCTCGTCCGGGCGCTGCCAGTAGCCGGCCATCACCTGCGGGCCCTTGATGGCGATCTCGCCGGGCTGGCCCAGCGTGGTCACCTCGTGGCCATCGTCATCCAGCAGCTTGAGGTAGGTGCTGGGAATCGGCACGCCGATGGTGCCGGTGTATTCGGTGGCCGTGACCGGGTTGCAGCTGGCCGACGGACTGGTCTCCGACAAGCCATAGCCCTCGCAGATAGGGCAGCCGGTCTTCTCAAGCCAGAGCTTGGCGACGGCGCCCTGCACAGCCATGCCTCCGCCGACCGACACCTTGAGGTTCTTCCAGTTGACGGTGTTGAAGTCGGGATGATTGGCCAGGCCGTTGAACAGCGTATTGACCGCCGGGAAGCTGTGGAAGGTGTGCTTGGACAGTTCCTTGAGCACCGCCGGCAGATCGCGCGGGTTGGGGATCAGGATGGTCTTGCCGCCGGTGCGCATGCTCAGCATCATGTTCACGGTGAACGCGAAGATGTGATAGAGCGGCAGCGCGCAGACGCTGGTGGGCTGCTCGCCCGCCGGCACCTTCTTCATCACCGGGTCGTTCCAGGCCTCGGACTGCAGCACGTTGGCGATGACATTGCGGTGCAAAAGCACGGCCCCCTTGCTCACGCCCGTGGTGCCGCCGGTGTACTGCAGCAGCGCGATGTCATCGGGGCGGATATCCGTCTTGCGAAGGTTGCCGCGCGTGCCCTGGGCCACGGCGTCATTGAAGCGGACCGCACCAGGCAGGTCAAAGGCGGGCACCATCTTCTTGACGTTGCGCACCACGTAGTTCACCAGGGCGCCCTTGAGCAGGCCGAGCTGGTCGCCCATGGCGCACAGCACCACATGCTTGACGGGTGTGTTGCCGATGCAGCTTTGCAGCGTGGACGCAAAGTTCTCGATGATGACGATGGCCTTGGCACCAGAGTCCTTGAGCTGGTGCTCCAGCTCGCGCGGCGTGTACAGCGGGTTGACGTTGACCACCACAAACCCAGCGCGCAGGATGGCCGCCACCGTCACCGGGTACTGCGGCACGTTGGGCATCATGATGGCCACGCGGTCGCCCTTGGCCAGGCCCAGGCCCTGCAGGTAGGCGGCAAACGCATTGCTCAGCGAATCGGTCTGGGCGTAGGTGATGTCCTTGCCCATGAAGCTGTAGGCCACGCGGCTGGCGTACTTGCTGAACGCCTCATCCATCAGCGCCACGAGGGACGGGTACTGCGAAGGGTCGATGTCGGCAGGCACCCCCTGGGGGTATGCGGCGAGCCATGGGCGGTCGGTCATTGTTTGTCTCCTGATCAGTGTTATGGGGATGCGAAACCAGACTTACTTTTTGCACGCTCGTGCCTAGGAGCCTGTCGGACTTGGAAATCGTCGGCTGCAAATCGGCCGCAGCGGTCCATTTTTAACCGCCTTTTTGCCCCATAGCTCGGCTATGGGGCAACAAATTCGGCAAAAACTGTCCTCGCTGGGGCCGATTTTCGCTTTCGAAGCTCCAAGTCCGACAGGCTCCTAGGGCCTGTTCAGGCTATTTTTGCCAGTGCGAACAGGCCCTGGTTGGCCGGCAAGTCCTTCCGGCTGGTGTTCTAGCCCTTGAGCGCAGCCAAGACGTCATCGAGCATTTTCTTGGCGTCACCAAAAAGCATGCGGTTGTTGCCCTTGTAGAACAGGGGGTTATCCACCCCGGCATAACCCGATGCCATGGAGCGCTTCATGACGATCGATGTCTTGGCTTTCCACACCTCAAGCACCGGCATGCCAGCGATCGGGCTGGAGGGGTCGTCCAGGGCACTCGGGTTGACGATGTCGTTGGCGCCAATGACCATGGCCACATCGGCATCGGGGAAGTCCTCGTTGATCTCGTCCATCTCCATGACGATGTCATACGGCACCTTAGCTTCGGCCAGCAGCACATTCATGTGGCCGGGCATGCGGCCCGCTACCGGGTGAATGGCGAACCGCACGTTCACGCCCTTTTCGCGCAGGGTCTTGGTGATCTCGTACACGGTGTGCTGCGCCTGGGCCACAGCCATGCCGTAGCCGGGCACGATGATGACGCTCTTGGCATCGCGCAGCAGTTCGGCCGTTTCGGCGGAACTCACGGGCACCGCCTCACCCTGGGGCTCGGCCGCATCGCCCTTCTTGGCGGGCGCGCTGGCGCCCGAGCCAAACCCGCCCGCAATCACACTGATGAAGTTGCGGTTCATGGCGTTGCACATGATGTAGGAGAGGATGGCCCCTGAGGAACCCACCAGCGCGCCCGTGACGATCAGCAGGTCATTGGACAGCATGAAGCCCGTAGCGGCTGCCGCCCAGCCCGAGTAACTGTTGAGCATGGACACCACCACCGGCATGTCGGCACCGCCGATGGCCATCACCATGTGGATGCCAAACAGCAGGGCGATGGCCGTCATCACCATGAGGGGCACCATGCCTTGCTCGATGGTTTCGGCGCGAAGAAATTCACGTCCAAACCAGATCACCACCAGCAGCGCCACCAGGTTGAGCCAATGGCGCCCCGGCAGCAGCAGCGGCTTGCCGCCAATCTTGCCGTTGAGCTTGCCAAAGGCCACTAGCGAGCCCGAGAACGTCACGGCGCCGATCAGGATGCCTACGTAGATCTCGACCTCATGGATGATCTTTTCCGCGCCCTGTAGCTGGATCGACGTATCAACATAGCTGGCAAACCCCACCAGGCAGGCCGCCAGGCCCACCAGGCTGTGCATGAGGGCAACCAGCTCGGGCATCTGGGTCATCTTCACGACCTTGGCGGCATACAGGCCAATGCCGCCGCCGATCACCAGCGCGCCCACAATCCAGGCCACGCCGGCAGGGCTGACGCGCGGTCCGAATACGGTAGCCAGCACGGCCAGCGCCATGCCGACCATGCCGAACAGATTGCCACGACGCGAAGTTTCCGGGTTGGAGAGCCCACCCAGGCTCAGAATGAACAAAATGGCCGCGCCCAGGTAGGCCACGGTAGCGAGACTTTGAGACATGTTCTGTGCTCCTGATTTTCTTGTTGTGATGGAGTTACTTGCGGAACATGGCGAGCATGCGGCGTGTGACCGCAAAGCCGCCGAACATGTTGATGGCCGTAAGCACCAGGGCCGCAAACGCCAGCCAGAGGATCAGCCCGTCCGGTCGTCCGTTCACCCCCGCATCGGGCGGTGCAATCTGCACCAGCGCGCCGATGGCGATGATGCTGGAGATGGCGTTGGTCACGCTCATGAGCGGCGTGTGCAGCGCAGGCGTGACGTTCCACACCACCATGTAGCCGATGAAGCAGGCCAGCACGAACACCGTGACATGCCCGAGGAACGCGGCAGGCGCGTAGGCGCCAACGGCCCAGAACAGCACGGCCAGCACGGCAAACACGATGGTCAGCGTCTTGGCAGACATGGGCTCGCCCGGACCATGGCTGGATTTTTTGGCGACTGCAGGCGCCACTGCAGGCTTGGGTGCGGGCGCCGGCGCCTGTTTGAGCGGCGGGGCAGGCCAGGTGATGGCGCCATCCTTGATCACGGTGAGGCCGCGGATCGCGTCGTCTTCCATGTTGACCACCGCCACGCCGTCCTTGGCCTTGCACAACTCTTCGGTCAGGCGCAGCAGGTTGGTGGCGTATAGCGTGGACGACTGCTTGGCCAGGCGCGATGCCAGATCGGTGTAACCGACGATGGTCACGCCATGGCGCACCACGGCCTGGCCTGGCACCGTCAGTTCGCAATTGCCGCCCTGCTCGGCGGCCATGTCCACGATCACGCTGCCAGGCTTCATGCTCTGCACCATCTCAGCCGTGATGAGCTTGGGCGCGGGCTTGCCGGGGATCAACGCAGTGGTGATGATGATGTCGGCGTCCTTGGCCTGCTCCGCATACATCTTGCGCTGCGCCGCCTGAAAGCCTTCGCTCATGACCTTGGCGTATCCGCCGCCGCCCGAGCCTTCTTCCTCGTAGTCCACCTTGACGAACTCGCCCCCCAAAGATTTGACCTGGTCGGCCACCTCGGCACGGGTGTCATTGGCCCGCACGATGGCGCCCAGGTTGGCCGCCGTCCCGATGGCGGCCAGCCCCGCCACACCAGCACCCGCGATGAAAACCTTGGCCGGTGGCACCTTGCCAGCCGCCGTGATCTGGCCGTTGAAGAATCGGCCGAAGGCATTGGCGGCCTCGATGACCGCGCGATAGCCGCTGACGCCAGCGGTGGAGGTCAGCGCATCCATCTTTTGCGCGCGCGAGAGCGTGCGCGGCAGGCAGTCAATGGCCAGCACCGTCGCCTTGCGGGCCGCCAGCTGCTGCATCAGTTCGGGGTTCTGGGCGGGCCAGATGAAGTCGATGAGCGTGGTGCCCTCCCTCATCAGCGCTACTTCGTCGCTGCTGGGCGGGCGCACCTTCAGGACGATGTCGGCGGCAGCCCATAAGGCGGCAGCACTGGCGACCACCTCGGCGCCTGCTGCCCGGTAGGCGTCATCGCTGAAATTGGCGGCATCTCCGGCGCCCGACTCGATGGTGACGGAAAAACCCAGCTTGATCAGCTTTTCCACCACATCGGGCACGGTAGCCACGCGCTTTTCGCCGGGGAAGATTTCCCGCGGTACACCGATGCGCTGTGGCTGCGGTACTGGGCTTGTCTGCATCAAAGGTCTCCTCGAATGTTTGAAATCGTCATGCAAAACCTACGGGCGGGCACACTTGCGCGCTAACGGCTGGCGGACGGCGTTGGAAAAGGAAACGGCGGAATGGCCAGTTGACCATCCATCATCGCGACACTCAGGCGCGCCGACTGGGCCATATCGCGCGCCCACTGGAGCGACGGGCGGCCCGCCGCCAGAAACTCCATGTTGTTGGTGGCCCTGGGCTGTACCAGCCGTTGGTCCACCAGCGCATCCACATCCACCCAGGCACCTACCTCGGTCGCGTAGCGGTAGCTCAGATAGGTATATGGCTGCCTCAGGGTCAGGGCGCGGTCGGCAAGCCAGCGGACGAGGTCAGGCCGGTTTTGCTCCAGCCACCGCGGGCTGCTGCCCCAGAGCTTCAGGCGCAGGCAGTCTGCGCGCACGGCGCTACCGGCGGCGGCATCTTCCACCATCACATTCCGCTGGGCCGGACAAGAGCCGGCGCCTGCTGCAGACCCGCGCCAGGTGCCCGTGCGGTTGGTGTGCACGCGCAGCACAGCCAGCCACTCACCCTGGGTGCCACGCAGTCCCACTGCGCGTGCCTCCAGCATCAAGCGCCCGTCTGAGCCGGGCGCAACCGTGTCAGCGCGCCCGAGGTCCTGCCATTCGCCAGGGGGCAAAACGAGGCGCGCGCGGCCCACGGGGTGTTCGGTTTGGGGCGGAACCGTCAGCGGCGCGCAGGCGGCCAACAGCACCGCCATCGCACAGGGCACAAGACGCTGCAGCCGTGAAATCATCAGAGTCATAACAGGTGGATTTGTACAGGTGGCACCATCATTCCATGACGTTGAAACCCTGCCGGAAGGGCAGCCCCAACGCCAGAAGTGGGCACGCTTTCCCGCCCGACGCTGCCTTGCAGGTAGCTGACCGCGAGCTTACATGAAGAAAACCTGATCGCTGCCACCGCCATCTTATGCACAGGCGTCCAGCCGGACAAAATCAACCTCAAAACGGCAGTTGGATGCATTTGCCAGCGCTGCTGTTGGGGTGCCAGGCAAGGCGCGACGACGCGGCAGGCTCGTGCCTGCAAGGAGAAGCAACGCCGCATGGCGCTCCAAAAGCGGTGCTGCCAAGTGCTCTGGCCAGGGCTTTGATGTGCTGCAAAAGGCTATGGCGTGGTAACCAGGCACACCGGCCCCCACCCCGACTTGGGTTGCGGGCCGTTTTGGGGTCAACGCACGGGCCAGGCACTGGATGGATTGCCT
>NZ_JBKDRI010000165.1:0-29579 GCF_046341535.1 Acidovorax sp. | reverse complement strand
AAACCGCCCAGGGCCTGGGAGAGCCAACCAAGACTTGCCCCCCCGATTACTGGTGAAAACTTGCTTGGGACGCCAGCAGTGGTCGAGATGAAGGCGGATGTTTCACCACCACAGGCGCAGGGAACGCATCAGAAACGGCTCGATCACTGTGTGCCAGCTTGAATACCTCTACGGCCGAAACCAGTGCTTCTGCTTGGGAACTGAGCCGATTCGCTGAAGATGCGATTTCTTCTACCAGTGCGGCGTTTTGCTGGGTGGCCTGGTCCAAATGCGTCACAGCTTCACCGACTTGTGCCACGCCCTGACTTTGCTGTGCACTGGACGCGCTGATTTCACTCATCATCTCCGTCACACGGCGAATGGCACTCACTACTTCGCTCATCGTGGCACCCGCCTGGTCCACCAGATGGGTGCCGCGATCGACGCGCTCCACGCTGATGCCGATCAGGGTTTTGATTTCTTTCGCCGCTTCCGCGCACCGTGCGGCAAGGTTGCGCACCTCGCTGGCAACCACGGCAAAGCCGCGTCCATGCTCGCCCGCGCGAGCTGCCTCAACCGCGGCGTTGAGCGCGAGGATATTGGTCTGAAAGGCAATGCCATCGATCACGCCGATGATCTCGGCAATTCGTTTGCTGCTTTCGTTGATGCCCTTCATGGTTTCCACCACTTCTGCCACCACGTTGCCTCCCTGAGCCGCTACGCTAGACGCAGTCACTGCCAGCTGGTCGGCCGTCAAAGCGCTTTCCGCGTTTTGCCGCACGGTTGCCCCCAACTCTTCCATCGATGCTGCGGTCTCTTCCAATGCGCTGGCTTGCTGTTCCGTTCGCGATGACAGGTCGCTGTTGCCCTCGGCGATTTTTGCGCTGGCCGATGCGACGCTCTGGGCGTTACCTCGCACGGCCGTCACGGTATTGACCAAGCTCTCTTGCATGCGTTGCAGGGCGCCTAAAAGGTGCCCCGTCTCATCCCTGGACGTCACCACGATTTCGCCAGTCAAGTCGCCCGCAGCAACACGTTCTGCCGCCTGTAGCGCCTGCGCCAAAGGCCGCGTGATGGACAACACCAGCCAGAATGCCGCAACCGTGGCCAGAACGACGGCTGTGCCGCCTGCTCCTGCCATCGCGCTCCAGGAGTCTGCATAGACGCGCGCCGCAAGGGCGCCCTCGGCGTTGGCCCGGCGGCTGTTCATGCTCACCAGCTCACGCAGATGATTTGAAGCACTCGTGTACAGCGTATTTGAATCGCCCCCCAAGAGCGCCAAGGCTTCGATGTTCTCGTGCTGGCGCGAGAGATCAAAAAGTCGCTGTGTTGCGCCCAAGTAGAGCTCATGATCTTTGACGAACGCGTCGTACAGGGCCTGCTCGTCAGTCGATGAAATTCGGGGCTTGTACGCTGTCAGCGCACTTTTGAGCCCCATTTGCAGCGCGTTAACCGCTTCTTCTGCGGCCGCCTTCACCCTCCCGTCAGAGTTCATGACGTGGTTGAGTTCGTTCAGACGCAAGCGCGCAAGGTCCTTGTCCATGCTGTTGATCAGCTCCATCTGCGGAAGCCAATCGTCGGTGATCTTGGTCGTTGCCGTCCCCATTATTGACAACTTCGATAGAGCGATCCCTGCAATGACCAGTAACAGGAACACCAAGGCCGCAAACGTGATCGTCATCCGCGTACCAATTTTCAGATTTTTCATGAGTCTCTCCCGTGACCAGCGCTCATCACTTGGCAGGTATCTTTGATTCGTACTCGCACACAATATCACACCCTCGATTTGGGCGCACCAAGAACTGGCTGCTACTTAAAATTTGTTGGCCGCTTGGCTGCGCTCATACTCTAAATACGCCCCTCCTCCACTGCATGACATGCGACGAAGGTTGAATGTTGGTAAATAAAATCGGGCCGCTCGTTTTTGCAGCGCGAGCTAGCGTGTGGACATCGGGGATGAAATGAACACCCTGTTGGCGGGTTGAGGGGATTAGGGATTTCACCCTGAACCGGAACGCGCGGTTGCCCTGTGGTCTTCAATTTGGGAACCGCGTCAATCAACATACGCGTGTAGGGGTGGCGCGGGTTTTCGAATAGTTCGTTTTTATCGGCTATCTCAACCAGGCGCCCTAAATACATCACTCCAACACGATCACTTACATAACGCACTACGGCCAGGTTATGCGAAATGAAAAGATAGGTCAGGCCTCGTTCATGCTGGAGGTCCTTCATGATGTTCAGCACCTGCGCCTGCACACTGACATCCAGCGCAGAGGTGGGCTCATCGCAAACGAGAAAATCAGGTGATGTTGCCAAGGCGCGAGCAATAGAAATTCTTTGTCGCTGGCCGCCAGAAAATTGATGGGGATATTTAGTTACATCCGCTGCAGATAAACCCACGGTTGTCAGAAGATTTTCGACTCTAGACTTATATTCCTGTGGATCTGTGACGATGCCCTGTACTTTTAAACCCTCGCCAATGATCGATTGAACTCGCCAGCGCGGATTCAGGCTGGCATATGGATCCTGGAATATCATCTGCATTCGACGCCGCATGGCTCGGCTGTCTTTGCTTTGAAGGCCAGAATGAACTTCCTGCCCTTCCAGATGCACCGATCCTTCGGACGGCTCATACAGACCGACGAGAAGCCGCGCTACCGTGCTTTTTCCACAGCCGGACTCGCCCACCAGCGCCAAAGTCTGCCCCCGCTCAATGCTAAAACTGATCCGATCCACTGCATGAAGCATTTGACGAGGCTTGCGTTCCAATACGCGAGCCAGGAGCGGCGGCGACACATCGAATGTCTTAGAAAGAGCGCGGACTTCCAAAAATGCGTGTGTACGATTCATTGCAGTACCTTCGTCAATGGCTGAATAGCGAGCACGCTCCTGTCAGAACAATTGCTGTCTGTCGCCGCCTGGCTCTCGTTCACGTGAAGCCAGCAGCTCGCCTCAGAGGAGCCGGCCGGCACCAACTGAGGATGCTCGCTGAAGCACCTGGAGAAAGCCTTGGGGCATCGCGGATTAAAACTGCAGCCATCGGGTACTGAGTTCAATCGTGGCATAGCTCCATCGATTTGGCTCAGGCGTTTGCTCTGGATCGTCATATCCGGAATGCAGGCCATCAGTCCGGCCGTATAGGGGTGGGCCGGCCGGTTAACCAGTGCATCCACCGGTCCGATTTCGGCTATTTGCCCTGCATACATCACTGCGACTCGGTCGCATGTCTCGGCGATGACGCCCATATCGTGGGTTATCAGCATCACGGCTGCGCCCCGATCTTTGCAAATTCGCTTCAGCAAATCGATAATCTGAGCCTGAATCGATACATCCAGGGCCGTCGTGGGCTCATCCGCGATGATGAGTTGAGGCTCCGCAGCAAGCGCCAAGGCGATAACCACGCGCTGACGCATTCCACCCGAGAACTGATGTGGATAATGGTCGATGCGCTCAGACGCGGCTGGGATGCCCGTGTCCTCAAGGAGCCCGATTGCCCTGCGTCGAGCCTCCGCAGCATTCATACTCAGATGAGTTTGAATGGTTTCGACAAGTTGCCGACCAACGGTGTAGAGCGGGTTGAGTGACGTTAGCGGGTCTTGAAAAATAGCGCCAATTTCACGGCCACGGACCTTCCGCATCTGCTCGTGTGGCAGGTTATCAATCCTGCGACCGTTGAGGATTATTTCCCCAGAACGAACTCGTCCCGGCGGGTCTAAAAGACCTATGATGCTCGCACCAGTCAGAGACTTTCCGGCTCCTGACTCGCCCACCATGCCAAGAATTTCGCCAGGAGCGATATTGAACGATATGTCATTGAGCGCGCGTAGATTTCCGTGTCGAGTTGGAAATTCCACGATAAGATTTTTCACTTCGAGCAGACTCATTAGGATTCACCTTGACGTCATCCGAGGATTGAGTGCATCCCTAAGCCAATCGCCCAGCAAATTGATTGAAAGAGCAATAGACACCAGCATCGCAGCCGGGAAAAGTGTGATCCACCACTCACCAGAAAAGAGGTAATCGTTGCCCACACGGATAAGAGTTCCAAGTGATGGGGATGTCGGCGGTACTCCAACTCCAAGAAATGAAAGGGTCGCCTCGGTGATAATGGCAGTTGCGATATGGATGGTAGCAAGTACGAACACGGGTCCTGCCACATTTGGAAGGATGTGTTTCAACATGATGGCGCTATTTTTCGTTCCTAGGATTCGCGCAGCCTGTACATAATCCTTGCTTCTTTCGATAAGCGTGGAGCCGCGCACGGTCCGCGCATACTGAACCCACCCGGTCAAGCTGATTGAAGCGATCAGCACACCAAAGGCGACAGACTCCTGGGCCCCCGGAAACATGGCGCGTCCAATACCGGCAATCAAGAGGGCTACAAGGATGGCGGGGAAACTCAGCATGACATCGCACAAGCGCATCAGTACTGTATCGACCCAGCCCTTCCGATAGCCTGCATATAATCCGAGTGCAACCCCCAATATCATCGACAGCGCCACAGATACGATCCCGACAATCAATGATATTCGTGCGCCATACATGAGCGACGACATAATGTCGCGCCCTTGATCGTCGGTCCCCAAGAGGTAGGCTTTGTTCCCTCCCTGAAGCCAGGCGGGAGGGAGTCGAGCTTCGCTTAAATTGAGGGTCGTCAGATCAAAAGGACTGTGCGGTGCGACCAGTCCAGCGAAGCCTGCACAGAATAAGCAGGCAGACGCCAAAACTGCCGCAAAAATCGCAATTGGCGAGTGTCGAAAGCTATAACTGACGTCACTCTCATACCATCGCTTCAATGAAGAGAAAGTCATGCGGCAACGTCCAATCACTTGACCGTGATGTAGCGAAACGGCATGAAGTTGTCTGCAAACTGCGTCAACTCAACTTTGTTGCTTACGCCCCACGCCAGTAGTTGTTGATGCAGTGGAATATGGCCCACATCGCTCGCGTGCAGCTTGAATGCTTCCTTGATCATGGCGTCGCGTTTTGCCTTGTTGGTTTCCGACTGAACTTTTACGATCAATTGGTCAACGGCCTCATTGCAATAACTGCCTAGATTGAAAATACCGGCGCCCTTGCCGTCAGGGCAGTGGACCAATGCGTTCAAGGTGTTGTGGGCATCGTAGGTGGCGGGCACCCAACCCAGGATGTAAAAGCTGGTATCGCGCTTGAGCACTTTCGGAAAGTAGGTGCCTTTCGATTCGGCGACGAGATTTACCTTCACGTTCACACGAGACAGGTTGGCCGCCACGGCCTGGCAAATTTCGCTATCGCTTACATAGCGATCGTTTGAGCAGTTCATCGTCAGTTCGAAGCCGGATGGGTAGCCCGCCTCGGCCAGCAGCTTTTTCGCGGCCTCCACGTCGTAGGGGAGCCGTTCATTCAAGGCGCTGTCGAAGCCATTCACACCTGGGCCCACCATGAGCGCCGTTGGGTTTGATGCGCCCCGCATGACAACGCGTTTGATCGCGTCAATATCGATCGCTTGGTAGATTGCCTGCCGTACGCGCTTGTCCTTCAAAGGGTTGCGACCCTTCACGCTTGAGTTTGGCAACTCATCACGTTTTTGATCCATGCCCAGAAAGATGGTTCGCAGCTCGGGGCCTTGTAGAACCTTGGCCGTGCCCGAGCTGTTCACGCGAGCAATGTCTTGGACGGGAACCGGCTCCATCACATCCACCTGACCGCTTAAAAGCGCAGCAACGCGTGTTGCATCGTTGCTGATCGGTGTGTAGACGACCTCCGCGACGTTCCCTTCGATTTGTCCCCAATATGTGGGGTTACGCGTAAAAACGGTTTTTACGCTCACCTGACGCTCGCGCAAGCGAAATGGGCCCGTACCATTACCCTTGAATGACGCCGTGTTTTCGATGCCCTTGCGTCGGTCTACGGGTGTAACGGCTTTATTTTCCTCGCACCATTTCTTGCTCATGATGTAAAGCTGCGAGATCGATTCCGGAAGAATTGGAAATGGCACCTTGGTTTCGATCTCTATGGTGGACTCACCCACTTTCCTCACCTCTTTGACGTCGCTCACAAACGATTTCAGGTCAGAACCATCGCCAGCAGCACGATTAAATGTGAATATGACGTCTTCTGGGGTAAATGGAGTACCGTCGTGGAATTTAACGTCTTTGCGCAACTCAAAGCGCCAGATGAGTGGAGTCGTTTGCTTCCAACTGGAGGCCAAAAGGGGGCGCAGGCTTAGGTCTTTGTTTCTTCCTACCAGCGGCTCATACACATTACCCGTCACGCTTAACTGCAGGGTTTCATTAAGCGAGTGCGGATCCATCGAAAGGGCGTCACCTTGATTGCCGATCCGCACTGTCTGTGCTTGGGCGTAAGCACAGACAATGGAAATAATTGCAGGCAGCATGAAGCGTGATAGACGGCGCATTTTGTTTGGCATATTTTCTCCAGGAGAAGTGGCGTTGAATGGCATGACAGTTAGTGCGAGGACGAGCGAGTGGGGTGAAGACGTGGGTCTACTGCGTAGTAAAGAAGATCAACCGTAAAGTTGATGGTGACAAAGATTGCAGCGATGAGGCAGAGGTATGCCGCCATGATCGGCACATCAGCGAACGTGACGGCCTCGATAAACAGAAGTCCCATTCCGGGCCATTGAAAAACTGTTTCTGTAATAATCGCAAAGGCAATCAACGAGCCAATTTGAAGACCTGCCACCGTGATGACAGGCACCAGCGTGTTGCGAAGCGCATGCCCGAAATGGATCGAGCGATTGCTGAGCCCTCGCGCCCGTGCAAACTTGATGTAGTCGGTGCGAAGGACTTCGAGCATTTCCGCACGGACCAAGCGCATGATGAGTGCCAGTTGGAACAATGCGAGCGTCAACGCAGGCAGTGCGATGTGATGCCAGCCGCGCGCGGTAAGCAGACCGGTGGACCAGCCGCCCAGCATGACCACCTCGCCTCGGCCAAAACTGGGAAACCATCCGAATGTCACTGCAAAAATATAGATAAGTAAAATGCCGACCAGAAACGACGGTAGAGATACGCCGAACAGTGAACTAGCCATCGCGAACTTGGAGAGAATATGTCGCGGACGAAGTGCACATATAACGCCGAGTACGACACCCGCAGTGAGCGATATCAAGGCTGCCACCAGGGCAAGTTCCAGGGTCGCTGGAAATCGTTCGGCAATTAATCTGGAAACCTTCGCGCCCTGGCGAAGGCTCAGTCCAAACTCCCCATGCGCGGCGTTTTGAATAAAGCGAATAAACTGCACTACGAAAGGTTGGTCTAATCCAAGTTGCTTACGCAGCTCGGAAATCTGCTGGGGCGTTGCGTCTTGCCCGAGCAGAAAGACAACAGGGTCTCCAACATACTGAAAAAGCATGAAGGCAATGAAGCTCACGGTCGTCATGACCACGACCGCCTGAATAAGGCGCTGAAAGATGAATGACAGCATCTCGTCAGCCTTCCGTCAGAGCATCAGGCTGTTCGGCGAGTTTGACTTCAGTGGCCCAGTCGCACAGACGTGAGATAAATCGGTCGCATTCATGAACTTGGACGAGCGAAATAAACTCGTTCGGCTGATGCGCCTGGTTGATACTGCCAGGGCCGCAGATCACCGTTGGAATACCCGCATTGGCATATTGACCCGCCTCTGCACCATAAGGCACTGCCTGCGATGGGCCCTTGGCGCCTAGTTTTCGACAAAGGTTTTCAGCCAATCCCCCCGACTTCGCGTCAAAGGCGGGGATGAGGGCGACTTCCGTGGTGATTACGTCGAGTGCCGGGTACTGCGGTCCGAATTGTTCGCGCAGGCGCATCTCGACCCGTTGGGTAGCGATCTGTAGCAATCTGGCTACGTCGTCTTCCGCGCGAAAACGTATCTCCCATTGCAGGGTGGCGTGCCGCGGGATCACGTTCCTGGCGACTCCGCCACGTGCGACCCCCACATTGATGGTGGGGCCCGACGGTCGCATCCCAGTGGGGCCGGGAAGCACCATCCATTCGCTTGCCAGTCGGTGCAGTTCGAACGCCATTCCCCCTGCTGCGCTGACTGCGTTCAGCCCGAGATGCAAAAGGCTGGAATGGGCGTCTTTTCCTGTGATGCTGGTTTCCAGGGCGATCACACCCTTGTGCGCGGTGATCGGCGCCATCATGCTGGGCTCGCCGACAATGGCGAGCAGGGGCTTCGGAACAGACTTCCCGAAGGTGTCGATCATGCCGGGCGCGCCCAGACACCCTACTTCCTCGTCATAGCTCAGCGCGAAATGGATGGGTGTGCGTAAGCGCCTGTTTTGGATCTGAGGCACTGCCGCCAAGGCACAGGCGATCCACGCCTTCATATCGCTTGTTCCGCGGCCGTACAGCAGTCCCTGTCGCTCTGTTAAAACAAAAGGGTCCGATTCCCACGGTTGACCCGCAACCGGCACGACGTCGGTATGCCCATGAAGGCAAACTCCCGCCTCGTCCTGAGCACCAAGGGTGGCAAAAAGGTTGGCCTTGCTCCTGTCTTCGTTGTAACTGAGGGTCGATTGGACCTTGTATGACTCCAGATAGTCAGCGACCCATTCGATAAGGTGCAAGTTAGAGCCAGAAGAGGTGGTGTCAAAGCCCACCAGTTTGGCCAGCATCGAAGTGCTGGGCATTGGATCTCGCAGGTTCATGGCAATTTTTGAGTTGAAGTGGTTATCGAGCCAGGTCTCCATTGCGCGAAACAATGGTCAGTTCAATCGGATTGACGGAACGTTTGCGATCGCGACCATAGTACACGCGGTACCCACCTACGTCCAGTTGTCCGGCTTGCTCGGCTGCGAGCAAGACGCTTTCCCTGGTGATTTCCTTGGCGCTGCGAACGACTTCTATGGCGATTCGCCCGCAGATGTAGCCTTCAATGAACGCGTAGGTTGGCTCCATTTTGGGTGCGAAGCGTTTGCGGTCTGCGTTGAACTCGCGAACGATCTGGAGGTGAATGCTTCGTGGTGCCGGCATGACTTGAGAAAGCATCACGCCCCGTGCCAGTTCCAGACCAACGTCGGCGACAAGCGCCGACGCGTCAACCTGCCCCAGCGAATAAATCGGCATTCCAATGCCGAAATGGTGGCGAATGGCCTTGACTGCTTCGCTGTGCGCTTGGCCCACTGCGATCAGAACCACGGAATCCGGAGTCGCCGAGCTGCCCTGTAGTGCTTTGCGGATGACGCCTTGCTGGGCAGCCCTGTCGGTCTTCACCGGAAAGCCGATAACGCCTGTCAACGCAATTCCCCGTTCCGAAGCCATTTCCGATATCAGGGGCGCCAAGGAGGGGCCGACACCCGCCTCGTAGTAGAGGAAAAGCACCTTGCTTCGGCTCAGTTGGGCCGAGTGGCCAAACATGGCGCGCACTTCGTCTTCGTAGCTGCTGCGAATTGGAAAGACGTTGGGGCCCGCCAGGGCGGATTGCAGGCCCGTCAACGGTCCGATCAGCGCCAGTCGATGCTTCTCAAGAATCCTGTTTTCGACCAATCGGACGGTGGGCTGCGTCCCTACCACGCCTACCAGCGCAACGATTCCCTGCTGATCGACCATCGTCTCCACAAGTGAAACGGTGTTTTTTGCATCGAATCCATCATCCTGGGATACCAGTGCAACGCTGCGACCCCGCACCCCGCCATTGGCATTGGTTCGATCCACCGCCATCTGGATACCTGCGTTGTACTCCCGACTAAACGCACCGACGAGGCTGTTACTCGGTGACGATGTATGGCCGAGCTTGATGACCTGCGCCGGGGCGAAATGGGTAAACAGTGCAAGGGTTAGCCCCAGCAAAGCCTGGGCGAGGCGCAGGCGGGGGATTTCACTACCTTCGCAGGATTCCACCGTGTGGCTGAGAAAATCCTTAAAGCTCATATTGTGTGCTCCAAATGCGTTGGTATTCATGCGAATGCCTTGAATCCTATCGATGATTTATTTGCCAATAAAATCACATAAAACGCATCATTGAATGACTTTTTTCTATGCAATTTAGCCTGCGCCAAATCAACTACTTCCTCGCCGCTGCCGAGACAGGCCAGTTCTCCGCGGCCGCGATAAAGATGCATGTGACGCAGACTGCGATCACGGGGGCCATCAAGGATCTGGAAGGCGTGTTGGGCGTGGCGCTGTTCACACGTCACCACGCATCGGGGGTGTCACTCACCGTGGATGGCCAGAAGTTCTTGCACCACGCGTACGGCATTTCTGCGGCTGTGAACTCCGCGTTGCACGACCCGGGTCTCATGCGTCAAAACGTATCGGGCAAGGTGCGCTTTGGTGCGACGCCTGCAGTGCTCTCGGTCTACCTGGTACCGGCTATCGCCAGGTTTTCAAAGGCTTATCCGCAGATTGAGCTCGGTGTGGAAGAGCTTGAAAGGCCGGATTTAGAGACCGCCATTCAAGAAGGTCACATCGATCTGGGAGGCGCCTGGCTGGCCAACCTGAGCGACCCAGACCGGTTGGAAATGGTGGCCCTGACGCGAGCGCGGCGACAACTATGGCTGCCGGCGTCCCACGCTTTGCTGACCAAGCGCAGCATCGCTTTGACGGACGTCGCGCCGCTGCCCTATGCGCTTTACACGCAAGACGAGACGCCACGGAACACGATGAGGTTCTGGCAATCGTGCGGCTTGCAACCAAGCATCAAGTACCGTGTTTCATCCGTGGAGACCTTGCGAAGTCTTGTGGCGCAGGGGCTTGCAGTGAGCATCATCTCCGATGCAGCATATCGGCCATTCTCCATGGAGGGTTTGCGTGTTGAGACACGTCCCCTTGACGACGGACTTCCTTCCATAGAAATCGGACTGGCATGGAGCCCTCGGCGGCCGATGACGCCTGCCACCGAGATCTTCAAGACGTTTATGCAGTTGACTTTTGGAGGGGTTCGCTCCGGGGTCCGCGTGCTGTAGCGGCATTGTTCGCCTGGAGCCTGTCGGACTTGGAGCGCCGAAAGCGAGCATCGGCCCAGCTAGAAATTCATCGCGTCAAGACGCGGAAATTGCTGCCATGCTGCGTTACAAACCACAGCGATAGCGACGGCCATCGCTGTGGTTTACGCCTGGCCAAGCAGCGATGCCGACAACTTGACCGATTCAACGAACTTCTCACTGGCGACACCAGCAGCCCACCACTGCCCGCATATTCAAGTGTCTGGCTGCCCCGCTTGGGCGGCGCCGAACCATGGAGCCTCGCATGTCGTCTACACCTGCCGCATCCACCCTGCTACCCATCGTGCAGGCCCAGCTGCTGGGCCCGCAGTGGCCCACGCTGGACCCCTTCCTTTTCTGTGCCCACCATGACGATGCCTACCCTGCGGGGAACGCTGCGTTCGGCCCGGCGGTGCCGATCGATGACCGGCAGATCGGCAGCGACTTCAGCCGCAAGGACGGCTGGAGCATGTACCACGGCGACACGGTGCCCGGTTTTCCCGGTCACCCGCACCGCGGGTTTGAAACCGTGACGCTGGTGCGCAAGGGGCTCATCGACCATTCCGATTCGCTGGGCGCGGCAGCGCGCTTTGGCGGCGGCGATGTGCAGTGGGTGACGGCGGGCAAGGGCATCGTGCATTCCGAGATGTTTCCGCTGCTCAACGCCAACGAGCCCAACCCGCTCGAACTCTTCCAAATCTGGCTCAACCTGCCTGCACGCAACAAGATGGTGGAGCCGCACTTCACCATGCTGTGGAACGAGCGCATTCCGCAGCTGGAGCATCGCGATGCGGCGGGCCGAAAGACCACCGTTACCGTGGTGGCGGGCGCGCTGCTGGGTGCGGCTGCGCCCCTGTCGCCACCGCCTGAATCGTGGGCCTCGCAACCCGAGGGCGATGTGGCCATCTGGACGCTGCACCTGGAGCCGGGCGCCGAGTGGACCTTGCCCGCTGCAGCGGGTGCCGGCACGCAGCGCATGCTGTACTTTTTTGTGGGCGAGAGCCTGCGCGTGGGGTCGCAACGGGTGGATCGTCACGCCGCGCTGCAATTGCATGCTGGGCACGACTGGGTGCTGGCCAACACGGGCGCCACGCCGCTGGAATGCCTGCTGCTGCAAGGCCAACCCATTGCCGAGCCTGTGGCGCAGTACGGCCCGTTTGTGATGAACACGCAGGCTGAAATCATGCAGGCCATGAACGACTACCGCCGAACGCAGTTTGGCGGCTGGCCTTGGCCCGAACAGGATCCCGTACACGGCCCGCAGGCGCGCCGGTTTGCCCGCTACCCAGGCCAGACCGACGAAGCGCGGCCCGATGCGGTTGCGGCCCCTGAGACAAGGCGCTGAGCGCGGTTCGGCGGGTTCGTGCCGCGACGCATTGTGGACAATGCACCGTCCAGGGTCCGCTGTGTCGCGTGCGGGCCGACCTTGATTGAAAGCGCTCACCCATGAACATCACCAAAGACTCTGCCGTGACCATCACCTACAAGCTGACCACCCCCCAGGGCAAACCGCTGGACGCGGGCAGCCTGGCCTATCTCCACGGCGGCTACGAAAACATCTTTGCCAAGGTCGAGGCCGCGCTGGAAGGCCAGTCGGTGGGCTTTGCCACCACGTTGGACCTGGCGGTGGAAGACGCGTTTGGCGCGCGCGACGAAAGTCTGGTGCGCACCATTCCCAAGAGCGAGTTTCCCCCCGGCGTGAAGGTGGGGGGGCAGCTGCAGGGGGGTGGGTCAAGATGGTCAGCCCGCCGTGTTCAATGTCGTCAAGATCAAGGGCCCCGAAGTGCATCTGGACGGCAACCACCCGCTGGCCGGGCAGGCGCTGAAGTTCAGCTGCAAGGTCACCGCCGTGCGCGCCGCCAGCGCGGAAGAAATTGCGCACCGGCATGTGCACGGTGCGCACGGACACCAGCATTGAGCAGGCAGCCGGGCGAAAGCGTCGATACCACCCTTGGGTCACCGTGGTAGATCGCCCCGTGTCACCGCCAAGCGCTCACTGATGATTCCGATGTTGGCGGGCATGATGGGAGCCATGCACCGCGCTACGCTGCCTCGCCTGCCTTCGCGACACCGCTGCGAGAAGGGGCAGTACCTATCGTTGGCTGCGCGCTCAGGGAGAGGTGGCGGGCAGGGATTCGCCTTTGCGCCGGGGCACAAGCTCGGCATCGAGCAACGCGTCAATGCGTGCAAAGATCTCGTTGCGTGAGAAGGGCTTTTTCATGAAATCATCTGCTCCAATCCGGTTGGCATAAAACTGCTCGGTGGCATGTTCATTGCCACTGATCATGATGACCGGGATGTGCTGCGACGCAGGCATCTTTCGGATAACCCGCAGCGCATTGAACCCGTTCATGCCGGGCAGGATGATGTCAAGAAAGATCAGTTCAGGCGGATCCTGGGCGATCAGAGTCAGGCCGTGCTCGGCGTCCAGGGCTTCGCGGGTATCGTAGCCTGCAGACCGCAATGTCTTTCGCAGCACCGCAACGACGGTCGGCGAGTCGTCGATGATCAGCACCCGGGTGCCGCTGCGCGCATTGGTGCGCCTGCGCTGGCGTCGATCCTGCGAAGCAACGGGATTGACATCGATCGCCTCACTTCGGCCCGTGGACTTGCGCATATTGCCCAGAAGCCGGTCAAAGATACTCATGGTGTTTTCTCGTTTTTCATTCGCAGGTGTCGGGCGGGTATCGAGGAATCGGGTGTTGATGTGGATCGGCGACGCCCGCCCTGTCATCCCGTCCGCGCGAACTTGACACAGTCTACAGCCAGCGTGGGCGGGTTTCTTGGGCGCATTTTGCGTGATGTGGCATGCTCGCCCACAGGTTTTTGATTGACGAGGATGGGAGGGGCTCACAGATGGTATCCCCGGCTGGCTCGGCCCTGTCGCTGGGTTGATGCGGCGACGAGGTGCGGTTGCCTCGGCCTGCGCCATGCGCCACCGCAATTGTTGAGTCGGCACCTTTGAACTTGAACCAGCCGTTCGGGCTGAGCCTGTCGAAGCCTTGCGCAGAGCTTCGAACCGCATCAACGCATTCAAGTTGGTTGATGCCGACTCAATGGTATGTCGGCGTGAAACGCGCGCGGCGCGGCCTGATGCACACCCTCCAGCACGGTCACGGGTTCCAGGCAAGGTCTTTCAGGTAGAGCGCGTGCGGTCGCCCCCAAGCGCGCTGCGTAGCAGCCTCTTTGCCCGGTCTCGCAGCCCCTCATAGGAGGGACCAGGCTGCGCTGGATAGACCTTGGCGCGCTGACACGCCGCCAAAAAATCACCCAGGATCGCCGTGTCATCCAGGGTGTCCGAGCCCATCCGGTGAAACTCCGGGTGCCATTGGGTAGCGGCGATGTAGCCGCGCCCCGGCGCTGGCCTGACGCGGATGGCCTCGGGCACGCCGTCGGGCTCGCTCAGGGCTTCGACCACGAAGTCGGGTGCCAGGCGCTTGATGCCCTGGTGGTGAATGCTGTTGACGCGTGCGCGGGGCACACCGGGGTAGAGCGTTGCCAGATGCGAATCGGGAACGATCTGGATATCGTGGAAATGCTGGTCGTAGGCGGTGGCGTCGCGGTGCTGCAGGGCGCCGGGGTGCTGGGTCTCGATGTCCTGGTACAGCGTTCCCCCAAAGGCCACGTTGATGAGTTGCAGCCCCCGGCATACCCCAAAGATGGGCTTGCCCACTTCAGCAAATGCCTTGACGAGGGCCAGGTCGTAGATATCGCGTACGCGGTCGCCGATCCACTCGGCACGCAGCGGTTCCTCGCCATAGTTGCCGGGCCATACATCCGCGCCACCGCGCATGACCAGGCCATCGAGCCATTGCGCGTAATCCTGCAGCGTCACATCGCCGCGCGCTGTCTCGCCCGTGGGGCATGGCACCATGACCACGATGGCGCCAGACGACATGATCCAGTGCACGATCGACTGCTCAACGTACTGAAGCGTCTTGTTGGTGAACAGCGGGCGCGAGGAGTCGGCATGCTGAAAACAGGCCGAAAGACCGATCTTGAGGCGGGGTGCACAAGCCATGTGTGGGGAGCTATCGGGCAACGGTGCTGAGCAGACCATTGCGACAAAAAGCGGGGGATCAGCGACTCCATATTGTCGGTGGTCCGGCGGTTATGCGGGCATGTGAGCGCGTTCGCCTGACGGTGTTGCATCCTCGGTCTTGGCGTCTTGATGGGTGATGCCTCGAGGGTCAGGACTCCTTCTTGCGCTGGCGCGGCGGTTTTGCAGCCGGTGCCTCACGTGGGCGACCTGCAAGGGCTTCGCCAGGAAACAGAACCTGCTCCACATCGAGCCACGGCGGGTTTTCGGCATACATGGCTGCGATCATTTCCTTGAGTGCCGGGATGTACCACGCGTTGTCGTTGAGCCGGTGGCTCATGATGATGGGCGAGGTGATGCGTGGGTCGTCGATGAGGCGGTAGTGCACGTCGCTGCGCAGGCGCGCTGATGCCGGGATCACGCACATACCCGAATCAGCGGCCACAAGCCCAAGCGCCGTCTGGATCTCGCGCACCTCGTGCACCGCAGCTGGCCGTACTGCATGGTCGTTGAGCAGGCTCAGCACATGGTCAGCAAAGCTGGGCCGGGGCTCTTTGGGATACACGATGAGTCTCTGGCCCTCGATCGCGCTGATGGGGATGCGGCTGGATTCGCCTGCCAGGGGTGAATCGGGCGGTAGCGCCAGGACAAGCCGTTCCTCGCGCAGGATGGTCCGAGCTACCGTGGCGTCGTTGCCCCGCACACGTCCGAAACCCACGTCGATACGGCCGGAATTGAGCGCTGCAAACTGTTGCTGTGATGACAGCTCTACCAGCTGTATGTCCACATCCGGGTAGTGCTGACGCAGCTTGCGCACCAGCATGGGCAGGCCGCCATACAGGGTCGAAGCCACAAAACCGATCGACAACGTGCGCTGCTGGTTCAGGCCGATCTGGCGGGTGGCTGTCTTGAGCTGGTCGAGCCGATTGATGATCTGAAGCGCCTGCTCATAAAAGGTACGGCCCGCTTCGGTCAGACGCAGCGGGCGGCTATTGCGCAGGATCAGTTGCACACCCAGTTCTTCCTCCAGCAGCTGGATCTGCCGGCTCAGCGGCGGCTGCGCGATGTGCAGCAGTTCCGACGCCCGCGTGAAGTTGCGCGCGTCGGCCACAGCCACAAAGTATTTGAGTTGACGGATATCCATGAGGGCAAGCCATATTTTTGCAGATGATATATCTGCAAGTCATTGATTTGACGGGATAAACTGGATCACTATACCTTTATGGTATCAAAATAGACCTATTTGGTGTTGGATTGTTTGGATGCGGCGCGGTCCAATCCACACCATGCAAAACACACCACGCACCCAATCCATCGCAGGCTCGGCCGTGATCGAGCGCGTCGAGACCCTGCTGCTGGACTTGCCCACGATTCGTCCGCACCAGCTGTCGATGGCCACCATGAACGGCCAGACGCTGATGATCGTGCGCCTGTACTGCTCGGACGGCACTGTGAGCGTCGGCGAAGGCACCACCATCGGCGGCCTGGCCTACGGCGCCGAATCTCCCGAAGGCATGAAGCTGGCGGTGGATACCTACTTTGCGCCCCTGCTCATCGGTGCCGACGCCAACCATGTGCCCGCCATCATGGCCCGGCTGAACAAAGCCATCAAGGACAACCGCTTTGCCAAGTGCGCCATCGAGACGGCGCTCTTCGATGCGCTGGGCCACCGCACCGGATTGCCCGTTTCGCAGTTGCTGGGCGGCCGCGTGCGCGACAGCCTGCCGATTGCCTGGACGCTGGCGTCAGGCGATACCGCCAAGGACATCGACGAGGCCGAGCGCATGCTCGCGCAGCGCCGCCACAACATCTTCAAGCTCAAAATCGGCCGCCGCGCCGTGGCCGATGACGTCGCCCATGTGGCCGCCATCAAGAAGGCCATGGGTGGCCGCGCCTCGGTGCGTGTGGATGTCAACATGGCCTGGAGCGAACTGGATGCACAGCATGGCATGGCGGCGCTGGTGGATGCCGGCTGCGACCTGGTGGAGCAGCCCGTGGCATCTGCCGAAGCGCTGGCGCGCCTGAAGGGCCGCTACCCCATCGCCGTGATGGCCGATGAATCCCTCACCGGCCCGGCCTCGGCCTTTGCCCTGGCCCGCGTGGCCGGTGCCGATGTGTTCGCCGTGAAGATCGAGCAATCTGGCGGCCTGCTGGAGGCCCTTCAGGTGGCAGCCATTGCGGATGCAGCGGGCATCGAGCTTTACGGCGGCACCATGCTTGAAGGCGCCGTGGGCACCATGGCTTCGGCCCATGCGTTTGCCACCTTCCGCAACCTGCAGTGGGGCACAGAGTTGTTCGGGCCCTTGCTGTTGACCGAAGAGATTCTTGCAGAGCCCCTGCAGTACCAAGACTTCCAGCTGGCGGTGCCGACGACGCCAGGCCTTGGAATTGCGCTGGACGAAGAGCGTGTCCAGCACTTCCGTCGCGACCGCAAACGCAGCAAGGCGCTGGCAGTGGGGCAACCCGCCGCTGCGCATTGATCCCGGCACGCGTTCTTTCACTTTCCCATCCAGTTCCCACACCCATCCCACGATCTGAGGAGACCCACATGAGCACACACATTTTCAATACCGCCGAAGTGCAGGACTTTCTGCGCATGGCCAGCGGCCTGACCCAGCCGGGCGGCAATGCCCGCGCCAAGCAGATCGTGCACCGCCTGCTGTCCGATCTGTTCAAGGCCATCGATGACCTTGACATCACTTCGGATGAGTACTGGGCTGGCATTGCCTACCTGAACACGCTGGGCGCGCGCAGCGAAGCCGGCCTGCTGTCGCCTGGCTTGGGCCTGGACCGCTTCCTGGACATGCGCATGGACGCCAAGGACGCGGCGCTGGGCATCGAAAACGGCACGCCCCGCACCATTGAAGGCCCGCTGTACGTGGCTGGCGCCCCTGAGGCGAAAGGTTTTGCTCGTCTGGACGACGGCAGCGACAAGGCTGGCCACACGCTGATCATGCACGGCACCGTGCATAGCGCCGACGGCAGATCCCCGAGATCAACGACTACTTCACCACCTACATCGGCCGCCAGCCCATTGTCATCACGCGCGGCAAGGATGGGCAGCTCAACGCGGTGATCAATGCCTGCGCGCACCGGGGCGCCATGCTGTGCCGCAAGAAGCACGGCAACAAGGGCAGCTTCACCTGCCCCTTTCATGGCTGGACGTTCAACAACACGGGCAAATTGCTCAAGGTCAAGGACGAGAAGACCACCGAGTACCCGGTGCAGTTCAACAAAGAAGGCTCGCACGACCTCAAGAAGGTGGCACGTTTTGAAAGCTACAAGGGCTTCCTGTTCGGCAGCTTGAACGCTGACGTGCAACCCCTGCAAGACTTCCTGGGCGAGACCAAGGTCATCATCGACCAGATCGTGGACCAGGCGCCCGAAGGCCTGGAAGTGCTGCGCGGCAACTCCTCGTACATCTACGACGGCAACTGGAAGCTGCAGATGGAAAACGGCTGCGACGGCTACCACGTGAGCTCGGTGCACTGGAACTACGCTGCCACCATGGGCCGCCGCAAGGAAGGCGGCACCAAGGCGGTGGATGCCAATGGCTGGAGCAAGAGCGTGGGCGGTGTGTACGGCTTTGACAACGGCCACATCCTGCTGTGGACCAACACCATGAACCCCGAAGTACGCCCGGTGTACAGCCGCCGCGACGAGCTCAAGCAGCGCCTGGGCGAAGGAAGAGCCGACTTCATCGTCAAGCAGACGCGCAACCTGTGCCTGTACCCCAACGTGTACCTGATGGATCAGTTCTCCACGCAGATCCGCGTGACACGCCCCATCAGCGTGGACAAGACCGAAATCACCATCTACTGCTTCGCCGTCAAGGGCGAAAGCGCCGAAGACCGTGCCACCCGCATCCGCCAGTACGAGGACTTCTTCAACGTCTCTGGCATGGGTACGGCCGATGATCTGGAAGAGTTCCGCTCGTGCCAGAGCGGCTACGCCGGCAAGGCGGCACCGTGGAACGATCTGAGCCGCGGCGCCCCGCTGTGGATCGAAGGACCGGACGAAAACGCACGCAAGATGGGCATCAAACCCCTGCTGAGCGGCGAGCGCAGCGAAGACGAGGGCCTGTTCGTTTGCCAGCACGAATACTGGGCCCAGGAGATGCGCAAGGCTGCCCATCGTCACGGCATGGTCCGCGCCGGGTACGGCCTTGCTGCTCACGCTGTTTCCGCGAATCGGAATGCCCGAGGTGGTGGGCGCTTATCTGGTGACGGGCGCCATCGTGGTGTTGCTGGGGGTTTCCGGGTGGTTCGAGAAAGTGGTCAGCCGCATTCCGAAGGGCATTGCCGCGGGCATGATGGCCGGCATCCTCTTTCAGTTTGGGGTGCAGGCCTTCCGAGTGAGCGGCGATGCGCCTGCCGTGGCGCTGGCCATGCTGGCGGCCTACCTGCTGGGCCGACGCCTGTGGCCGCGCTACGCCGTGGTGGGGGTGGCCTGCACCGGCTTGACCGTGGCGTGGGCGCTGGGTACCACGCACCTGCAATCCCTGTCGCTGGCTCTGGCCACGCCGGTGGCGACGCTACCCCGCTTTGAGGCGGGCGCCATGCTCAGCCTGGCGTTGCCTCTGGTACTGGTCAGCCTCACCGGGCAATACCTGCCGGGCATGGCCGTGTTGCGCCTGGCAGGCTACCCTGTGCCCTCGCGAGCCATCGTCACGGGCACGGGTATCGCATCGCTGGCTGTGGCGTGCTTTGGTGGCATCTCCATCGTGCTGGCTTCCATCACGGCGGCGCTGTGCACGGGCAAGGACGCGCACCCCGACCCCGACCGGCGCTATGTGGCTGGCATTGCCAACGGGGTGTTCTACATCGTCGGCGGCACGTTTGCCGGAACCATCGTTGCAGTGTTTGCAGCCTTCCCCGCAGCGCTGATTGCAGCGCTGGCCGGGCTGGCGCTCATCGGCGCGGTGGTGTCCAACATCCGCGCACTGGCGGATGAGAGTGCCTACATCGAGCCTTCAGTCATCACCTTTGTCGCCACGGCATCGGGCATGTCGTTGTTCGGGCTGGGCGCTGCGTTCTGGGGTGTGGTGCTGGGTATGGCTGCCTACGTGCTGATCCCGCGAACGGGCGGTAGTGCGGCCCGTTGAGTCCACCCACCTGACCTGAAGGAAATTGCTGGAGGTGCGCCCACGGGTGCAGCAGCTCCTGCAAGGCATAACCTGCTTTTGGGTCGAAAGGTTTTGACGTTCACCGAAGGCAGCGCTTTCGATGTCACCGTGTTGGCTGCACCCAGTTCCACCGAGCTGGCCGTCGCCGGGCGTGAAAGGCAGATGCGCGCCCCCAACTGGCAACGCCACAACCTGTGGACGCAGTCCCATGTGCGGACGGTACATGAGCGATGGACACAGACAGGAAGCCGGTGGGACGGACTCCGGCGCGATGCCCGCGTGACCGTGCTGCGCTCGTGCATTCGATGCGTCAGGCGCTGCCCGTGTTGTCGTCACCTGGGGTGGTGTCGCTGGCGTTCTCGCGTTTCCAGCCCAGCGCCGTGTTGTAGAGCTGGTTGCGCGGCGCGCCGGTGATCTCGGCCGCCAGCTGTACCGCGGTTTTCAATGGAAGCTCTTGAACAAGTAGGCGCAACACGCGCAGGCTCTCGCTGTCGTCCGTCGCCACGCTCACCGGGTGCAGCAGTACTACGAATTCACCGCGGGAGTGCTGCGGTGAACTGTCCAGCCAGGCTTTGAGATCTTTGGCAGGGCGGGTCGTCACTTCTTCAAATTGCTTGGTCAGCTCGCGCGCCAGCGTCACGGGTCGCTCACCCAGCACGGCGAGTGCCTGGGCCAGCTCGCCAATGCGGTGCGGGGCTTCCAGCAGCACTACGCAACGCGGCTCGCTGGCCAGCTGGCGGGTGATGGCGGTTGCGCGCTCGGCGCTTTTGGAGGGCAAAAAACCGGCAAAGACAAAGCCGCCGTTGCCGCTGCCACTGGCCACGGCCCCGGCCACGCTCAGCGCGGTGGTCACGCTGCTGGCGCCGGGTAGCGGCACGGCGCGCAGGCCTGCCGCCTGCACGGCGGCTACCAGGCGCGCGCCGGGGTCGCTCACGCCCGGCGTGCCGGCATCGCTGACGTACACCACGCGCTGGCCCTGCTGCAGTCGCAGCACCACGTTATGGGCAGCTTGCGCCTCGTTGTGCTGGTGCACGGCCAGGCACTGCGCTGCGCCCTTGTCGATGCCGTAGGCCCTGAGCAGGGCCTGGGTGTGGCGTGTATCCTCGCAGGCCACCGTGTCGGCCAGCTGCAGCACATGCAGCGCACGCAGGGTGATGTCGGCCAGGTTGCCGATGGGTGTGGCCACCACGTACAGGGCCCCCTGCGGATAATGCTGCGCAGCCGACGCTTCGCGTGCGGCATCAAGGGCTGAAGCGAAAGATGCGCTCAATGAAATTCCTTGGAAAAAGCAAGCCCATGCCGGGCGGCGATGCAGCCACAGCATCGGGCAACGCAACGCCCACCACGCGGTCGCGCGGTGCGGCGGCGGAGGACCAGGCCCTGGCCTATCTGCAGACCCAGGGGTTGCGCGCTGTGGCCCGCAATTATCGGACGCCAGGACGCGGCGGTGGCGAGATCGATCTTGTGATGCAAGATCGTGACGGCACGCTGGTCTTTGTCGAGGTGCGAAGCCGGTCCTCGTCGGCGTTTGGTGGCGCGGGTGCGAGCATTGGCGCAGTCAAGCAGCGGCGCATTGTGCTGGCAGCCCGCCACTATCTTCTGCGTCTGCCGTCGCCGCCGCCGTGCCGGTTTGATGTGGTGCTGGTCGAAGAGACGGTGCAGTGGATTCAGGCGGCGTTTGACGCGCACTGATTTGTGGCTTTGCAGGCCCGCAGGACCGTTAGAGCCCTGCCGGCCTTTATGGCTTGCTACTAAAGCTGTAACACCCAACGAGTATCATCCGAGACTCATGCTTGAGCAACGTATTCAACAACATTTCATCGACAGCGCGGACCTGAAATACCAGTCCGCCCAGGCCCTGAGTCAACCCATCGCGGCAGCGGTACAGGCGGTGCTGGCCTGCGTGACCGGTGGCTGCAAGGTGCTGGCCTGTGGAAACGGCGCATCCGCTGCCGAGGCGCAGCAGTTTGCGGCCTTTTGCGTGGCCGGCTTCGAGCGCGACCGGCCCGAGCTGGCGGCGCTGGCGCTGACCTCCGACAGCACCATGCTCACGGCCCTATCGGCCAGCGCCAGCGATTCGGCTCAACAGTTTGCCTGCCAGGTGCGGGCGCTGGGACAGGCGGGCGATGTGCTGCTGCTGCTGTCCGTCAGCGGCAACGAGGCCAACCTGCTGGCCGCGACCGAGGCCGCCCACGAGCGCGATATGACCGTGGTGGTGCTCACGGGCCGCACGGGTGGCAAGCTGGCGGCCCTGCTGCGCGAAACGGACGTATTGATCAGCGTGCCGCACGACCGTGCTGCGCGCGTGCGCGAAGTCCACGCCCTTGTGCTGCATTGTCTGATCGACGGGGTGGATGCCCAATTACTTGGTGAACAGGAGACGCCGTTATGAACCACACCACACATTCTTGCCTGCAAGGCCGCACTGCGGTCATCGGCGCGGCCCGCCGCACCGTGTGCACCGTGCTGGCCGCTACCGCACTGGCCACCGGGCTGTCTGCCTGCGCCCCACTGATCGTTGGCGGCGCCGTGGTGGGGGGCGTGATGGCGGTGGACCGCCGCACGGCGGGCACCCAGATCGAGGACGAAGGCATCGAGCTGCGCGCCGCTGCCCGCATTCGTGAAGCTTTGGGCGACCGGGTTCACGTCAACATCACCAGCTACAACCGCCAGGCGCTGCTCACGGGCGAGGTGAGCAACGCTCAGGACCGCCAGGCGGTCGAGCAGATCGTCTCCCGGGTGGACAACGTGCGCTCGGTGGTCAACGACCTGGCGGTGATGGCGCCCAGTACCCTGGGCCAGCGCTCCAACGACACCTTCATTACCGGCAAGGTGCGTGCCAGCCTGGTGGATGCGCGTGACCTCTCGGCCAACGCCTTCAAGGTGGTGACCGAGCGCAACATCGTCTACCTCATGGGCCGCGTGTCTCAGCGCGAAGCCGCACGCGCCACCGAAGTCACGCGCGGGGTGAGCGGGGTGGCCAAGGTGGTCCGTGTGTTCGAGATCATCTCGGAAGAAGAACTGCGCCGCATCGCCACACAGCCGCCGCCAGTCACGACGGACAATGCGCCCACCCGGGCACCCTGAGCGGGGCTATGGTGCTGTGGCTCGCCACAGGGTCCGTCATGGCTGGCATGAGCGGCTGACAGCCACCCTGCAAAGGCATCTACGCCTTTGCCGGTAGCCCGGCGCAGGGGCACCCAGCGTGGGGGCGCTCTGTTCGGGGTGCCTCCATGGTCTCAGCCGGGCTTCATGCCAGGCGTTTGATGAGGCTGGACGTATCCCACCGGTTGCCGCCCATCTTTTGCACATCGGCATAGAACTGGTCCACCAGTGCGGTCACCGGCACGCGCGAGCCGTTGCGCCGGGCTTCCTCCAGCACCAGTCCCAGATCCTTGCGCATCCAGTCCACCGCGAAGCCGAAATCGAACTTGCCATCCACCATGGTCTTGCCGCGGTTGTCCATTTGCCAGCTCTGGGCTGCGCCCTTGCCAATGACGTCGAGCACCTGCTTCATGTCCAGGCCTGCGTTCTGCCCGAAGGCGATGGCCTCCGACAGGCCCTGCACCAGGCCCGCGATGCAGATTTGATTGACCATCTTGGCCAGTTGCCCCGAACCGCTGGCACCCAGCAGCGTGAAGGCGCGTGAAAAAGCCATCGCCACAGGCTGCGCAGTGGCAAAGGGATCGGCATCACCGCCGCACATCACGGTGAGCATGCCGTTCTGCGCGCCGGCCTGACCTCCCGAGACGGGCGCATCGACGAAGTGCAGGTCCATCGCGCTTGCCTTGGCATACAGTTCGCGCGCCACCTCGGCCGATGCGGTGGTGTGGTCTACAAAGACTGTGCCCGGCACCATGCCGGCAAAGGCTCCATCCGGGCCCAGCGTCACCGAGCGCAGGTCATCGTCGTTGCCCACGCAGCAGAACACGATGGCCGCACCCGCAGCGGCCTCACGCGGTGTCGCAGCATGTTTTGACGCAGTCGCGCCCGCGTATTCTTGGCACCATGCTATCGATTTGGTAGTGGTGCGGTTGTAGACCGTCACGTCGTGACCAGCCAGGGCCAGGTGGCCTGCCATGGGGTAACCCATCACGCCCAGGCCCAGAAAGGCGACCTTGCGCGAGGGAGTTGGGTCGTAGCTGCGAGGATTGGTGCTGGGCATGGCGGGTTCGCTAGTGAGAGGTAATTCTGAGCTTGCCAGAAGACGCGGAACCACGAAGGTCTGTCGGGAATTGCTGCCCTGGTGACTTTTGCGGATGGACGCACCCGGCGGCATTGCCAGGGGCAGCGCGCGGCCCTGCCCGGAGGGTGGCACACCAAGGGTGCGCCCGGGGCTGGCGCTGCGCCGGCGTCACAAGGCCAGACACGCAGTGCGTGGCCGAGGGCGGCTGGCGTGCCGCCGCGCCGTCGCAGCGTTCACACAATGGCGAAATGCTCCGTGCCCTGGGCCAGGTCGGGCGACCGGGCTCGCTGGCTGTTGAGCTTGATTTGCAGGCGCAGATCATTGAGCGAGTCTGCATTGCGCAGCGCGTCTTCGTAGCTGATGACGTTGGCCTCGTAGGCATCAAACAGCGCCTGGTCAAAGGTCTGCATGCCCAGGTTGCGGCTTTTTTTCATGATCTCCTTGATCTCGGAGACCTCACCCTTGAAAATCAGGTCGGAGATCAGCGGCGTATTGAGCATGACCTCTACCGCTGCCGCCCGCCCTTTGCCGTCCTGTTTGGGAATCAGGCGCTGGGAGACCATGGCGCGCAGGTTGAGCGACAGGTCCATGAGCAGCTGTGCACGGCGCTCTTCCGGAAAGAAATTGATGATCCGGTCCAGCGCCTGGTTGGCGCTGTTGGCATGCAGCGTGGCCAGGCACAGGTGGCCGGTCTCGGAAAACGCCACCGCATGTTCCATGGTCTCGCGATCGCGGATTTCGCCCATCAGGATCACGTCGGGTGCCTGGCGCAGTGTGTTCTTGAGGGCTGCTTCCCAGCTGTCGGTATCCAGCCCCACCTCGCGCTGGGTCACCACGCAGTTTTTGTGGGGATGCACGAATTCGATGGGGTCCTCGATGGTGATGATGTGGCCAAAGGAATTTTCGTTGCGCCAGTCCACCATCGCCGCGAGCGTGGTCGATTTGCCCGAGCCGGTGGCACCCACCAGGATGCACAGACCGCGCTTGGTCATGGTCACTTCCTTGAGCACCTGCGGCACGCCGAGGCCGTCAATGGTGGGCAGCGAGAGCGGGATGGCCCGCATCACCATGCCGACATTGCCCTGCTGGACGAAGGCATTGACGCGGAATCGCCCGATTCCGGCAGGCGAGATCGCAAAGTTGCACTCTTTGCTGCGCTCAAAATCCGCCACCTGCTTGTCGCTCATGATGGCGCGTGCCAGCGTCAGCGTGTGGCTGGGGGTCAATGGCTGGGGCGAGACCTTGGTGACCTTGCCGTCCACTTTGACAGCAGGCGGAAAATCTGCAGTGATGAAGAGATCACTGCCATTGCGGCTCACCATCAGCTTGAGCAGGTCGTTGATGAATTGACTAGCCTGATCGCGTTCCATCAGAAGTTCTCCCGGATACGCCTGGGGGCGGAGCCGTCGGTTAGGTTGGGCAAAAACATCGGGCTGTCTATTTCCGGCTGTCGCTCAGACGTGCGCTCACCGCGCGCAGCCGCAGGGACAGCTTGCGTGCCAGCAATGCCACCAGGCTGGCCGCCAGTTGCGGATCTTCGCTCATCATGTCGTCCAGCGCATCGGCACTGAGTACCGCGATCTCGCAATCGGTGAGCGTGGTGCATGCCGAAAAGCGGATGCCGCTGTCCAGCAGGGACATCTCGCCCAGGATATCGCCCGGCCGGGTTTCGGCCAGGCGCAGCTGTTCGCCCCAGGGCTGCACTCGGTCGACGGCAATGGTGCCTGTGAGCAGGACCACCATGAAGTTGCCGTACTCGTCCTGGCGGATCACGTCACGGCTCGGTGGCACGGCCGCAAACTCGAAAAACCGCTCCATGCGCTCCACGGCGTTCTTGTCGAGGTGGGCCATGTACTTGTCTTTGGCCCACAGGCCCTGCAGCAGCTTGCCCCCCCGGCTGGTGGGCAGGCGCTCGGCGTCCACCTCCACAGCGCGCACCTCCCAGGGCACCAGCATCGAATCGTCCACACCCTGCCCCGCGAAGGCGGTGGAAAAGAGGAATGGGTCCGTGTGTTCCACGGACGGCTTGTCGCTGCGGGAGGTGAGCTTCAGAAGGCCGAGAATACCTTTCATAGGGAGTTCTCCGGAGTGCAGTCGCTTGCCAGGCTACCAGTTCATGAATGATGCTGTCTCAGCCCGGGAAATTTTCCGGAATCTTTGCTCTGGCGCGAGCTTCGGCCGGGCTGATGATGTTGCGCCGCACCAGATCGGTCAGATTTTGGTCCAGCGTTTGCATGCCGACGCTGTGGCTTGTCTGGATGGTGGAGTACATCTGTGCCACCTTGGCTTCGCGGATCAGGTTGCGGATGGCGCTGGTGCCCAGCATGATCTCGTGCGCTGCCACGCGGCCCGAGCCGTCCTTGGTTTTGCACAGCGTCTGGGAGATCACGGCCTGCAGCGATTCGGACAGCATGGCCCGGACCATTTCCTTTTCTTCCGCCGGAAACACGTCGATGATCCGGTCGATGGTTTTGGCCGCGCTGGAAGTGTGCAGGGTGCCGAACACCAGGTGGCCCGTTTCCGCGGCCGTAATGGCCAGGCGCATGGTTTCCAGGTCGCGCATTTCGCCCACCAGGATGGCATCCGGGTCTTCCCGAAGTGCCGACTTCAGGGCCGCCGCAAACGACAGCGTCATGGGCCCCACTTCGCGCTGGTTGATCAGGCACTTTTTGGATTCGTGCACAAACTCGATGGGGTCTTCCACCGTGAGGATGTGACCGTACTCGGTTTCGTTCCGGTAGTTCACCATGGCCGCCAGCGTGGTGGACTTGCCCGAGCCGGTGGTGCCCGTGACCAGCACGAGGCCGCGTGGTTTCAGGGCCAGGTCGCCAAAGATCTTGGGCGCGTTGAGTTGTTCCAGCGTGAGGATTTTGCTCGGGATCGTCCGGAAAACGGCGGCTGCGCCGCGATTTTGGTTGAAGGCGTTGACGCGAAAGCGCGCAAGGCCTTCGATCTCGAACGAGAAGTCGACCTCCAGGAACTCCTCGTAGGCCTTGCGCTGCGCGTCATTCATGATGTCGTAGACCATGGCATGGACCGTCTTGTGGTCCAACGAGTCCACATTGATACGACGCACGTCGCCGTGCACCCGGATCATCGGCGGCAGTCCGGCAGACAGGTGCAGGTCGGAGGCCTTGTTCTTGACGCTGAACGCCAGCAATTGGGTAATGTCCACAGATTCCCTCTAATCGTTTGGTAGGCTCAGCATTCATTATGACCACGATTGCGAACAACCTCCAACTGGTACGGGTCAGGATCAATAGGGCATGCGAGGCCGCCGGGCGCGACCCGCGAGACGTTCTGTTGCTGGCGGTGTCCAAGACATTTGATGCCGAGGCGGTGGCAGAGGCCGCGGCGGCCGGACAGCGGGCTTTCGGCGAGAACTACATCCAGGAAGGTGTTGAGAAAATCCTGGCGATCCGGGAACTGCCGGGGCCGTTGGCGTCCGATTTGCAGTGGCACTGCATCGGGCCCATTCAGAGCAACAAAACGCGCCTGGTCGCGGAGCACTTTGATTGGGTCCATACCGTGGACCGGCTCAAGATCGCCGAGCGTCTGTCGTCCCAGCGGCCCGCCCACCTGCCGCCGCTGCAGGTCTGCATCCAGGTCAACATGGATGGTGGCGCGACCAAGTCCGGCGTGCCGCCGCAGGAGGCCATGGCGCTGGTGGAGGCCGTGGCGCAATTGCCGCGCATCCGGGTGCGTGGTTTGATGAGCATCCCGGATGTCGCCCCCGACTTTTCCGCCCAGCTGGCCGTGCACCAGGCCACCCGGCAGCTGTTTGACCGGATCGCGGCTGCGGGGCTGGCCGGGCTGCAAGAGTTCGACACCCTGTCCATGGGGATGACGGCTGATCTGGACGCTGCCATCCAGGCGGGCAGCACCCTGGTGCGCGTGGGCACCGGCATTTTTGGCGTGCGCACGCGGCCGGTGCCCTGACGCCCTGACACCGGGTGGATGACGGCCTTCGGGCTTGCCGCCGGCCCTCGTTCACCGGCAGCCCCGGCGCCCGTCAGCCCTGGAACCGTGCCACGCAATCGAGCGCCATGTCCACATCGGCAGCGCTCACGTCCAGGTGCGTCACCCAGCGAAGTCGGGTGCCGCTGCCATAGAGGCTGCTGGTCACGCGCACGTTATGGGCGGCAAGCCATGCCACGAAAGCCGGGGCCAGGTCTCCGGCCAGATCGGTGAACAGGATGTTCGTCTGCCAAGGGTGCACCGTGATGCGGCCCTGCAGCACGGGGTGGCTGCGCGCCGTCTGCGCCAGCCCCTCGGCCAGCCGCGCCAGATTGGCATGGTCGTCTGACAGGCGGCGCACATGGTGCTCCAGCGCAAACTGCCCTGCTGCCGCCAGCACGCCCGCCTGCCGCATCCCGCCGCCCAGGATCTTGCGGGTGCGCCGTGCCTGCCGGATGAAGTCGCGCGTGCCCAGCACCAGCGAGCCTACCGGTGCCCCCAGGCCCTTGCTCAGGCACAGCGATACCGAGTCGAAATGGCTGCACAGCGTGCGGGCTTCGTCATAGACATCGGTGCCATGGCGGGCCGCATTGGCCGTGGCGGCATTGAACAGCCGCGCGCCATCCAGGTGCAGCGCCAGCCCCCGGCTGCGGGCCAGCTGCGCCGCCTCGGCCACATACGCGGGCGGCAGCACCTGACCGCCCGTGGTGTTCTCCAGCACCACAAGCCGTGTGCGCGCAAAGTGCGGATCGTCGGGCTTGATCGCCGCCGCGATGTCGGTCAGGCGCAGGGTGCCATCGGGCTGGGTTTCTACGGGCTGCGGCTGGATCGAACCCAGCACCGCCATGCCGCCCGCCTCCCAGCGGTAGGTATGCCAGCTCTGGCCCACGATGGCTTCGTCGCCGCGCTGGCAGTGGCCCCACAGCGCGATCAGGTTGGTCTGTGTCCCCGATGGCGCAAACAGCGCGGCCTCAAAGCCCAGCAGCGCGGCCGCGTGCGCCTGCAGCGCGTTCACCGAGGGGTCGTCGGCAAACACGTCGTCGCCCAGCGGGGCCCTGAACATGGCCTCGCGCATGGCGGGCGTCGGCTGGGTCACGGTGTCGCTGCGAAAGTCAGGCATGGCGGTGCAATGGGCAAAAGGGGGCATCGTAGCGGCGCGCCATCGTGGCTGGCGCTCAGGGGGGCTTTCGGGGGGGCGTTCGGGTGACGTTCGCCAGCGTGCCAAAGTTCTCATTGCCATCCTGCCTAGGAGCCTGTCGGACTTGGAGCGTCGAAAGCGAAAATCGGCGAGAGCGAGGACAGTTTTTGCCGAATTTGCAGCCCCATAGCCGAGCTATGGGGCAAAAAGGCGGTTAAAAATGGACCGCTGCGGTCGATTTGCAGC